>NZ_JAIDKI010000001.1 GCF_029051885.1 Muribaculum sp.
GAGCTGCGACGGTCGTATTGACCGTCGCAGCTCTTTGATTTTTGTAGATATGCGGGAGGATTGCCTGTTTTATTGGAGGGGAGATGTGGTGATGGCAGTGGCTTCGGCGAAGCTAATCATGTGGATTGCAGCTTCGGCAGCTTCGGTGCCTTTGTTGCCGAGTCGTCCTCCGGCGCGGTCGAGAGCCTGCTGCTCGTCGTTGACGGTGAGCACTCCGAATATTACGGGACACTCGGCGTTGAGGTTGAGCTGAGTCATGCCTTCGGTCACGCTCTGGCATACGTAGTCGAAATGGGGTGTATCGCCACGGATTACGCATCCTATGATTATTACGGCGTCGAACAGAGGTTGCAGGCGTGCGGCGGCGTAGGTGAGTTCGACAGCGCCGGGCACTTCAAACATCTGGTATGCGATGTCGCGGCTTTCGAGAAGGGCTGCGGCGCCTTGAGCGAGCGGGCCGGTGATGTGGCTGTTCCAGCGGGCTGAGACGATGGCTACTTTGGCGTTTTTTGATATAACCGGCAGCTGGCCGGTCGGGGCGCCGGTAGAAAGGGCTGTTGACATATCGGTGTATTTTTTACGGATTGGCCGTCGGTTGCCGTCGGCCGGGATTACTTATTCGGGAGATTCGTTGTCGGAGAGCATGGCGGTGGTCAGTGCCACAAGGAGCGACACGGGGGTGGGGGAGGTGAGGAACAGAGGCGGCAGGGTGTCGGGCGAGGCGAGCGAATGTGTTGTAAGCCGACTGTCGGGAGAGAGGTTGTACATGGTGTCGGTGTAAAATGATATATGGTCGCGGAATGCCTCGTCGGGAGTTTGTGAGCGGAATATTGCACGTAGGTCGGCGGAGGTGGTTACGGCTATGTCGGCAGCCTCGAAGTTTTCGAGTATTGCCGGCATCAGGTGTGTGATGTTGCGCACGCGCGCCGGCTCGAAGTCGGGCACGTAGACAATCTTGGCATTGCGTTCGCGGGCATATCGCACGATGTCGAACAGGCGGGTGCGTGCTCGAGGGTCGAGGGCGTAGTTTCCGCCGAATAGCAGTATGTCGCCCGGATTAATCTTCGGCCATATTACAGTAAATCCCGAGTCGTGGTATGCTCCGTAGCGCGAGCTTTTGCCGTCGGAGAACAGGAGCTGCAGCTGAGTGGCTCCTCCGGTGTAGCGGTCGACGCTTGAAGTGTCGACTCCGGCTTGGTTGAGATAGCTGAGTATTATGTCGCCGATGGGGTCGGATGCAATCTCGCTTACGAGGCTTACCTGCTGTCGGGCGGCGGCTATTGCGGCGGCTGCGTTGAGCAGTACGCCATGTGGGGCTGAGCCGACCGGCGTTGTGCCGTCGAAGGTAATCTGCAAGGCGCATTCGCCGATTATGATTATTTTACGCATTGTCAAGTGGGATGCTGATGTGTGTGTATTCCGTAGTTGCCTGCCGGGGTGGTCATTTTCCGGCCGGAGTGTCCTCGCCGCGGGATTTAGAGCCGAGATATCCGCCGTGGTGGCGCAGGGCATATTGTTCGCGGGAGAATCCGGTGAGGCGCATTACATTTACCACGAGCACGTCGCCGATTACGGTCATCATAGTAGTCGAGGTGGTTGGAGTAAGGCCGAGCGGACATACCTCAGGCGCTCCGCCGGTGGAAAGTGTGACATCGGCAATGGCCGCGAGCGGGCTGTCGGGATTTCCTGTAATCACGATGAGCGGCACCTGTGGATATAGATTGTGGGTCAGCTCCACCAGTGCGATGATTTCGTAGGTCTTTCCGGAGTTGGAGATGAGGAGCATCACGTCGTCGGGCTGTAGCACACCGAGGTCGCCGTGCTGAGCTTCGCTGGGATGGAGGTTGACGGCGGGAGTTCCTGTAGAAGAGAAAGTGGTTGCGATGTTCATCGCAATCTGTCCGGCCTTTCCCATTCCGGAGGTGACGAGCTTGCCCCGGCGGCGGTGTACGTGCTCGATAATCAACTCTACAGCACGGTCGTAGGCGTCGGAGACGGGTATGTTGAGAATGGCGTCGCTTTCACATCGGAGGATGTGTCGCATCGATTCCTGTACGTCGGTCATAATGTATTTATGTTAATCAACGCAAATTTAGGGAATATAAATGAGAAAAGGGCAAGTGCGGATGAAAAAACGTGTGGGCGCGGGAACGCCCGATATAGGGGATGCCCTAATATCAACATGGGATTGCGGTGGATGGCGGCCCGTGTGATGTTAAAAATGATTAAAATGATTTTGTGGGGAAATTAAAAAGTCGTACCTTTGCACACCGATTATGTCCAAATTAATGCATTGATTTGCACGGAGAAGCGTTTTTGGCCGAATGCCTCTCAACGACAAGTCAAACTAATCATCTATTAATTAAAGATTTAACGTGGATACTTTAAGCTACAAGACATTAACCCCCAACGAGCAGCAGTGCAACCGCGAATGGGTGGTAATCGACGCCACCGACCAGGTTCTCGGCCGTCTTTGCTCAGTTGTTGCCCTGATACTTCGCGGCAAGAACAAGCCCACCTACTCTCCCTTCGTAGAGTGTGGTGACAATGTAATCATCATCAACGCCGACAAGGTGCGCCTCACCGGCAACAAGTGGACCGACCGCGAATATCTCCGCTATACCGGCTATCCCGGTGGCCAGCGTGTGTCGACCCCCGAGCTTCTCAAGCAGAAGTCGTTCAACAAGCACATCAAGCCCGGCTACAACCCCCTCTTCATCAAGGTGGTAAAGGGTATGCTTCCCAAGAACCGTCTGGGTCGTCAGATCATCGAAAACATGCACGTATACAACGGTCCCGCACATCCCCACGAAGCGCAGAACCCCAAAGTAATCGACATCAACACCATTAAATAAGAAGTATGGAAAAGGTTAATGCAGTAGGCCGTCGCAAGGCCGCTATCGCCCGCGTAATCATGGGCGAGGGCAATGGCACCATCACCATCAACAAGCGTCCCCTCGAAGTATATTTCCCCTCGTCTATACTTCAGTATATCGTAAAGCAGCCTCTGGCAACACTCGAAGCCGAGGGCAAGTATGACATCAAGGTCAACCTCGACGGCGGCGGTTACAAAGGACAGGCTGAGGCTCTCCGTCTGGCTATCGCCCGCGCCCTGGTAAAGGTAAACCCCGAGGACAAGCCCGCACTCCGCGCAGAAGGCTTCATGACCCGCGACCCGCGTTCGGTAGAGCGTAAGAAACCCGGTCAGCCCAAGGCACGCAAGCGCTTCCAGTTCTCCAAGCGTTAATATCGGCATTCGCCGTGTGGCGGCGCTCATATCCGGGCGCATACGTCACCGGAGAATCCGCATAGACCATATCACCTCGACCTCCTCAAAAGTGTTTAGCATCTAAATTCCGGCGATGGACACGTTCCCTACCCCGGGATTGTAAAATTAACAGAACGTAAACAACATCCCCACAACACAAATGTCAACACCTACATTTGAACAGCTCCTTGAAGCAGGTTGCCACTTCGGCCACCTCAAGCGTAAATGGAATCCGGCCATGGCCCCCTACATCTTCATGGAGCGCAACGGTATCCACATCATCGACCTCTACAAGACAGCCGCCAAGCTCGAAGAAGCATCGGCTGCTCTCAAGAGCATAGCTAAGTCAGGCAAGAAGGTACTCTTCGTTGCCACCAAAAAGCAGGCCAAACAAGTGATCGCCGACAAGGCATCGCAGATCAACATGCCCTACGTAATCGAGCGCTGGCCCGGCGGTATGCTGACCAACTTCCCCACCATCCGCAAGGCTGTCAAGAAGATGGCCAACATCGACAAGATGTCGAAGGACGGTACATTCGACAACCTGTCGAAGCGCGAGAAGCTGCAGATCAGCCGTCAGCGTGCCAAGCTCGAGAAGACTCTCGGCTCTATCGCCGACCTCAACCGTCTGCCTTCGGCCCTTTTCGTAGTAGACGTAATGAAGGAGCACATCGCCGTAGCTGAGGCCAACCGTCTCGGTATCCCCGTATTCGCTATGGTAGATACCAACTCCAACCCCAACAATGTTGACTTCGTAATCCCTGCCAACGACGACGCATCCAAGTCAATCGAGCTCATCCTCGACACCGTAGTAGCCGCCATGGCCGAGGGTCTTGAAGAGCGCAAGGCAGAGAAGGCCGACGCTCCCGCCGACGAAGAGGCTCCCGCCCAGGCAGCACGTGGCCGTCGCCGCGTTGCCCGCCGCAACGAGGAGGAAGTTTCCGCCGAAGCAGAAGTAAAGGCTGAAGAGGCCGCTCCCGCCGAAGAGGCATAATCCATCTTAATTACGAACCGCTAAAAACTAAAGAATATGGCAGTTACAATGGCAGAAATCACCAAGCTGCGCCACCTTACAAGCGCCGGCCTGATGGACTGCAAGAAAGCTCTCGCCGAAGCTAACGGCGACATGGACGCCGCCGTAGAGATCCTCCGCAAGAAGGGTCAGGCTGTAGCCGCCAAGCGTGAGGACCGCCAGGCAGCAGAGGGTTGCGTGCTCTCTAAGAACGAAGGCAACTTCGCCGCCATTCTCGCTCTCAACTGTGAGACCGACTTCGTGGCCAAGAACGAAGGCTTCGTAAACCTCGCCAAGAAACTCCTTGACCTCGCAGTGGCCAACCGCTGCAAGAGCGCAGAGGAGCTCAAGGCAGTGACCGTTGACGGTATCACCGTTGCCGACCTCGTTACCGAGGAGTCGGGCAAGACCGGTGAAAAGACCGAAATCGGCGCTTACGAGGTAGTAGAGGCTCCCACCACCGCCGCCTACAACCACTTCAACAACAAGCTCGCCGCTATCGTAGGCTTCAATCTTCCCGATGTTGACGCTCAGATCGGCCGCGAAATCTGCATGCAGATTGCTTCGATGAATCCTGTTGCCGTAAGCCGCGAGGATGTACCCCAGGCCACAATCGACCAGGAAATCGCAGTAGCTGTAGAGAAGACCAAGCAGGAGCAGATTAAGAAGGCTGTTGAAGCAGCTCTCAGAAAAGCCGGTCTCAACCCCAACCACTTCGACTCCGACGACCACATCGAGTCGAACATCACCAAGGGCTGGATTACCGAAGAAGACGCTGCAAAGGCTCGCCAGATTATGAAGGAAACCGCCGAGGCAAAGGCTGCAAACCTCCCCGAGGCTATGATCCAGAATATCGCCAACGGCCGTCTCAACAAGTTCTTCAAGGAAAGCTGCCTCATGGAGCAGGAATATGTTCAGGACAGCAAGCTCTCAGTAGGCCAGTTCCTCGAACAGACCCAGAAGGGCCTCGTTGCCGTTGCTTTCAAGCGCGTCAACCTCAACGCCGACTAATCCACCGATAGTCATAACAATTATTTATAGCCGGGCATCGGAGCGACATACAGCTCCGATGCCCGGCAACTTTTTTGTCGACCGGGTCTATTTAGTATAGAGGGAGTGTTGTTGGCTACGGTTGGGCAATATAGGTGTATTATGTCGGTAGTTGTTTGCATTTGTGACTACAGGCCGTTGCGTTGTGCTTGCTTTACTCAATTGTCGATGTTGTGATTTGCTACATAAAAAGGCCCCGTAGCGAGGTCCCCGATTGTGAAGGGGGGTAGCTACGGGGCTTTGTATGGTTGGTGTGAGAGCCGGTTGTTACACGAGGGTAAGTGATTGTCTGGAATCGGGTGACATAGATTTTTAGAGCTTGTTTAATAATAAATGTTGCCGCCAGGGTCGTATAGCTTGAGACGATTTTCGATATGTGACGAAGGAATGTACTTTATGTACATGACTGAGGAACAGGGCGAAAAGCGGCCAAGATATACGAGACTAAAAGTAACTTTATAACCACTCAACCTCTTGCCTTCTTTTGAAATAAATGCAAAAATATATCAACGATATGAAACAAATTACCTCCAGTCGGTCAATCGCCGGCATCTTTCCGCCTGTTCTTCGGTCGTTATGGAACCCCATAACTCCCTTATCACAAGCGAAAATCTGCTCGACGAATGACCGCCCTGACGGTAATATTTATTAAACAAGCTCTTAGACAATCTCTAAGGGGGAGGTGGTGTCAGGACACTCGAGTCAGATAGATCTCCTCGTCATCTATGTAAAGGTAAAGTCGATTGTTGATAAGCTGGACGCGCGTTGATATTTCCACGTAATCACCGTCGGCGTCATTGCCCCACACCTCGAGTATGGCTCCTTTTGACAGATCGCCAACTACCTTGTAATTGTTGGTTAGGGTATAGTTATCGCTCGGTTCGTCGCATTTATAGGAATAGACAACTGTGCCATTATCCTTAAAGATGTAGGTCTCGGTGACATTGTAGTCCCCGTATTCGTCGTAGTATGATACCTGCCATGTGCCGACGATTGAGTTGGAACTGCCGGGTTCGTCATCATCGTCGCCGCATGAGGTCAGCACAAGGGGGAGTGCGGCAAAGAGTGCCAGGAATAAGAAATGAAGATGCTTTTTCATTGTGTATAAATTTAGTTAATGATTGGATAGCCTGTATTTTACACAGATCCGCACAAGCAGACACAATGAAATGCCGTAATGCGAACCTGCTCCCACATGGCATGCACATTTTGGAGGTGCGCGCCTGTGGTTGAGATTCTGCATGACGGGAACACAGAGGTGAAATAAATTATGGGGTAGTAGGGGAGAAGAGCCGTCCCATCACTTTCAGACGCCTGTGATGCGGTGTCCGAATGGCCAAGGAGGCATTGTGTCTCCAAGGTGATGTAATCTCCCGTCAGCCATGTGGCTGATGTGCGCTGCAAATTTAAATTTTTTCAGTTGAGATATTTTGTATGGGTTTGTTAAAAAATGCAAATGCCATTGAAAAGGCTTGTATGGTGAAGCGGATCTGTGTGTGGTGAATTAACGTGGCAGATGGGATGTGAACCATAAGATAGGAATCCGGGAGAGGATGTCAGCCATGAAATGGGTATAAAAGAGCTGAGGCGCCGTCATCAAGAAATTGTGGATTGGATACGTGTTTATGGAATAAAGTTTGTAACTTTGCCATGATTCGACAAAACGATTCTTTTACCGTTTAATTATAGGTCATGGCCGAGAAATTTGATGATTTCAACAAGACTTCGGGAAAGAAGTCCAAGACTACGATGATTGCAGTCGTTGTACTTGCTCTGCTTATTATCGGGGCAATTGTCGCTGTAGTGATGACAACGACAAAGATGCATAGTGAACTCGAACAGCAGAAACTGGCCAACGAGCAGTTGCAGCTCACCAATGAGCAGTTGCAGCTCGCCAACGAGTACCAGGTGCTTAACACCCAGTATGCGCAGTATGAGAATCAGTCGCAGCTGCTGGCCAATGACTCGCTGGTGACAAAATATGCTGCGGCTAAATCAAAGGTCGAGAAGCTGCTCCAGGAACTTAAGAACGAGAAGCAGAAGAGTTCGAAGCGCATCAAGCAGCTCCAGGACGAAATCGGCACACTTAAGAATATATTGCGTCACTATGTGTCGCAGATTGATTCGCTGGGCAAGGAGAATGCCGCCCTGCGTGATGAAAATGCTGAAATCAAGCAGCGCAACCAGCAGCTGAGCAGCCGCGTGGAGTCGCAGACAAAGCGTGTCGAGGCGCTGTCGGAACGTATGGAGCTTGCCGAGAAGCTCAATGTGACCGGCGTGCAGCTTCTGGGTCTGAAGAAAAACGGCAAGAACGAGAAGAATATCACTAAGGCCAAGCAGCTTGAGGTGACGTTTACCATACCTCAGAACAATTCTACTCCTGTGGGAGAGAAGACTATCTACCTGCGTATCACTTCGCCCGAGGGCACACTGCTCGGTGCCGGAGGACGCTTCAACTTCGAGGGTTCGTCGCTTCAGTGCACAGCCCGCAAGACCATCGAGTATGCCGGCGAGGAAATCGGCGGGGTAAAGATTTACTGGGACGTGAACACCGCTCTCACCCCCGGCGATTATCTTGTGGAACTGTTTGCCGACAATTACCGCCTGGCATCGCGCAAGTTTACGATGCGTAAATAACCGCCGGAGGATTGCGACATGGTATTCTGCGGCGCATATGCGTGGGCTGATTTTGTGGCTGATATCACATCGATTGAAGTCAACACGGTCTCGTCGGTATTCAAGCTCTGTCTGAGTCTGATGCTCGGCTGCTGTGTCGGGTATGAGCGCAAGCGCAAGGGGCAGATTGCCGGAGTGCGCACATTCGCTCTCATCGCCATGGGCGCCACGCTCGCGATGATACTGTCGATATATGTGCCCCAGGAATATATGGGGCTCAAGAACGGCGACCCCGGGCGTATCGCGGCCCAGGTGGTGACCGGAATCGGTTTTCTCGGCGCCGGCGCCATCATACAGATGAAGGGGTCGGTGCGCGGACTTACCACTGCCGCCGGCATATGGATAATCGCGGCCATCGGCATGGCGGTAGGCGTAGGGCTTTACTGGCTGTCGGTGATAACTACCGGACTGATACTTGTGGTGCTTGTGGTGATGGAGCGCTGGGAGCACTATGTGCATTCGGGTGTCGAGTCGCGTATCATAAGGCTCAAGCTGTCGGTGATAGCGGAGGATATCGAGGGATACCGCGAGGTGCTTGCGCGCCACCATGTGCATCTCAGCAATGTGTATGTCGAGTATGACTATATGGAGCCGGTGACTCGGCTTAATCTTGTGGTGCTCGTGAGAGAGCGCACCGACTATATGAAACTGTTTGCCGAACTGCGCGATGTGAAGCCGACCATAGCGATATCGCTCGGCACACAGGTGTCGATATAGGCTCAATGCTCCCGAAGAGACTGTGGGACAATGACGGATGAATTGGAATAATAACGACTTACTTATATGTTGCTGAATCTGATAATGGCTGCCGCGACAGGCGATGTCGCATCAGGAGGCGGCGAGATGAGCGATGTCCAGGTGGAGAGCCTGGTAAGAGACCTTGCTTTCATATTGCTGATGGGTGCCGTGGTGACGGTGCTGTTCAAATGGCTTAAACAGCCGGTGGTGCTGGGATATATCGTTGCCGGCTTTCTCGCAAGTCCTCACTTTCATTATCTGCCGTCTGTCACTACGGAGAGCAACATAGAGTTTTGGGCGCAGCTCGGCATTGTGGTGCTGCTCTTTTCCCTCGGTCTGGAATTCAGTTTCAAGAAGTTGCTCAACACGGGCGGCTCGGCGGTGGTGACGGCCCTTATCATCGTGATAGGGATGATGTGTACGGGATTTGCCATCGGCCATCTGCTGCATTTCTCCCATATGAACAGTCTGTTTCTTGGTGGTATGCTTTCGATGTCGTCGACCACGATTATCATCAAGGCGTTCACCGACCTGGGGCTCAGGCAAAAGAAGTTTGCCTCGCTGGTATTTGCGGTGCTTATCGTCGAGGACCTTTTTGCGGTGCTCATGATGGTGGTGCTGTCGTCGATAGCCATAAACAACAGCGTGGAGGGGAGCGAGCTGCTGATGAGCGTGGCCAAGCTGGTGTTTTTCCTTATCATATGGTTTCTGGTGGGGGTGTACGTGCTTCCGTCGGTGCTCAACCGCATACGCCGGTATCTCAACAGCGAGACGTTGCTTATAATAGCTCTGGGTCTCTGTTTCGGCATGGCGGTATTTTCGGTGTACTGCGGATTCTCGCTGGCGCTCGGAGCGTTTGTCATGGGCTCGATAATCGCCGGCATGAGCTATGCCGAGTCGATTGAGGCGGTGGTGAGTCCCGTCAAGGACCTGTTTGGCGCCGTGTTTTTCATTTCGGTCGGCATGATGGTCGACCTGAATGTGATTGTCGAGTATTCCGGACCGATACTTTTGCTGTCGGGAGTGGTGATAGCAGGCATGATACTGTTCGGCACTTTCGGCATGCTTATTACCGGGCAGCCGCTGCGTATAGCCATGGAGTCGGGATTCTCGCTCACGCAGATAGGCGAGTTTGCGTTTATCATCGCGTCGCTGGGTATGTCGCTCGGAGTGCTTGACCCGACTATCTATCCGATTGTGGTGGCTGTGTCGGTGCTTACCACTTTCACTACACCTTATTTTATCCGTATGGCCGATCCGGTCTATGGGTTTGTGGAGAAGCATCTGCCCAAGCGGATGCATTTCCTGATAGAGCGCTACAGTGTCAGCGCCAACTCGGAGAGCGAAACCCGAGAACTGTGGGTGTCGGTGCTTAAGCGTTATGTGTGGCGCATACTGCTTTACAGCAGTGTGGTGATTGCCATCATGCTGCTCTGTTTGAAATATGTCGAGCCTCTGCTGCTTGAGTTCTCGCCCGGGTGGGGACGTTTCATAACCTCGGTCATCACACTGCTTCTTATGGCACCTTTCCTTCTGGCTCTTGCTATGCCGGCGTCGCGCAAGACAGAGCGCGAGCGCCTGGTGGCCGCAAACGCCCATTTTGATGTGCCGCTGATAGTGATGACTATCTTCCGCCTGCTGCTGGCGCTTGGATTTATCATCTATGCCATAAGCGCCATACATTCGATGAGAATCGGATGGATAGTGGGTCTGCTGATTTTCGTGGTGATGCTCTGCACGTTCTCCGGCCGTCTGCGCAAGCGGCTACAGTATATGGAGATGCGCTTTTTCGATAACCTCAACGAGCGCGAGCTGCGCCGCTCGGGCAAGAACAACAATCTTGTCAGCGACATGCACCTGGCGTTTATAACCGTGGGCTATGGTTGCCCATTTGTCGGCGACCGCCTGATGGACTCCAATCTCCGCAAGAAATACGGGGTGAATGTGGCGAGCATACAGCGCGGCGGCCATACTCTGCTTGTGCCTAACGGCACTATGCGCATCTTCCCCGGCGACACGCTCGGTATCATCGGTACCGACGCCCAGATCGAGAGCATACTTCCGGTAATAGAGTGTGTCGACGATTCCGAGCCCGACACTCCGGCAATGGCCGATGTGAAGCTGACCAAGGTGCAGCTGTCGGCCACATCCGAACTTATCGGGAAGACGTCGGCCACAGGACAGCTGCGCGACAAGTACAAGGTGCTGCTTGTGGCGATACAGCGTCCCGACGGCACGTATATGCATCCCGACGGCACTACTCAGTTTGAGGCCGAGGATGTGTTGTGGATTGTCGGACCGTCGGAGAGTGTGGAAAAAATGAAATAATCATGTGGATACTGCTTGCTGTCGCCTCGGCGCTGTGCCTGGGGTTTTATGATGTTTTCAAGAAACTGTCGGTAGCCGGCAACAATGTGCTGGTGGTGTTGTTCCTCAACACCCTGTTCAGCTCCCTGCTTATGGCTCCGGTCATTGTCGCGGGCCTTGCCGAGGGTTATATCGGCCTTGGCGGCTCTCTGACCGGCCATTTCCAGATAATGGTAAAGGCACTTATCGTATTGTCGTCGTGGCTGCTCGGATACTTCAGTATCAAGCATCTTCCCCTCACTGTGGCCGGTCCGGTCAATGCGTCGCGCCCTGTGATGGTGCTTGTCGGGGCTATCCTCATATATGGAGAGCGGCTCAACGCATGGCAGTGGGGCGGTGTGGCCCTTGGATTCTTTTCACTGTTCTTCATAAGCCGCATAGGCATGAAGGAGGGGCGCGGCACCGGCGAAGGCCGCTGGGTGCTCATGGCAATCGGAGCCGCCTTCATGGGTGCTGTCAGCGCGCTTTACGACAAATGGCTGCTCGGGCGCTATGAGCCACTCGAGGTGCAGGCCTGGTACAGCTTCTATCAGTTTGTGATAATGGGGATAACCATAGCCCTGATATTGCGCGGACACCGCATGCGCGGCGAGGCTGTGGCGCCGTTCAAGTGGCGATGGACCATCCTGTTCATTTCCCTGTTTCTTACGGCTGCCGATATCGCTTATTTCTATGCCTTGTCGCTTCCGGGCTCTATGATAGCCATCGTGTCGATGATACGCCGCGGCAGCGTCGTGGTGTCGTTCTTTTATGGTGTCATAGCCCTCAGAGAGCGTCATGTAGGCGCCAAGCTGATTGACCTTTGCGTGCTTATCGCCGGCCTTGTGCTGCTTGTGGTAGGCTCCATGTAGGCATGCCGCGGGGACAGTCCTTGTGAAAATCGCCGCGTAAAGGCGAAAATTTGTGTGAAAAAACGTGGTTGCGGATTGGGATAATACGGCAAATTTCGTAACTTTGTGCGATTTTACCCCCAAAAGTAAAGTTTTGCGGGTGATGACCAATCAATTACGCAATTAAAAAACAGATAAAATATAAATGGCAACACTTGAAAAAATCCGCAAGAGATCGACACTGCTCCTTGTTGTGGTAGGCGTCGCTCTTCTGGCATTCATCATCGGAGACTTCTTTACATCCGGACGCACTCTTTTCGGCACAGGTACCACTATAGCCAAGGTGGGTGACAGAAAAATTGACGTGCAGGATTTCCAGCGTCGCAATGAAGAGGCATCGCAGCAGATGCAGCAACAGCAGCCCAACAGCAAGATTGACCCCGCTATCATGCAGGCCCAGGTGCTTCAGGGCATGATTCAGGAGTCGCTCCTTGAGGAGGAGATGGACCGCCTCGGCATCACAGTCACCGACGCAGAGCTTTCCAAGGCAATGACCGGTGCCAACGCTCATCCCTACATGCTGCAGTTTGCCCGCCAGATGGGTGCAGAAAGCCCCGATCAGGTGTATGACTATGCATTCAATCCTACAAAATACAATCTTCCGGCAGAGACTGCCCAGCAGCTCCAGCAGATGTGGCTCGCACAGGAAAAGCAGATGAACCAGATGCTGAAGATTCAGAAGCTCCAGACTCTTCTTACCGGTGCTCTTGCCGCCAACGAACTTGACGCCAAAGAGTTTTATTCAGGCAACGCTTCTACAAGCCATATCGCCTATGCTTCCAAGAACTTCAGCACAATGCCTGACGAAGAGTATCCCGTAAGCGACAGCGAACTTCGCGACGCTTACAACAAGGAGAAGGAGGCTTACCGTGTAGACGACGAGACCCGCCGCGCCAACTTCATCGTTGTCAACGTAGCTCCGTCGGCTGCCGACAAGGCCGAAGGCCAGACACTGGTTGACTCGGTTATCGTGAAGCTCCGCAACACTCCCGCCATCGACGCTGTAGCCGGCGACACCAACTTCGGTGTAAACCGCACATCGTCGACCGCATCAGCAGTGAGCAGCCCTGTGCTCCGCGCATTCCTCGCTGACTCGGCAGTAGGTGCCGTAGCCCAGATAAGCTATATCGACGACGAGTTTACAATCGCCAAACTTATCGGCAAGAAGAATGCCGTTGACTCGGTGAACCTCGACATTATCCAGTTCCAGGGCAATGCCGCTTCCCGCGACTCGCTCCTCGCCGCTCTCAACTCAGGCAAGACAGCAGCCGACGTGGCCGGCACTCCCGGTGTGCTCGACAGCCGCTCTAATCTCTGGCAGACTCTGGCCTCGGCTCCCGACAATGAGGTGAAGACCCGCATCCTCGAGGCCGGCAACGGTTACTTCATCGCCGACAGTGCCGCCAATATGGCAAGCATTATCCGCGTCAACTCAAAGAAGGCACCTGTCACCATCTACGATTACGCTACAGTAAACTATAAGGTATATCCCTCCGACGCTACCGTCGACAAGCTCAACGACGACCTTCTGGCTTTCGTAAGCGGCATCAGCAAGGCTGACTCTCTTACCATGAGCAAGGCCATCGCTGCCGGATATACCCTCCAGCCCGCTACCGTTACCGCCAACTCCTATATGATAGGCAATGTGCCCTATACCCGCAATGTTGTGAAATGGGTGATGGACGCCAAGGCCGGCGATGTAAGCCCTGTGATGCAGGACAGCCAGAACGACAATCTTATCGTAGTCGCTCTCAACGACATCGTGAAGCCCGGCTACATGCCTATGAACGACGAGGCCATCACCGCCGCTCTTACACGCAAGGTGCGCAACGACAAGAAGGCCGCCGCCATTATCGAGCAGGTGAAGGGCAAGGCAACCGACATCAACGGATATGCCCGTCTGCTTGGCTCGCAGGTCGATTCTACCGAGGTCACTTTCGGTCAGATGTATATCCCCGGTATCGGCGTGATGGAGTCGGCTCTTCTCGGCCAGGTTCCTGTAGCTCCCAAGGGCAAGATTTCCGATCCCGTGCAGGGCAACAACGCAGTGTTTGTATATACCGTGTATGAGGTAGACAACCAGGGCCGTCCCTACAACTATCAGGAGAATGCCGCCCGCTTCAACCAGCAGTTCGGTTCTCAGGCAGTGATGCAGAATCTTATCGGCATCATGATGGAGAAGGAGAAGGTTGAGAACAACACTCTCAAATTCTACACTGAATAATTTTAGTTCCCTAATATTATACCCGGGATATCCGGATCGGCCGGATATCCCATTTTTATCCTAATTCATCTTCTTTGCTAACCTTTTGCCGGAATTCTTACCATCCGGCAATACCTGAAACCGAGAAAAAACACAAGAGCACAATCTTCATTGCCGAAGGTTGTGCTCTTATTTTTTGGGGGGATTGAAGTCGAGATGACTTCAGCTTTTTAGACAGTTTCTCAGTTTTTGGGACATTGTCTTAGACCCCGTTCCCCAATATTTGTTAACGCTGGGGCGGTCAATCGTCGAGCAGATTTTCGCTTGTGATGAGGGAGTTATGGGGTTCCATAACGACCGAAACAAGCGGACGCAGATGCATGACGATTGGCCGTGGCGCTGGTAATCATCGCATCTCTCCGGCGCTTTTTGCCTTGTTCTTCAGTCACGTAGCTACGGCTACGCTCCATCATCACAAGACAAAAATCACTCAGAGATATGCGACCCCAGCGTTAACAAATATTGGGGAACGGGGTCTTAGCCGGGGAAGCATTGAGGATGGCGGCGAAATCAGCGGAGGCGCCGGGCATAGAGGGAGAGGATGAGTCCGCGTACCGACAGGTAGATGATGAATGCAAGCCATAGCCCGTGGTTGGCAAGCCGTGGAAATGCGATGGCCTGGGCGATGAAGAATGCCACAGTCGCTATCGCCATAGAGAGGAGCATATGGCGTGTGGCTGTCGCTCCGATGAATATGCCGTCCCAGGTAAAGGCGAGAAATCCGGCAATCGGTACTGTAGCTATCCAGAGCAGGTACTCATGGGCCATGGAGTTTATGCCGGCATCGGAGCTGAGCAGGTGTAGCAACATGTCGCCAGCAAGGATATACAGTGCGCAGAATATTACCGCCACCGCTGCTCCCCACCGGAGCAGGGCACGGATGGCACGCCGCATCATCACGTGGTCGGACGCACCTGTATAGCGGCCTGTGAGTGCCTCGCCGGCAAATGCGAATCCGTCCATGAAATATGAGAACAGCGTGAAAAATTGCATCAGGAGCGCGTTGACGGCAAGCATGCGCTCGCCCTGTATCGCGCCCATGCGTGTAAACCACATGGTGACAGCCACGAGGCATACCGTGCGCAGGAATATATCGGTATTTACACGGAAGAAACGTTGCAGGTGCGGTAGGTAGAAGATATCGCGCAATGGCGCGTGTGTGTCGGCGCAGCGTCGCAGTGCGAGCACGAGCAGGGTTATAAATCCTGTCCACTGCGCTATCAGCGTGCCTGTGGCGATGCCCGCTATTCCGAGGTGGAATATGTAGACGAGCGAGAGGCTTGCGGCGATATTGGTTACATTAATCAGCAGGGATGTCCACATGGTGACTTTTGAGTTCTGCATGCCGAGAAACCATCCCGAGAGCGCGAAAGTGGCCAGATAGGGTGGCGCACCCCATATGAGTATGTGGAAATATTCCGTGGCCAGCGCTGATGTGGCGGCATCGGTATCCATAAACCGTATGATAAGGTCGCATATCGGAGTGCGCAGCGCAATCATCGTCAGTCCGGCTATTATGGCCACAAGGAGAGCCTGCCGCAATATGGTGGCTGTGGCAGCGGAATCGTCGGCGCCGTAGGCCTGTGCGGTCATGCCGCTTGAGCCCATGCGCAGGAATCCGAACAGCCAGTATAGCATGTTGAACATCGAGCCTCCGACTGCTATGGCGGCGATATATACCGGTGCTCCCATGTGGCCGGCTATGGTCACATCCATTAGGGCCAGGAGCGGGGTAGTGATATTAGTGACAATCGAGGGCACCGCAAGCTGTAGGATGTTGCGGTTGACCCCCGATTGCATGGGAATAGGATGTATGTTCACGAAATATTGTTCCGGTGAGGATTGTTCAGTGCATTTTCAGTATGCTATCAGGCTTTCTTTGCGCGCATGCAATCCCAGAGGAGGTATATAATCAGCATTGCATAAAGCACGATGCCGAGAGTCTGGGTTGTCGAGCCGGAGAGCGGATTGGTGTATTCGAATCCACAGAAACGTGTGAGGGCAGCGAATACTCCGAAGAGAGCGCCACCGGCGATGAGACCCGAGGCGATGAGGGTGCCACGGTCGCGGCGTGCGGAGTTGACTGATTCGTCTTTTGAGCGTGAGCCTACCCACCAGGCTATGGCTCCGCCTACGAGGAGCGGTGTGTTGAGCTGAAGGGGGATAAACATACCGAGGCAGAATGCGAGAGCCGGTACTCCGAGCCAGTTGAGGATGAGGGCGAGCACTGCTCCGGCCATGTAGAGTATCCAGGGGGTGTCGCCACCCATCATGAGAGGCTCGATTACGCGAGCCATTGCGTTGGCCTGGGGAGCTGCGATGATGTCGGGGTTGGAGAAGTCATACACCTTGTTCAACACAAGTATCACTCCGCCTACGGTAGCGGCTGAAACGAGTGTGCCGAGGAATTTCCAGCATTCCTGTTTGCGGGGTGTGGAGCCGAGCCAGTAGCCAATCTTCAGGTCGGTGACGAAGCCTCCGGCCATTGACAGGGCCGTGCAGACCACGCCTCCGATTACCATCGAGGCCACTATGCCCGAGGTGCCGCTGAGACCTACACCGACGAATATGGCCGATGCTATAATGAGTGTCATGAGTGTCATGCCCGACACGGGGTTGCTTCCTACGATAGCGATGGCGTTGGCGGCCACTGTGGTGAATAGAAACGCGATTACCGCTACCACTACCCATGCCACGAGCGCCTGCCAGAAGGAGTGGATTACTCCGAACCAGAAGAAGAGCAGCACGGCTACCAGGGCCACGACAATCATATATACGATGGCCTTCATGGAGATATCAGTCTGCCAGCGTACTTCCTTTACCGCAGAGCTCTTGCCTTTGAGCTCGCGTCCGGCGAGTCCGACAGCCTGTACGATAATGCCCCACGACTTGATGATGCCGAGCACTCCGGCCATTGCGATGCCTCCGATGCCTATCAGTCGGGCATAGTCGCTGAATATCGCTCCGGGGGCGAGAGATGTTATCTCAGGGGCTCCATAGGTGCCGATGAGGGGTATGAGTACCCACCACACGAAGAATGAACCGGCGCATATGATGAATGCATACCTTATACCTATTATATATCCCAGGCCGAGGAGTGCCGCGCCGGTGTTTACGCTGAACACAAGTTTGGTCTTTTCGGCGAGCGATGCTCCCCACTGCGAAGCTATCGAGGTGACATTTTCGGCCCACCATCCGAATGTGGCGAGCAGATAGTCGTAGATACCGCCGATGAGCGACGCTATTACGAGTGTTTTGGCCTGAGAGCCGCCTTCGGCACCTTTGCCTTCGCCGGAAATCAGCACCTGGGTGGTGGCGGTGGCTTCGGGGAAGGGGTATTTTCCGTGCATGTCCTTCACGAAATATTTACGGAAGGGTATGAAGAAGAGTATGCCGAGTATACCGCCGAGGAGCGACGAGCAGAATATCTCGAGGAAGTTGACTGTGATTTCAGGATACTTGGCCTGAAGGATATAAAGTGCAGGCAGAGTGAATATGGCTCCGGCCACAATGACACCCGAGCATGCTCCGATAGACTGTATGATTACATTCTGTCCGAGGGCATTGCGCTTTCCGAGCGCCCCGCTGAGACCTACGGCGATGATGGCGATAGGTATGGCGGCCTCGAATACCTGTCCGACACGAAGGCCCAGATAGGCGGCAGCGGCAGAGAATATAACGGCCAGTACGAGGCCCATTCCCACGGAGTAGGGGGTTACTTCGGGATAATCGTGGGCCGGATGCATAACAGGGGTGTAGCTTTCATCGGCGGCGAGCTCACGGAATGCGTTTTCCGGAAGTCCGGCAGGGCCGTTGTCGGCTGTCGTTGCGTCAAATCCGTCGGGATTGACGTTTCCATGCGATTTTTTTTCTGACATTTCGATATGTGATAATTGATTCTTTTGCGCGAATTTAGCGAAAAATCATGAAAAAAGAGGCCCGGATGGCATGGTATAGACATAAAAAATCGCTCATCGCGTCGGATTACGCGGTGAACGATAGGATTGTGGTCGGACCGATGGCTACTGTGTTTTCTTGATAAGTTGTGAGCAACCTCTGTATAGCCGTTGCGGTCGTTGCTTGAATTCTGCGTATGGTTTGTCCCCTGCATGATTTTTGTTGCGGGGACAGGGAATCGTTATATCGCTTCCCTGATTGCCTGAGCTGAAGGATTGACGGCAACAATCTGCCCGTCAGGATTGATAAGGAATGCCTTCATGCCGGCGTCGAGGTGGTAGTTGCGGGCGATACTGCTTCGCATCTGTCCGTCCCCGACATAGAATTGTGACTCCGCGTTAAGACCGTCCCTGCGCACTATCTCACGAAAAAGGCTTGACGAACGGTCGAAGTTGACCGCCAGGTGACGGAATCGCTCATTGCCTGCGCTGTCGGTAATTGCACTGTGTAGGCGTGAATACTCTTTTGCGGCGAGCCTTGATGAGGCATCGGCCGAGCTCCAGAACTGGAGGAGCACCCACTCGCCCTTGAGGTTGTCGAGCTGCACGAGCGAGTCGGCGCGTTCGATTTTGAATACCGGAGCTTTTGAGCCTTTGGCGCCATCGACGGCGCGGTCGGTAGCTGCGGTAAACAGGGCGATTAGAGCGGCGAAGAGCACAATGATAAACATTGGTTTCTTCATCAGTTTGAGTTAATGTTAGCACTTACAGCCTTTCGGAACTTTAGGGAGATGTGCCGCGTTGCGCCTAATAAATGTGTGCAATCGTATATATAACGGCGGGCGCGGAGCTCCGGAAGTCTGTTGCCGATTTTCGGCACGGGCCGGCCTCTGCCGACTCGGTTCCGAACCTCTGTCCGGAGTGGATTTTTTATTTCCACGGTGCAAAGGTACGAAAAAGTCCGCGTCTGTCCAAATCTACTCGTTGATAATGACCGTTTTAGCTCTATTTATGGTCCGAAAATGCTCTCCGGGAGTGGGTTTTAACGACATAGTTAAACTCTGTTAAAACCATGTTTTACAACATAATTATGCGGCAATTTTCGGTTGCCGTCAATACGTCTGCCTGATGTTGAGAAACGGTCCTTTTACTTGAATTCTCGTTGGAAATCCTGCTATCCACCTCTCACCGTTGTTACTTAGGAAGGGTACGAATATCACGTATGACCCCACTTCCGTGCCGTTTTTGAGTGTGAATCTCCAGTTGTATGGGAGGTTGTCGATATCGACGTTGTCATCCTTCATCAATATTATATCACCGACCTGGAGAAAATCCGGATTTCCCGGTACAGGAACCTGATTGCTGAAATCATGCTTCTCAAGTATGGACGGCAGCACCGGGGGTATATCCTCCGGGCGTCCATATATCTTGTTGACAAACTTCATCTGGATGCTTGTATACCATATTCCTACAACAGGGTGGTTTAATGTCCACCATGGCGCATGGCGTATGGTATCCATGTATATTGTACTGTATTTGTACTCCTCTTCTTCCATCAGCATGTAGTAGATATCGCGGTTTTCGTCGTATATCTTGAATTGCCATCGCAGTACGCCGGTGTAGAACAGGGATACGGCTATGAGCGATGCGATTGCAGCAATTGACGATGATTTCGGAGAGATGTGGATGTCGAGCGATTTTACACTTCTCAGTAGAAATATAATCAATAGCAGATTTAATCCGGTGGTGGCACGCACAGGGGCTTTCAGGACAATGACCATGACTGCTGCAAACGATGCCGTAAGAAGCAGGTATTGGTTCAGTCTGTCGGAGAGGATGTTGCGAAGTATCCGGCGCGATTTTGCGAACGGCAGGGCGGCTATTACCGCCGTCGACAGTGCGAGGAACATCGGTGTCGTCTTGACCAATACTCTGAGATATGGCCGGAGATGCAGTTCTGCGTTGGAGTCCATGGTGGTGAAAAATCTCGTCCAGATAGCCGGGGAGCCTGCGCTGATGACAGTTCCGCACAAAAGCGCGATGTATACTCCCCACCATTGTGCCGGCATGGAAAACCGTCTGATGGCGGCAATGACAGAGAGGGCGGCAAGCAACGGCATTGAGAATCCTTCATGGAAGACTCCTGTCAGAAATGCTATGAATATAATAAGGCAATAACGGGCTTGGCGGAACAGCCGGCCGTTTCCGATATGATATGCGGCCCATATGGTGGCGAGTGTCAGCAGGGTTGGAGGAAAATAGTTGAGGGCATAGTCAATCAGCATGAGCGAGCTGTAGTCGTGCCAAGGGAGGAGCAGTATGCAGCATATCCACACCGCCATGAGAAGGAGCGGGCTGATTGACCAGCTGCCGTTGACCAGCCTGGCTGCTGACAGATATATGGCACAGATTGTCGCGGCCAGGATGATGGCCCAGAGCCATTTGGGCATCCATAATACGACTGGCGCACACAGCATGTTGGCAAGCCGGCCGTTTTCGTATAGCCATAAATCCTTTACATAGGTGCAGTAGCCCGACAGCGAGGGCATCACGCTGCCGTTGTTGGCGGCCAGATATTTGTCCCAGAACATATAGTCGTCAATCATAAGCGGGCATAGCCACGAGAATATGGTATAAACCATGATGATTGCCAGGATTATCAGTGACATCAGTGTCTTATGTCTGCCGAGTAGCTCTTTCAATTGCATTTCGTATTGTGGATTGAATGGTTGCTTGCTTAATGATGTTAGTTATCGGTTGCGGATGCGGGCATGATTGTATTGTCGATACCGAGGGAGTCGAGGATGTCGCGCTTGTTGTCGGCTATAATCCACCTGTAGGAGAGTGATGCCGCGCGGCGCTGTCGGTTGATATCGGCAGTGTCGCTCATGGGATTGCCGGCTATCGAGCCGTCGTGGCGCAGGGCGAATCCGGGGATTTCCCTAAGGAGGCTTGAGCCAAACCCATGCCATTTGACGGAGTCCCACAGTCCCATTGCATCGACTATGGTGGGGAATACGTCAATCTGACCTACGGTATCGTCGTTTATGAACCCCGACAGGCCTGAGTTGAGAATTGTAAAAATCAACCGGTCGTCGGACATTGCCGGGCTAAGACACATTTTACGGGCTTCATGGTCGGACGCGATTACGACAATTGTATTGTCCCATGCCGGAGTCTGCCGCATCCGGTCGACGAATGTACCCAATGCCCTGTCGAAGGCTGCACAAGTCTCGAGGTAATTCCTGTCGGTATCTGCTATGCCGGGTGTATGTGAAATCCAAGTCGTAGCCGGCGGTGCCTGGACATAGGGGTCGTGCATGGATAAGGTGGGGATTACCGCAACAAACGGCTGCTGTATGCCGGCGATTATATCATAGGATTTACATAGAAGTATGCTGTCGGCCTCCACTACCGGGTCGTCGTCGGCCTGGGTGTGTCGGAATTCCTTGAATCCAAATGCCTTGTTGGTTAATGAGTGGTTCCATAATCTTGGATTTTCGGGGATTATCTCGATGGAATGGTATGTGTCGCGGAGCATTCGCGGCAATGACGGATACGGTCCTTCCGGCGAGATTGCACACATGGGGTCGGATGGCGACGGATAGAGACCGCAATTATACATCATCTGTCCGTCGCTGCTTCTGCCGTTGCCGGCCTGAGGATATACGGAAGTGAATGTGATGGATGTGGAGTCGGAAATAAATCTGTTGAGATTGGGCATTGCCTTCCGGTTGTTGAAGCTCCATTCGAAGGCAGTGGTGTTGAGCGACTCGACGATTATCAATATCAGATTTTTGTGCTTGTCGGATGGTGAGCCGGAAGGATGGCATTCCGAGTCGTGCCAGGTCGTTATGGCATCGATGTCTTCATCCGACATGGTGACTGTGCGGGTGATGGCATCATATGCATGCCATGCATCAATCAGGTATGCCCCGAAAATGCCATGTCTGGTAATGTCAGAGTAAAAGGAGACGTTGTTGCGGAAGAAGAGGCTTATCTTTTCGGAGAAGGGTGCGTTTTTCGGAAGGTGCCCTCTGCTGATAGAATAATTTCTAAAATCGCGGAAATGCTTGTATTGTGATAGCGAGATTATTAAGACTGATATGATTAGGAGCGATATTTTTGTTTTTCCGGAGATTCCGGTGTGACGGGCTTTGTCAAATGCTATGTGGGCGGCTGTCGCTGCAATTGCAGGTGGTATGAAGAGTATAAAATCGTACCATTTTATTGATGCCAGCGCCGAGCGCAGTATGATGCTGTCGACTGTGGTGCATAGCCTTAGGGTAGAGAATGTGATGAGGTCGGAGAAATTGCGGAAATACAATATGTTTGCAAAGAAGAAAATGGCGGCAATAGCGAGAATCACCGGAGTCAGGTATTTGCCTTTGGGCCAAAACAGTATTGCCGGGAGAGTCAGCAATATGGCTTCGGAGAGCAGATGGGACAGGAATGTAAAGAAATGCGGCCCCGGAATGCCTATGATAATCAGGAATGTAGCTACCAGAGTCATGGCACATGCGAAATCGGCGGCAAGTAGGGAGAGCAGGGGGGTATATGTGACGATGCTGTTTCGGCGAAATCTCATTGGTGAGTGATTTTCTACAAAGTTAGATATTTTGAATGTAATATTATTAAACAAGTTCTTAATTTCGTGCAGAAGTATTTGTGTAATCGAAAGTTATGTAGTAACTTTGCGGGACGCAATGCAGAGGGGGCGAAGAGTGCCTGATGGTGCTTGTCAGCGACTGAGCAGAGTATTGAAGCGAGGATGGACGTGGTTGCCTCCATTGAGGTGTCTGCGTGGCCCGGAGGCGCGTCAGTATGGCTCATGTCGGTGGAGTGCCGTCTGTGGATTGCGTGCAATTAATTAACTTATTTTATTAACCTTTTTAATGAACGAAGAAATTAAAACTTCACCCATCGAGGACTTCGACTGGGAAGCCTATGAAAAAGGCGAACAGAAAGGCACCAAGAGCCGCGAAGAACTCACCAAGACTTATGACGAGTCGCTCAACACTGTAAAGGACAAAGAAGTAATCGAAGGTACCATCATCGCCCTCAACAAGCGTGAGGCAGTGGTTAACATCGGCTACAAGAGCGATGGCATCATCCCTGTAAACGAATTCCGTTACAATCCCGACATCAAGGTCGGCGATACCGTAGAGGTATTCATCGAAAATCAGGAGGACAAGAAGGGTCAGCTGATTCTCTCTCACCGCAAGGCCCGCATGTCGCGCAGCTGGGAGCGTATCAACCAGGCTCTGGAGAACGACGAGGTAATCAAGGGCTTTATCAAGTGCCGCACCAAGGGCGGTATGATTGTCGACGTATTCGGCATCGAGGCCTTCCTCCCCGGCTCACAGATCGACGTGAAGCCTATCCGCGACTACGACATCTTCGTGGGCAAGACCATGGAGTTCAAGGTCGTTAAGATCAACCAGGAATTCAAGAATGTTGTTGTCAGCCACAAGGCACTCATCGAGGCCGAGCTGGAGCAGCAGAAGAAAGAAATCATATCGAAGCTCGAGCGTGGTCAGGTGCTCAAGGGCGTAGTGAAGAACATCACCACCTACGGTGTGTTCATCGACCTTGGCGGCGTAGACGGCCTGATCCACATCACCGACCTGAGCTGGGGCCGCGTAAGCCACCCCGAAGAGGTAGTGAAGCTCGACCAGGAACTCGACGTTGTAATCCTCGACTTCGACGACGAGCGCAAGCGTATCGCCCTCGGTCTCAAGCAGCTCCAGCCCCATCCCTGGGATGCTCTTGACTCAGAGCTCAAGGTTGGCGACAAGGTCAACGGCCGCGTAGTGGTTATGGCCGACTACGGTGCGTTTGTTGAAATCGCCCCCGGCGTAGAGGGTCTCATCCACGTAAGCGAAATGTCGTGGAGCCAGCACCTCCGCAGCGCTCAGGACTTCATGAAGGTAGGCGACGAGGTAGAGGCCGTAATCCTCACCCTCGACCGCGACGAGCGCAAGATGTCGCTTGGCATCAAGCAGCTTAAGAAGGATCCCTGGGAAGATATCGAAGTACGCTATCCCATCGGCTCGAAGCACACCGCCAAGGTTCGCAACTTCACCAACTTCGGTGTATTTGTTGAAATCGAAGAGGGCGTTGACGGCCTGATCCACATCTCTGACCTCAGCTGGACCAAGAAGGTTAAGCATCCTTCTGAATTCACCCAGCTCGGCGCAGAAATCGAGGTTGTAGTTCTTGAAATCGACAAGGACAACCGTCGTCTGTCGCTCGGCCACAAGCAGCTCGAGGATAATCCTTGGGAAGGTCTTGAAGCCATCTTTACCCCCGGCAGCATCCAGGAAGGTACTATCGTTGAGATGCAGGACAAGGGTGCCGTTATCTCTCTCGACCACGGCATGGAAGGCTTCGCTACTCCCAAGCACCTTGTAAAGCAGGATGGCTCTATGCCTAAGGTTGGCGACAAGCTCGACTTCAAGGTTATCGAGTTCAACAAGGACAACAAGCGCATCTTCCTCAGCCACAGCCGTATCTTCGAGGATGAAGCTAAGGCAGAGAAGAACGAGGCTCGCAAGGCACGCCGTCAGAACAGCCGTCGTGAGGAGCAGCCCGTGCTCAACACTCCCATCGAGAAGACAACTCTCGGCGACCTCCAGGAGCTCGCCGCTCTCAAGGAGAAGCTCGCCGGCAAGTAATTCTTGCTCTACGAGAATAAACACAATGGTAGCGCGATGCCTGCAAGGGTATTCGCGCTACTTCTTTTTATGTAGGTGTCTATGGCGGTGTGGAGAGATGTAGTGTGCCTGTCGCTTTGCGCTGTTTAAGAGCTTGTTTAATAATAAATGTTGCCGCCAGGGTCGTATAGCTTGAGACGATTTTCGACATGTGACGAAGGAGTGTACTTTATGTACACGACTGAGGAACAGGGTGAAAAGCGGCCAAGATATACGAAACAACCGGTAATTTTATAATTCCTCAATCTCTTGCTGAATTTGAAATAAATGCAAAAATATATCAACGATATTAAACAAATTACCTCCAGTCGGTCAATCGCCGGCATCTTTCCGCCTGCGCCTCGGTCGTTATGGAACCCCATAACTCCCTCATCACAAGCGAAAAACTGCTCGGCGATTGACCGCCCTGACGGTAACATTTATTATTAAACAAGCTCT
>NZ_JAIDKI010000010.1 GCF_029051885.1 Muribaculum sp.
CACCCCGTCCACAACACCGCTAAATTTGTCCGCATGCGTATTTGGGTTTTAGAGACAGCATCAATCTCCGGATGTCGGTTGAGCGCAACATTTTCCACAGCATTCACATGTGCAAACTCGTCAATCTCAATGGCATGGACAGGAGTCGCGCCACGCATGGCCGCAAGGATGGCGAGAATGCCGGTGCCCGTGCCGACGTCGGTCACTGACTTACCTTTGAGGTCGGAGGCGAGCAGATGGCGTATAATCAATGTGGTGGTCTGATGGTGGCCTGTACCGAACGCCATCTTGGGATCAATCACGATATCATAGTCGGCCACAGGGATATCGGTATGAAACGAACTGTGAATCACACACTGCCCATCGATATTTATCGGCTGAAAATAATTTTTCTCCCACTCGGCATTCCAGTCGCGCCCCTCTACCCTGCTCCAGCGGGTATCGGCGGTAATCCCGTCGAAAGGCATGTCGTCGATTACTCCGCGTAGAATATCGGCATCAAACTCAGGCTCGCGCACATAGGCCGTAAGCCCTCCGGCATCAGGCACAAAACTCTCATACCCCCGCTCGGCAAGCAATGCGGCAAGCACATCGGTAGCAGCCTCATCGCAGGGAGTGAGGTCGACACGCAATTCAATATAGTCGTTCATAAATATTTTTAATGTTATGTATTTATCTGTATGTGACCACAAAATTAACTATTTTCCACCTATTATGCCGGGAAGCGATGTCGTTTTTTATAACACACGTGAACTATTTTTATGACGAGGCGTTAAGAAGTATAAAAACTCAATTACGAACTTAAACACCTCGCAATAACTATGGATAAGAAAAGTATCAAAGGCACAGAGACCGAGAAGAACCTTCTGAAGTCATTTGCCGGAGAATCCCAGGCCCGCGGCCGATATACAATATTTGCCGAAGTGGCACAGAAAGAAGGCTACGAACAGATCGCCGCAATCTTTCTTGAGACTGCCTCGCAGGAATATGCCCATGCAAAGAAATTCTTCAGCTATCTTGAAGAAGGCATGCTCGAAATCACAGCCACTTATCCCGCAGGACCGGTAGGCACTACCGCCCAGAATCTACAGGAAGCAGCCGCCGGCGAGCACGAGGAATGGGCCGACATGTATCTTGCATTCGCCAAGACCGCTCAAGAGGAAGGCTTCCCCCAGATTGCCGCCAACTTCAAACTTGTAGCACAGGTAGAACAGGGGCACGAAGAGCGCTATCTGCGTCTGCTCGACCGTCTGGCCACCGACACAATGTTCGGAGATGCTGAAGAGGTACTGTGGCAATGCCGTTATTGCGGATACATCCACCGCGGCAAAAATGCGCCAAAAAAGTGTCCGGTATGCGAAAAGCCCCAGGGTTACTTCGAGCGTAAGGCCGACAATTTCTAAAGATTACAATCGTGGGGAGATGTCGCCCGCAGGCGACATCCACACAACAAAGATATTGATGTTCTGTCTATAGCCCCTACCGGGGACTATCAAGGAAAGTTAAAGTATGAAATTTAGCCATTTACTGTATTAATCTGTTTTGTTGGAATATATGATCATCAACGGGGGATGCCGGGAGGCATTCCCCGTTGATGTAATTCCTTATGGCTTCTTCAACCTCTTGGGGGCATAGCGGTCGTTGATGATATCATATGCGCGCCTTACCAATTCAAGAATCTGCTCATCGGATATATCTCCATTAAAATAAAGCTGAATCCAGTGTCGGAGGCTCGGGTTGGCCGGATTGCTTACCGACAGATATTCAGCCTTCAGCTGCATCACCTCATCGGGTGTAGAGCATACGTCAACAAACCGAAAGTCGTCGATATCAATCAGGCAGAACATATGTCCCCGGACATAGAATACCAATATGGACTCATACTTGCGGGCAAATTTGCCGAATGGCGTTTTTTCCGTCACATCGTCGCCGAGCGACAGGCAGTATTCCCGGAATTTCTCGATATTCATAATTCTGTATTACATACTCTCAATCTTGCTGATTTCTGCAAGAGTCTTACGCCTGGCGCAAACCAGTCCCGGAGACAGGCTCTGAAATGACAGCATGTCAAGATATGATTTCAATTCAGTGATAAGTTCCGGATAATGCCTGGCCATACGGAATGCGACATATATGCTGAATGCCCTTATGGAATATGGCTCACACTCAGAGTTTATTTTCGACAGACAGTAATCGAGCAAGTCGGCCCGCATTGTGTCGGCATCAAAATCCTGAGTCTTCAGAATCTGCAGCAGCAGTCTTTTCTTTGCTGTGTCCGTAGTGGTGAGCAACATATCAATCAGCGTATGCTGCCGCAAGCCAAGCCACCCCGATTGAGAGCCGCACAGATGTGACAGTACCCACAGCGAATTTACACTTGTAAGCCGGTGGTCAGAGCGTGCCAAAGACCATAACGCCTCAAGGCGTCCTGTATCGCCGGACACCCAAAGCGCTATCCTTCTTATGTCCGGGAGATTTATCTTGCGCGACAATAGCAGGTCGATATCCATAAATGTGACAATATCGTACAACTGTCATCAACGGCACAAGCCGTTATTTCACCAGTTCATATATCTCGACACGGTCGGAACTTATCGGGAAAAGCATTATAGCTCTATTCCGTCCAATCTTATAAAGAGTTCCTACCACGGAATTCTCACCGCCATAAAAAGTCTGCGGCTCATCGTTTACACTCCATCCTCCAAGAAAAGCCAAAGATTCGGGGCCATTCTGATATACATACCCTGATTTACGCTGACTGCCTGTTGTCTTTTCAAAGAATACCTTTCCATCAACGTTGCGAAAACGGCATCTAAAATACGGATATGAAAATATGCCGTCGCGTGCATCAATCTGTATGGAGCGTACACGCCAAGAGCCGACCATATCGGCGGGAACGACAGGATAAATCGTTGCATTAAGCAACTTATCTACCCCACCTTTTTCATCATAGCCATAAGAGGCGGGGGTAACAGTGGCGAGCGCATCAGAAACCCACTCGCGGCAGTTGAC
>NZ_JAIDKI010000100.1 GCF_029051885.1 Muribaculum sp.
TAGATCCTCTGGGCAGACCCCCACAGTGACCCCTCAGCCCTCACAGGTGCACGCTAGCTGCTTTCCTACTGAGCATCAATTTTCTCAGGAACATTTTATAATGAAATGCCCTCCCGCCCCCCTTTAAACCAAAACAAGGCGGCGCCCGGGGTCAAACGCACACGGCTCTCCGGGGGATTATATCTCAACGATATCTGTCAGAATGATTTACTCATACTCGATAAGAGCCTGATCGGTAGCGACAACCTGATCGGGAGTAACGAGGATACGCTTTACAGTACCGTCAATCTCCGACGCGAGGTCATTTTCCATCTTCATGGCCTCGTACACGAGCACGGTCTGGCCAAACTTGATTTTGTCGCCCGGCTTCACCTTGATTTCAACAATACGTCCGCCCATCGGAGCATTGAGAGTGGGACCTGTCACAGGAGCTTCCTCTACAGCAGGCTTTTCCTCCACCTTGGGAGCGGCGGCAGCCTGAGTTTTATCCCACTCCTCGGCACGGCGCTTGCGCAGGAAGCCGTTGGCCACAGTCGGGAGCAGTTCAAGGAGCAGATATTCCTCCTGGTTGGATGCGAGCTTCACGCCGCCCATATCCTCAAGCACAGGATTTTCGGGCTTCTTGTATTTGGTCACATCGTAGGGTGTCTCTACAGGAGTTCCGGCAATCTTCTCGCGGAATGCGGGGTCGACAGCCACGGGAGTATGGCCATATTCACCCTTCACCAGAGAGATAAACTGATTTGACGGGTTGCTGTAGTCGGGATTTCCCTTCTTGCGGTCGAGAGCCACGCTTACAGCCTGGCTGCCTACAATCTGGCTGGTAGGAGTCACCAGGGGCACAAGGCCGGCATCGCGGCGCACCTTGGGAATCAGGCGCATGGCGTCGTCGAGCAGGTCGCTCGCACCGAGTGCCTTGAGCTGAGCCACCATGTTGGAATACATACCTCCGGGCACCTCGGCATCCTTGACGAGCAGGTTGGGCTTGGGGAATCCGAAATACTCCTCGATAGCATGGCAGGCGGCAAGCAGGCTATCCTCATCGTTGGCCTTGGCTGCTGCGATGGCGCGGTCAAACAGGGCGTCGATTTCGGCAGGAAGTTTGTCGGCCAGCGGGTCAAACGCTTTCGGGAAATGATCCTTGTTGAGGTCGAATGCGGCGAGCTGCTTGCGCACGTCGTACAGCTCATTGCGGATGCGGCCTACAGCCTCCATGTTGGCCTCAAGCTCGATGCCGAGCTTCTGGCAGAAGATATAGATAAGCTCGATGGCAGGAGCGGCCGAGCCTTCGCCGAACCACCAGATGTTGGTGTCGAGAATGTCTACACCGTTGATAATGGCCACAAGCGACGATGCCAGGCCATAGCCGGGTGTACAGTGGGTATGGAAATCCACCGGCACGCTTACGGCAGCCTTCAGCTTGGGCATAAGCGACGCGATACGCGCGGGATTTACCAGACCGGCCATATCCTTGAGGGTAATGATCTTGGCGCCATATCCCTCCATGGCTTTGGCCTTCGACACGAAATATTCATCGGTAAATATCTTTTCAGGAGCGGCAGGCACCTCGGCTTTCTTGCCGAAAAGGCGTGCGAAGAATCCCGGCTTCTCGGCGGGCTCTGCGGGAGCTTCCTCCTTGGGGTCGACTGTATAGCATACAGCACCGTCGGCAATGCCGCCGAGCTCGTTGATCATGCGTATCGACTCCTTAACATTGTCGAGGTCGTTGAGGGCGTCGAAGATACGCATCACGTTAAGACCGTTCTTGATAGCTTCCTTGTAGAAACCCTCAAGCACACTGTCGGGATAAGGCACATAGCCGAAAAGGTTGCGGCCACGCGAGAGAGCGGAGAGCAGCGAATGGCCTTTCATGGCCTTTGAGCAGATGCGAAGTCGTTCCCAGGGTGATTCGTCAAGATAGCGCATGACCGAATCGGGAACTGCGCCGCCCCACACTTCCATTATATAAAAGTTGGCACCCTCGTAAAGGGGGAGCAGACGGTCGATACACGCCTGAGGCATACGGGTCGCAAAGAGCGACTGCTGGCCGTCACGCAACGTTAGGTCTCTGATTTTTAGCTTGCGATTTGCCATATTAATTAGTTTTTTATTAACCGATTCATAACTTCTCAGGAAGTCCAGGCTACGGAATATAGTAGAAACAGTATCCAAAGCCACTGGTATCCAGAAAGTTACGAGCCGCAACAGTTTAGAATGCAAAATTAATAATTTTTGATGAAAATTATACATATTATTCTCTCAAAATAAAATAATTCATAAATTCTGATGATTGTCTGCTGATTATGCCGGAGCCGAAGCCCTGACGATTTTTCCAAGAGAGCCATCATGCCGCTATCCATTGCGACGGCGCAGCAGGTAGGCCCGGAATGTGTCGAGAAGGTCGCGGAGAGCAAGTAGCTGTCCCTGCTGCTGGCTCTGATACATCGACGCCGATGTCACCCCCGCCGGTGTCTGGCCGCGCAGGGCATCCCCCACCCCGCTCACCTCGCGCATCAGGCGCAGCTGAGTGTCGAGCATCTGCTGCGTGCCTACCGAATTGACAGCGGTCATCACCTGCTGCGGCCCCGGCACACCCGGCTCGGGACGGTAGATGACTATACCGTCGGGCTCGCGCAGTTTTTCGGCCACCATAGCAGCAGGCATCTGCGACGAAAACTGATTTTCTGGAAAAAGCACCACACCTTTTGCCGCCTGCGAGAGCATGCGGTCGTTGAGAGTCATCAGCCAGTTAATGTTGTGCTGCTGGTCGATGATATCCTCGACAAAAGAGTGTATCTCACCATCAATCATCGGGTAAAAACACATCGCATAGGGATGGCGCGATGAAGTGACGGTGTCGAGCACACGTCCGTCGGTGGTCATAAACCGGCACACCCAGCGTGCATCGACACACAGGCGCCACTGCAACGCCACCTCTCCGCGACGCTCGCGCTTGCGGTTGGCAGCACGGAGCCGCTTCTCGGAGTCGGCGGCGACAAGGGTGAGCGACCCGTCGGCGGGGTCGTGCACACGGAGCATGCGGCGGCACTCACGCGTCCATATCTCAAACACTCTCAGCGTAGCCGCACGCGACGAGGAGTCGAACGTAAGCGCATCGTCGGCACTCTCGCCCGTGCGGGGCAGCTGCGCGTCGGGCGATGTGTCGGCCGAATGTCGTCGGAACACCGAGCGCAGCATCTGCATGCGCCCCGGGTCGCCGTGAGAGAAACGCTCGACAAGGGCCGGAAGCGAAAAATCATGTAGCTCACCCATAAGTTCCGCCCCTGAACCGTCGGAGCAGGTGAGGCGGTCGATAAAGAAACGCGCCGGGCTCACTATCCTCGGGAGGGCTCCCGACGGAGCGATACGCTGTATGGCGCATCCCGATATGAGAAATTCCTGAAACGTGGCCGCGTCGGTCTCGACCGTATCGGCCAGCAACGGATCGCCGCCCACACTCTCGCGGAAACATCCGGTGATGGTCTTTACCAACTGGCGGATAACATTGTTGGTGACAGGCGTATAGCCATTTTCGATAAGGTAGTCGCCCTCGCTGCGTACAGTGCCGTTGTCAAGCAGACAGGGGTCGAGCCACTGACGCCCGAATGTGTAACGCTTGTAGCGGAGACGGCGCGCCCGCAGTGTGGCGCCCGACTCCCAGGCCGCGCGGGCACGGGATAAAACTGTGTCGTTCATAGTAGTTGTAGAGTTTTATAAAGTCGTACAAGTGTACGGCTCTCTCAGATGATTGGTTTGATAGTGGATAGAGCGAGAGAGTCGATACGGTAGACGCCGGGCGAGTCGGTAACGGCAAGACACGACAGTGGACGCACGGTAGCTCCGGTATCAGATGCCGGCGCCGGAGAGCACACACGCACGGCACGTCCGGTCACTGCCGCCACCGGAGCGCGGTGGTCCGACCGCTGCCTCCCCGACAGCTGTAGCGAAGCTCCGGGTAGAGTCCCGTCGGGAATAATCAGCGCCGGACAGTTCCACCCGGGCAGCAACAGAAAGGAAAGGCGCACGACATTGTCAGGAAGCATGAACCATCCAGTGCCATCGGGCAGAATCTCCACCTCTACATCGGCCGAGATGTCGACCGGCGCAAGCATTTCAATTGGAGCAGTGCGGATAAGATTATCGTACCACGCCTGCATGCGCGCCTGCAGATGGGCGCTCAGGTCGATACCGTCGAAGCGCACCACGTCGCATCCCGAATTGACAGCCTCGGGAAAGGCACGCAGACGCCATTCGGCCATCATACCGTCAATATCAAGTGTAAGAGCTGACATAAGTAACTGTTCTAAAAAAGATTGCGTAAATTATTGAGAATTACAGCGAGAATGGCTGCCATTACCTGGATGGCGCCATTCTCTGAAAAGCGAGTGCGACAGGCCGTCACTTGCCGCCAACGATACGCATATGGGCTTCGGGGTAACGGAGCACAAGGCACGACGCCTCGGTAAGCACTACGGCATCGGAATTGCGCTGGCCGCTCTTCTTAAGGTCGAGGAGCATGGCCGAAAACGGAATATGGGTGTACTTCTGGAGATATTCCGGGTCGATTACGATACCGTCGTTCTCATGTCCGCAAAGGTCGAAGGTCTCGCTGTGCACTACATAGAGAGTGCCGAAGTTCGACGATATCACCTTAAGATTAAGCCCCCAGTGCAACTCGGTCTCGACCGAGCCCATCTGCTTCACAGTGGCATCCTTGGTAGGATTGACAAGTGTGCGCACACACTTCGAGCCACCAATAAGCACCTTGCGCGCCGACCCCCCGTGGCCGGTAAACGCCTGACGGCACAGCTCTACGAAATCACCCGAACACAACTGTGAGGGGAGCCGGAACTCGCGCTTGGTCTGATGCCATATGCCACCGGTAAAGTAGGTATTTCCGTCGGGACCGCTCAACTTCTTGCGCGAGCCGAAAAGGAAACTGCGCTCCATGCCCATACGCATGTCGATGATGGCCGCCTCCTGCTGGTCGGTAAACGACATGTCGGCCTGCTTGAGCGCGGCCGTCAGCACCGCTCCCTGTTCTATTTGAGCCTTAAATATTTGACAGAAATTTTTTTTCAGGCGTGGGCACAAACGTGGTCTGAGGAGTCTGTACGTCGAGTTCGGCGGCAGCGCGCCCCATACGCACAATGGTGCTTTCACCCTCCGCTTCATTGTCAGCCACAAATTTCTCGTCGGGACCGACATAGATTACCGAAAGCCCATTGATACTTGACTCGGTGATATAAAACGTATGCGACTTGTCGCCTGCCATCCCACCGGTAAGGAGCACGGTATCGGTTTTTGAAAACGCCTTGTAGTCGTTTCTGCCGCCAAGAGATATCACAAACTCGTCCTCATTGCCTTCACTCTCGATTGCAACCACTACAGCCGACGACGGACGGCTGTCGACAGTGTAGTAGCGCACTTCCATCGAGCCGGACTGACGGCTACGGGCCGCGCGCGAAATCTGGTCGACAGGAGTGGCCATTGGCCGTATCTTCAGCAAGCGGCGGTCAATGTCAGGCAATATCATGTCTGAGCCGAGTGATTCTATAGTGGCGGCTGTAAGCGGACCGCCTAACACATGGGTTGCATGGGTTGTTGAAACTGATTCCATAATAAAAAGATTAAGATGATAATAAGATAAAGTGTGTTTTTCAAGTAAAAAGAGAAAGATAGTTGTAAGATTGCATCACATGCGGCAGGGTCAGTCCCACACCGAATATGCGTCAGGAAGGAAAAATGGGTCCTGGGCCACAGGCGTGCCGCGCTGACCGTCGGGATACGGTTCCTCACCGGCATCGGGGCGGTGCAGTTCGGATGCAGCCCTCTCATTCAGGCCCTTGAGATAGCCTTTCATATAGGCTTCTTTCAGCGCTTTAGCCTCACAGACAGGAGATGGCGACGTAGCATTGTCATTTGGCGGAATTTGTGTCTTGTCCATAGTCATTGATAAAATTAAGATGGTTTATAGATTATTGCCGAAGCTGTGTATAATATATTTTCAACCCTTCGACATTGCAAAGATACGCCATGTATTTAAATTCACCAAATAATTTCACAATTATTTTTACAATATTTTTATTGTAGCTTAACAATATTCTAATTGTTAGCATTTTAGAGCATCTCATATAAGAGCTTGTTTAATAATAAATGTTACCGTCAGGGCGGTCATTCGTCGAGCAGATTTTCGCTTGTGATGAGGGAGTTATGGGGTTCCATAACGACCGAAGAGCAGGCGGAAAGATGCCGGCGATTGACCGACTGGCGGTAATTTGTTTAATATCGTTGATATATTTTTGCATTTATTTCAAATTCAGCAAGAGAGTGAGGAATTATAAAATTACCGGTTGTCTCGTATATCTTGGCCGCTTTTCGCCCTGTTCCTCAGTCGTGTACATAAAGTACACTCCTTCGTCACATGTCGAAAATCGTCTCAAGCTATACGACCCTGGCGGCAACATTTATTATTAAACAAGCTCTATGAAATCATTGCGTCTCCTGCCAAATCACCGTCAAATTTTCGACATGTCCGCAACCGTGATTCATGAAAAAAAACTATCTTTGTGAAAACAACCTTAATACCTACTGATATGAACGTAGTCGACAGATTTCTACAATACGTAAAGTTTGACACTCAGAGCGACGAACTCACCAACATGTGGCCTTCTACTCCGGGCCAGATGATATTTGCCCAGCACCTCGAACAGGAACTGCATAAAATGGGCCTGACCGAGATTACGCTCGACGACAACGGATACCTCATGGCGACACTGCCGGCCAACACATCGCGCCCGGTGCCTACAGTCGGATTCATCGCCCATCTCGACACATCGCCCGACATGAGCGGACGCCACGTAAATCCGCGCATCGTCGACAACTACGACGGACAGCCCATCACACTCAACGCTGAAAAGGGTATCGTGCTCAGCCCGCGCGAATTCCCCGAACTCGACCACTACAAGGGCCAGTCGCTGATTGTGACCGACGGCACCACTCTTCTCGGCGCCGACGACAAGGCCGGAATCGCCGAAATAATCACCGCCGTGGCATACCTTCAGCAACATCCCGAAATCGAACATGGCAAGATACGCATCGCATTCAACCCCGACGAGGAAATAGGTCAGGGAGCACACAAATTTGATGTAGAGCAGTTTGGCGCCGACTGGGCATATACAATGGACGGAGGCGAAATCGGCGAGCTGGAATACGAAAACTTCAACGCCGCAGTGGCCAAGGTGACATTTACCGGACGAAACGTACACCCCGGATATGCCAAACACAAGATGATCAACTCGCAGCGAATCGCCAATCAGTTTATGTCGATGCTCCCCCGATGGGAGACACCCGAGCACACTGAGGGATACGAAGGATTCTACCACCTGATTGCCACCGAGGGCAATGTGGAGAAGACCACCATCACATATATAATACGCGACCATGACCGCGACCGCTTCGAACGCCGCAAAAAGGAACTCGAGCATCTGGTACGGAAAATCAACAATGAATTCCCCAACTGCGCCTCCATCGAGATAAAGGACCAGTACTACAACATGCGCGAGAAAATCGAACCCGTAAAATATGTAGTCGACATCGCCGAGCAAGCCATGCGCAATGTAGGCGTCAATCCCATCGTAGTGCCCATACGCGGAGGAACAGACGGAGCGCAGCTGTCGTTCAAGGGTCTCCCCTGCCCCAACATATTCGCCGGAGGTCTCAACTTCCACGGACGCTATGAGTTTGTGCCCATCCCCTCTATGGAGAAAGCCACCGAAGTAATCATAGAAATAGCACGGCTCGTAGCCAACAGATAGTCACGCCACCATAGCCGGCCGGCACCAGGCTCCACAACCGCCTGACACACATACATGTCATAATCCGGCCCGCGGCATGCTGCGGGCCGGATTATGACATCTGTTTCTGACGGCATCTTAGAGAAAATGAAAGCCTAAAAACATTCTCGGAAATCATCTCTAAATCTTACACACAGACTGATGAAACCTCTGCTTATCGTAGTGACGGGCCCAACAGGCTCAGGCAAGACATCGCTCGCCATCGAAATCGCACAGGCTCTGCACTGCGATATAATATCGGCCGACTCGCGACAACTGTTCCGCGACATACCCATAGGCACAGCCGCACCCTCGGCCGACGAACTTGCCGCCGCGCATCACCACTTCATCGGCACTCTGGCGCTCGACGAATACTACAGCGCGGCACGCTTCGAGGAGGATGTGATGCAACTGCTCCCACGGCTTTTCCAACGCGACGGATGCGCCGTAATGTGCGGAGGCTCAATGATGTATGTCGATGCTGTGTGTCGCGGTATCGACGAACTCCCCACCGTCTCACCACAGGTGCGCGCCGACACCCTCGCACTATACGAGAGAGAAGGGCTCGAGGGGTTGCGCGCCACACTGCGCAATCTCGACCCCGACTATCTCGCCGGAGCCGACCTGTCAAATCCACGGCGCCTCATCCATGCCATAGAGATAAGCATCGAGGCCGGTGTGCCCTACTCGTCACTCAGAGTCGGAGCCGTGAGGGAGCGCCCGTTCCGCACACTCAAATTCATAATCGACCATCCGCGCGAAGTGCTGTTCGACCGCATCAACGGCAGAGTCGACCGCATGATGGCCGACGGTCTGCTCGACGAAGCCAGGAAAGTATATCCGATGCGCCGGCTCAACTCGCTCAACACTGTCGGATTCAAAGAAATGTTTGCATATCTCGACGGCACCATGGACTACGACACCGCAGTGGCCCGCATCGGGAAAAACACACGTGTATATGCCAAGAAACAGCTCACATGGCTCAAACGCGACCCGTCGGTGATACGCCTCGACCCGTCGCGGCCGCTGCTCCCCCAGGCCATGGCCGAAATCGGCCTCGCAACATGCTCTCAATCAACCGACCCTGACTGAGAAGTCGCCCCGACAATAATATTTCAGATTTTTCCTTACTTATTTTGCGATATTGGGTAATTTTTGTAATTTTACCTTACAGAAACCTCATATCCTCATAACCAAAATATCATAAGATATGACCTGATTCACACCATAAGGATGCTTGGAGAATACACCTCTGACATGCGTAATGGCATGAATCATATAGCATATTGGAAACCAATCACATAATTTACAAGAAAATGAGCAAGAAATTCATTTGTACAGTCTGCGGCTACGTTCACGAAGGCGACGCAGCTCCCGAAAAGTGTCCCCAGTGCGGTGTACCCGCATCCAAGTTCAAGGAACTCGACGAAACAGCACTTCTCCAGTTTGTGACCGAGCACGTAATCGGCATCGCCAAAGATACCGACGACCAGATGCGCGCCGACCTCAACGCACACTTCATGGGCGAGTGCACCGAAGTAGGCATGTACCTTGCCATGTCGCGTCAGGCCGACCGCGAGGGCTATCCCGAAGTGGCCGAAGCCTTCAAGCGTTATGCTTTTGAAGAAGCCGAACACGCAGCCAAGTTTGCCGAACTCCTCGGCGATGTAGTATGGGACACAAAGACCAACCTCGAGAAGCGTATGGCCGCTGAAGCCGGTGCCAATGCCGACAAGATGCGTATCGCCAAGCGCGCCAAGGAACTCAACCTCGACGCCATCCACGACACCGTACACGAAATGGCAAAGGACGAGGCACGCCACGGACAGGGCTTCCAGGG
>NZ_JAIDKI010000101.1 GCF_029051885.1 Muribaculum sp.
GTAGATAGCTTGTAGCCATACTGTTTTTTGAGTTGTTGACCACAAATTTACTCAAATTCCGGCGAAAGATAGAAATATTGATTAAAATTTGCAGATTACAACCATATGTTGTATCTTTGCAGTGTTATCATTTGCGGGCTGTCTGACAATCCGCGATTATTGCGAAAAAACACCAAACTATCACTTTGAAAATTGATAATTCCTGCCAAAATATTAAATTTGCACCACCAAATTAATCTTAATAAACAGATATGGGAAAAGTAATCACACTCGGCGAAATCATGCTTCGCCTTTCGCCTGCCGGCTGCAATCGCTTTGTGCAGGTTGATAATTTTGATGTAATCTGGGGCGGCGGCGAAGCCAATGTGGCTGTCAGCTGCGCCAACTATGGCCACGAGGCTGTGTTTGTAAGCAAACTTCCTACTCATGAGATAGGACAGGCTGCCGTAAACGCACTGCGTCGTTATGGCGTTGTTACCGACCACATTGCCCGTGGCGGCAACCGTGTCGGTATCTATTATTGTGAGACAGGTGCGTCGATGCGTCCGTCAAAGGTAATATATGACCGCGCAAACTCTTCTATTTCAGAAGCGGATCCCGAAGATTTCGACTTTGATAAGATAATGGAAGGTGCCGATTGGTTCCACTGGAGCGGTATCACACCGGCCATCTCCGACAAGGCAGCCGAGCTTACGCGTCTTGCTTGTGAGGCGGCCAAACGCCACGGTGTCACCGTTTCGGTTGACCTCAATTTCCGTAAAAAGCTCTGGACTTCTGAAAAAGCCCAGTCAATCATGCGCCCGCTCATGAAATATGTAGATGTATGTATCGGTAATGAAGAAGATGCCGAGCTTTGTCTCGGATTTAAGCCTGATGCCGATGTCGAGGGTGGCAATACTGATGCTGAAGGCTATAAGGGAATATTTGCAGCCATGATGAAGGAATTCGGCTTCAAATATGTCGTTTCTACTCTGCGCGAATCGTTCTCGGCAACCCATAACGGCTGGAAGGCAATGATATACAACGGACAGGAATTCTATCAGAGCAAGCGCTACGATATTAATCCGATTATCGACCGTGTAGGCGGTGGCGACAGCTTCTCCGGAGGTCTCATTCATGGACTTATGACCATGGACAATCAGGGTGAGGCTCTTGAATTTGCGGTTGCGGCATCAGCCCTCAAGCATACAATCCCCGGCGACTTCAACATGGTTACAGTAGATGAAGTCAAGGCTCTTGCCGGAGGCAGCGCCAATGGTCGTGTACAGCGTTAAGGTTTCCTAATTATAAAACACAGCGTTGGGTGCTGTAGCTCAAGCGGACAGCGCCCAACGCATAATTCAAAAGATAAAAATGGCAAAATTCGATAAAATCCGGGTTCTTCAGAAAATGGGGGATACCGGTATGGTGCCGGTATTCTATCATAAAGATGCCGATATCGCATGCGCAGTGGTTAAAGCATGTTATGATGGCGGAGTACGTGCCTTTGAGTTTACCAATCGTGGCGATTTCGCTCATGAGGTATTTGAAAAGGTTGTTAAATTTGCGGCAAAAGAATGTCCGGAAATGGCAGTCGGTGTCGGTTCGGTCGTTGATCCTGCAACCGCAGCTTTGTATATTCAGCTTGGCGCATGCTTCGTTGTAGGCCCGCTTTTCAATCCGGAAATTTCGCGTATATGCAACCGTCGACTTGTTCCATATACTCCTGGATGCGGCACAATATCAGAAGTCGGAGCCGCACAGGAAACCGGATGCGACCTCTGCAAAGTATTCCCGGGCGATGTCCTCGGTCCGAAGTTTGTAAAAGGCCTGAAAGCTCCCATGCCTTGGTCAAAACTGATGGTGACTGGCGGGGTAGAGCCGACAAAAGAGAACATCGAGGGCTGGATAAAAGCCGGAGTGTTCTGCGTAGGTATGGGTTCAAAACTCTTCCCTGCCGACCGTGTCGCAGCTTCCGACTGGACTTACGTGACCGAAAAGTGTCGCGAGGCTCTCGGCTATGTGGCTGAAGCACGTAAATAACGCCGTCAAATCCTACAAAATGTTGTCAGAACGGGTTGCCGATTTCTGATTCCAAGGAGTAAGAATTGAACTTTTCAGGCGTGTATGTGTTAATAGTGACAGAATTATTTAACATATAAATCAAACAGGGCCCTATATCAAAAGGCCCGATAAAAACGTTAATTCTTTATGAAACCCTTACACATCATCCTATCAGTAATCGGCGGCGCTGTCGCCGGTGCAGCAGTCGGCCTTCTTCTTGCCCCGGAAAAAGGGGAGACAACCCGCGACAATATCCGCCGTTTCCTGAAAGAGAAAGGTATTAATCTCCGCAAGGATAAGCTGGAAGAACTTGTCGATGAGATTGCCGATGAAATCGAGAAATAATTCACAATCCCGATAAATTAAAAAAAGATGAACAATACCCTCGGACTTATAAGCGCTTTCCTCGGAGGCGCAATTGTCGGAGC
>NZ_JAIDKI010000102.1 GCF_029051885.1 Muribaculum sp.
CTCGTCCGCAGCGGCAGATGTGTTTTAGTGTCTTGTGTATCCCCCGCATCCCATCTAAAATGTGTGCCATCCATTGGGGTTGGCCGCCTCATTCCCCTTTTTTGTATCATTGTCGCCGGGCTACGCCAGGCCCACGCTTTGTATATTCCCCTGGCGACCTATGGCTGCGCACCGCTAACGCGGCGCTTACCATAGGCTAACGTTGTAGACGCCCCCAGAGGGGCTATGCGCTAACGCGTTGGGTTGCCATCGCCTCCCGTGCTTGTTGTGCTATCCACATATCCCCTTATTTGCCGTTCGTTTGGGTTTTTATCGCCCCAAAAATGTATGCCTCGTTGATTTCATTTGCAACTCCCCGCGTTAGCGCATAGCCCCTCTGGGGGCGTCCACAACGTTAGCCCCACCCAAGAGCCGCGTTAGCGGTTCGCAGGGTGGGGTTGGGTGGCTCCACCCCGTCATGCCTGGCGTAGCCCGGCGACACGCCCCCGTTATTGTACCATTAGTCGCCGGGCTACGCCAGGCCCCCGCTTTGTATGTTCCTTTGGCGACCTATGGCTGCGCACCGCTAACGCGGCGCTTACCATAGGCTAACGTTGTGGACGCCCCCAGAGGGGCTATTCGCTAACGCGTTGGGTTGCCATCGCCACCCCTCCAAATGTATGCCCTCCATTGGGGTTGGCCGCCTCATTCCCCGTTATTGTATCATTAGTCGCCGGGCTACGCCAGGCCCACGCTTTGTATGTTCCTCTGGCGACCTATGGCTGCGCACCGCTAACGCGGCGCTTACCATAGGCTAACGTTGTAGACGCCCCCAAAGGGGCTATGCGCTAACGCGGGGAGTTGCCATCGCCTCCCATCCAAAATGTGTGCCCTCCGTTGGGTTGGCCGCCTCATTCCCCTTTTTTGTATCATTGTCGCCGGGCTACGCCAGGCCCACGCTTTGTATGTTCCCCTGGCGACCTATGGCTGCGCACCGCTAACGCGGCGCTTACCATAGGCTAACGTTGTGGACGCCCCCAAAGGGGCTATGCGCTAACGCGTTGGGTTGCCATCGCCTTCCGTGCTTGTTGTGCTATCTCCATTTCCAATTTTGGATTATCCGTGCCATCGGATTCTCCATCCGCGCTATTCGTATGATATCCGGATTTTCATTTTCCCCATGCCCCTTGTGTGGTATCCGTTGGGTTGCCATCGCATCCCCATCCGTGCTTGTTGTGATATCCACATATCCCCTTATTTGCCGTTCGTTTGGGTTTTCATCGCTCCAAAAATGTGTGCCCTCCGTTTTGTTTTCATTTGCAACACCCTTGTTTGTTGATTTCATTTGCAACTCCCCGCGTTAGCGCATAGCCCCTCTGGGGGCGTCCACAACGTTAGCCCCACCCAAGAGCCGCGTTAGCGGTTTGCAGGGTGGGGTTGGGTGGTCTCCACCATGTCATGCCTGGCGTAGCCCGGCGACTTAACATCCACAAATTCATCGCTCCCATCCGCTAATCTTCCACAAATTCACCCGCCTCTCACCTAAATACATACACCTCCATCCCCTAAACACACACATCCATCGCATCCACGTCCGGGGGGTGGAAACAAAAAAATCATCCGTCCCCGGCGATGGGGACGGATGACGTCAATATGGTATGTGGCGATTAAACCGGGTAAAAAGATTATTCGATATAGCCGAATGCGCGGAGCTTGTTGTCGCGGTTGCGCCAATCCTTCTCGACCTTCACAAACAGCTCAAGATACACGTGCTTGCCGAAGAAGGTCTCGATATCCTTGCGCGCCTGGGTGCCCACCTTCTTGAGCATCGTGCCGCCCTTGCCGATGATGATACCCTTCTGCGAGTCGCGCTCCACATAGATTACGGCCATGATATGGATACCGTCCTCCTTTTCGTCGAACTTCTCCACCACCACCTCGACCGAATAGGGCACTTCCTTGTCGAGATTGAGCAGCAGCTTCTCGCGGATTATCTCCGTCACGAAGAAGCGCGCCGGCTTGTCGGTAAGCGCATCCTTGCCGAAATATGGAGGAGCCACGGGGAGCAGCTCTACGATGCGCGCCATGAGGGTGTCGGTGTTGAAATGGAGCTTGGCCGAGGTGGGGAACACTTCGGCATTGGGAAGCAGCTCCTTCCAGCGGGCCACGGTCGCCTCGAGCTCGTCCTGCCCCTTGAGCAGGTCGACCTTGTTGATGACCAGCAGCACCGGCACTGTCTCCTTGGCCACCTTGGCGAGGAAATCGGCGTTTTTGGTAGGGTCCTCGACCACGTCGGTCACGTAGAGGAGCACGTCGGCGTCGGTGAGGGCACCCTCTGAGAACTCGCGCATGGCCTCCTGCATCTTGTAGTTGGGCTTTAGCACGCCGGGGGTGTCGGAAAACACAATCTGGTAGTCGTCGGTGTTGACGATACCCATTATGCGGTGGCGTGTGGTCTGGGCCTTCTGGGTGATGATTGAGATGCGCTCGCCCACGAGGTCGTTCATGAGCGTCGACTTCCCGACGTTGGGGTTGCCCACGATATTGACGAAGCCTGATTTATGATTTTCGTTCATTAGTGTCTTGAATTTTGGTTGTACTCTACCTATAACGTCCGAACGTCCGCTTAAGTTGCCCGGCCGTGGGAATGACTCTTACAGGTGCTTGTCGCCGTAGGTGAGTTTCACGTCGTTGACGTAGAGCTTGATGTGCTGCTCCTCCGATTTGGGGCATATCAGCAGCACGTCGCCGGCATCGGCGATGATGTAGTCGTGGAGACCGTTGGCCACCACAAGTTTCTCGCCCTTTACGGCAAAGATATTGCCCGACGAGTTGTAGGCAAGCACGCGGCAGTTCTGGGTCACGTTCTGGTCGCGGTTTTTGGGCGAGTTGTCGTAGAGGGAGCTCCATGTGCCGAGGTCGTTCCAGCCGAAATCGACACACTCGACATACACGTTTGACGCGCGCTCCATCACGGCGTAGTCAATCGATATGTTGACACACGAGGGGAATTCGCGCTCGATAAACTCGCGCTCGCGCTCCGTGCCGAAGTCGCCGAGGCCGCGGTCGAAGGTGGCTGTCAGGTCGGGAGCATGCATATGCATCGCCTCAAGAATGGCCTTGGCCGACCAGAGGAATATGCCGGAGTTCCAGAAGAACTCGCCGCTCTCCACAAACACCTTCGCCAGGTCGAGGTCGGGCTTTTCGGTGAATGTCTTCACCTTGAGTATGCCGTCGGTGTCCTCCACGGGGCTTCCTATCTGTATGTAGCCGTAGCCGGTTTCGGGGCGTGTGGGCTTGATGCCGAGAGTGAGCAGGGCATTGTTGTTCTCCACGAACGAGAATCCGCGGTCGATCGAGTTGATAAACTCAAGCTCGCGGGTGATGAGGTGGTCGCTGGGGGTCACTATCATCGATGCCTCGGGGTCGAGCGCATAGATATGGTTGGCCGCCCATGCAATGCATGGCGCTGTGTTGCGGCGCGCCGGTTCGAGGAGTATCTGGTGGTCGGCGAGTTCGGGCAGTTGCTCGCGCACGAGTGGTGCGTAGTGGTCGTTGGTCACGATAATCACATGCTCTTTGTCGACGAGCGGCAGTATGCGGTCGTACGACATCTGGAGCAGCGAACGTCCGGTGCCGAAGAAGTCGATAAACTGCTTGGGGCGGTCCGCACGGCTGTAGGGCCAGAATCTGGAGCCTATGCCTCCGCACATAATCACGCAATAACGATGTGGATTGCTCATAGAGGTTGGTAAGTTGATGGGAGAAATGAGATAAGTAAAATTTCGGGATTTAGCAGCCGGCGGCGGCTTAACGGTCCTGCGCGGGGCGGAATGAGTAGAATCTCGATTCGCCGGTGCGAGGCAGTGCCACCAGCTGTATGTCGGCGGCGAAGTCGGCCGGAGTGTCGTTGCCTTCGCCTACTTTCAGGCCTATCCCCTCGAGCGCTTTTCTCGACTCGTCGAGGGCCTTCTCGGGTGTATTGTTCTCCTGCGAGAGGTGGCAGAGGAACACGTTTTTAAGCCTTGGGGTGTATATCTCGGCCAGATAGCGTGCTGTCACGAGATTGTCCATATGGCCGTTGTCGGTCTGTATGCGAGCCTTCAGATACTCGGGGTATGAGCCGTGGCGCAGCATCTCAAGGTCGTAGTTCGACTCGATGACCAGATAGTCGGTCTGGCGCATATAGTGGTCGACGCGCGGCGATATGCATCCGAGGTCGGTGGCGATGGTGAATGCGCGGTCGTCGTGCTGGATGAAGAATCCGGCATTGTCGTTGCCGTCGTGCATTGTCTCAAACGCCGTTATGGTGAAGTTGCCTATCGAGAAGGGTATCTCCTTGTATATGGCCACATGGTAGTCCTTCAGGCGGCGCGACACACTGTGGCGCCTCATGATACCGCTCAGGGCGCGTGGTGTGCAGTATAGCGCCATGTGCTGGTGTTTGCGTAGCAGGGTGTAGACACAGCGCATGTGGTCGCTGTGGTCGTGGGTGATGCATATCCCTTTCACGTGCTGCATGTTGATGCCGTGGCGCCGCAGGGTGTCGACCACTGTGGGCGCGTCGACACCGGCGTCGACGAGAAATCCGCTCTGTGAGTCGCCGATATAGCAGCAGTTGCCCGACGAGCCCGACCCGAGCGACATGAAGCGTATGCGGTTGGGCACCGGTCTTGCCACCACGGGGCCAAGGGGAGATGACGGCGCCACCGGGCGCGGAAACGCGTTGAGCCCGCCCTCGAGCAGAGTCGAGGGGCGCGCTATGTCGGGCTGCACCGTATGTGGGGTATATGGCGTACGCTCCTGGTCGTCAAACAGACCGGGGAATTCGGGGGTTGTGTATTTGGATCGTTTAGCCATATCTTCTCGGTGGCGGTAGGTGGGGTTATGCTTTGTATAGCAGGAATATTGTGGGTATCTTGTCGTAATTGTACTCTGCGCGCGCCCATGCCGACACTGGACGTGTGACGATGGACTGACGCGGCCCGGTGATGTCGGAGGCCACGCAGAGCAGCATGTCGGAGGGGAGAGTGGCCGCAAGCTCGCGTATGAGGCGGTTGTTGCGGTATGGAGTCTCGATAAAAATCTGGGTCTGGCTGTTGCGCGCTATGCGTTGCTGCATGTCGCGTATGGCGGCTGTGCGGCGGTGGCTTTCAATCGGCAGATAGCCGAGAAAAGCGAAGTTCTGTCCGTTGAATCCCGAGGCCATCAGCCCCATTATGATGCTCGACGGGCCTACGAGCGGCACTACCTCTATGCCGTGGCGCTGGGCCAGGGCCACTATGTCGGCTCCCGGATCGGCCACTCCTGGACATCCCGCCTCGGATATCACTCCGCAGTCGGCACCGTCGAGAATGGGGCGCAACATGGCGTCGACCTCTTCGCGCCGGGTGTGCTCGCTCAGTTCGACCATCGTAAGGCTGTCGATGTCGATAGCCTTGTCGCACGACTTGAGGAAGCGGCGCGCCGAGCGCAGATTCTCGACGACAAAATAGCGCAGCGCGCGCACTATGCCGGTGTTGTAGCCGGGAAGCACGCGTTCGGGCGCTGTTTCTGACAGAGGGACGGGTATGAGATAGAGTCGTCCGGCCATCAGAATCGGATTGTGCGGTTTGACATGCCCGGCTGTGAGGATGCCGGCGCAGAGCCCGACGAAAGCGGTGCCTCGCTGTTGCGCGACAGTACGGCGGCGGCCACCGAGCCGGGATTGGAGCCCTTGCGTCCTATCTCGCGGATTTCGTTGGCGGTATTGGCGTTGCGGTTATGTGTCGGACTCTTTTCGAAGGCCTCGATAAAGCGGTCGTCGTCCATCTGCGAGGGTGTGAGGACAATGAATTTGGCCTTGGTCTTCTGCTCTACCATGCCGGCCACGGCCTTGTCGCCATATTCCTGACGGATGCGTTCGGTGGCGTCGGATGAATTCTTGTTTTCGCCGAAGTCGATTTTGTCCTTCTTTCCTCCGAAGAATGTAGAGCGGGTGTTGTCCTTGGTGTCGTTGATTGTAATCTCGAATCCGGTGGCGAGGATGGTCATCTTCACCCGGTTTTCGAGAGTGCGGTCGTAGTACATACCCCAGATGATATCGACATCGGTGTCGATTGAGCTGATAAACGATGTGAGCTCGTCGGTCTCCTCCATCTTGAAGTCCATGTCGGGGTTGATGTAGATGTTGAAAAGGAGCTTCTTCGACGAGAGCACGTCGCGGTTCTTGAGCAGAGGAGAGTTGAGCGCGTCCTGTATGGCTTTTGTCACACGGTTCTCTCCCTCGCCGTATCCGGTGGATATGATTGCGGCGCCGCCGTTGCGCAGGGTGGTATCCACATCGTTGAAGTCGAGGCGGATATGCACATCCTCCCATGTAATCAGCTCGGCAATCGAGCGGGCTGCGGTGGTGAGGGTGTCGTCGGCTTTCCCGAAGGCGTTGATGACGTTGAGGTCGGGATATATCTCGTTGAGGCGCTGGTTGTTGATGATAAGCATCGCATCGACATACTTGCTCATCTCCTCGGCACCCTCAAGAGCCTTGATAATCTTCTTGGTGCCCTCGAAGAGGAAGGGGATGGTGACGATACCGATGGTAAGGAGTCCGCGGTCGCGCGCGATACGGGCCACAACGGGCGACGCACCGGTGCCTGTGCCGCCACCCATGCCTGCTGTGATAAACACCATCTTGGTCTTGTCGTTGAAGATTTCGGCAATCTTCTCGGCGCTCTCCTCGGCTGCTAATCTCGCCACATCGGGCTTGTTGCCTGCGCCGAGACCGTTGCCAATCTGTACCTTGGTGGGTACCGGCGACTGCATCAGTGCCTTGCGGTCGGTGTTGAGCACTACGAACGATACATGCTTTATGTCCTGCCGGAACATGTGGCTGACGGCATTGTTGCCGCCACCGCCTACGCCGAGCACCTTTATGATAACGTCTTCATCCTCACCGGTTGCAAATCCGGCATCATATGCGTTGGGTATGTCTTCGATTGTCATGTCGGTAATAATCAGTGGATAAGAGATTTGATGGACTTGCGGATGGCGGGTTACTCGTCATTGTCGTCAGGCTCCTGGAACCATTTGCTGAGGCGTCCCATGAAGCGGTCGATCGACGAACCTCCGTTGCCTTTGTTTTTCTCCTTTTTCTTGTCGCGGTTTTTCTTGGGATTTATGCCAGGACCATCCTCGTCATCGTAGGCTGAATCGACGGCTACGGTAGGTTCGGGCAGTTCGGTGCATTCCTGGGGCACTCGGGCCGCGATGTTCAGAATCGATATGACATCCAGGGTGTCGATACTCTGGAGCCTTGGGTCGGATATGCGTATCTCGGGAGGGAGGCTGCCGAGGCGCACCTTCACATTGCTCTGCTGCGACTGGAGCAGCTGGGGGAATCCGCGCAGGCGCGAGCCGCCGCCTACCAGTATGATTCCTGCGGGGAGGTCGTTGGCAAGAGACAGTCCGGAATATTTGGGCTGTTCGATAATATTGGCCGCAATCTCACCGGCGCGCGCGCGTACATAATTGTTGATTTCTACGGGGTCGCCGTCGAAGTCATGTTTGCGTATGCTCGGCTCGGTATTTATGGCGTCGCCGATGTTGCGCTTTATCTCTTCGGCCTTTTCTTCGGTGTAGCCGAGGGTCATTATGTCGCGTGTGATGCAGCGCGAACCTATCGGTAGGGTCGCGAAGTAAGTCATGAAGCCGTTTTTGTAGATGCTTACCGTGGTTGTCTCCGCACCGAAGTCGACAAGCATGCATCCGAGCTTCTTCTCGTCGGAAGAGAGCACGAGGCCTGCGAGCGCGGTCTGGCGCACGAGTATCCCCTTTATGGCCAGCTGCTGGCGGTCGGAGATGGCGCGCACGAGATTTTTCTGCACCATCGGCTTGCTTGTGATGAGGTTGAACTCGGCGTGTATGTCGCGGCCGAATGTGCCTCTGGGGTTGGCTATGTCCATGTTGTCGACGACAAACTGGCGTGGGAGCACCTGCACGACCGTGCGGTCGGAGAATGCCTGTGCGCGAGCCTCGTCGTTGAGCTGGCGCAGTACATCGGCTGTAATCTCTGTCTCCTCGTTGTAGGCGCGCTGCACTGTGGCCGAGGCTCCCATTGTAGAGCGTCCGCCCAGGGCCACGTATACGGCCTTTATCTTGCGGGGGTGTATTGTCTGGTGGTTTTCGAGCTTGAGCTTGAGCTTGCTGATGCGGTTGCTGACCTCCTCGACGTTCTGCACCGCTCCGTAGCGGACCGCGTCGATAGCGCATTCCTCTTCAACTCCGAGCACGGAGAGTGTGCCGGTCTCGTCTACCCGGCCTACTGCGGCGCGGATGTGTGAGCTTCCTATCTCGATTGCTGCGATATATGTCGGTTCCATAGTTGGAATGTAGTTTTACTGTGTTGTGATTGATGAGGAGGAATCAGGAGTGATTGTTCTTTTTTCCGTTTTTTTGTGCGGCACTCTTTGGAGTCGTTTTTTTCGGTGCTCCCGGAGCGTTTTTTTCAAGTGTGAGCTTGGGGCGTCGCATTGTGTCGGCGATGGCTGCCACTTTGTGGGCCGGTCTTGTCTTTATCGACTGGTTGTCGGATATGAGTACCGAGTCGCCTACGAGCATTGTCCCGACGTCGGGCGCTTCGCGTTCGGCTTCGAAATCCACCGCGCTTATGGCAGTGTTGAGTTTCTTCGCGCGTCGCGTCGCGACAATCTGCCCCTTCCATTTAACCGATATGGTGTCATAAAAGTTCCAGCCTTTTACCGGAAGTATCTCCCGATAGGCTCTTTTTATTCGTTTGAACTTGTCGGGGAGGTTGTTTATGTCGCCTATATTGATTACGTGACCATGAATCATCGGCACGAGAATCACATTTTTAGGGCCGTCCACTTTCACACATGTAATCAGCGCCGACCATGCCGAGTCGGAGCTGATATAGCGCAGAAGAGGGAGCATGTCGACAGCACTCATTGTCGAGTCGAACCGACCGTAGATAATCGGCGCGTCGGTATGGTAGCGTGCGGTGGCAGATATGCGTTTTCCATCCTTGTTGATGTAGTAGGAATGTTTTCCTTCGAATATCCTGGCCACGGGCTGCATGGGAGTGACGTCAATGTTGACGGTACCGTCGGTGAGCTTTGTGCATACGGCGCGCTCGATTTTGTCGATATTGTTGAGCAGGCGCTCCATGCTGTCGGTGTTAATGTCAGCGAGGCGGCGTTTCGACGGGCTTTTAGCCATGTTCCCAAGTTCGTAGGCAACCTCGCGGGCTGTGACGAAGTGGGAGCCTCTGGAGTCGTCGACCTCGATGTGAAGTCCGCGGCACATCATCTCGTCGGCGCGGCTGTGCGACCAGGATACGGCTACCGCCACGTAGGCGAGCAGTAGAAGTGTGATTATGCAGCGTACTGTTTTTTTCATTGTCTTATGTCGGAGGAGAGATGGGTATATATGCGTTAAGTCGCTGCATGTCAGCCATTGTGGCCGACAGCATCGACGATTGCGGGAAGGCTGGCGCATATGTCGCCGGCCCCTGCGGTCAATAATATCTCAAAGTTACAACTTTTTATTGTTTCTGTCAAATTCTCTTTAGAAATCATTATTTTGTCGGGAGTGGAGATACGGTCGAATATGATTTTTGATGTCACCCCCTCGATAGGCTCTTCGCGTGCAGGATAGATGTCGAGCAGTATCACTGAGTCGGCCATTGACAGGGCTTCGGCAAACTGCGGAGCGAAGTCGCGGGTGCGGGAGTAGAGGTGGGGCTGGAATGCTACGGTCAGTTTGCGGTCGGGATAGAGGGCCTTGACCGAGGCAATCGATGCCCGCAGTTCGTCGGGATGGTGGGCGTAATCGTCGATTATTGCCCGCGATGGCTCACGCAGCCAGAATTCGAAGCGGCGTTTCGCACCCTGGAATGTAGCCATGGCCTTGCGTATGTCGTCGTCGGATATGTCCTCGCCTGTGAGGAGGCATGCTCCTATAGCGGCTACTGCATTTTCGATATTGATATCCACGGGTACGCCCAGGTCGATGCCGGTAATGGTGCGGCCTGGGGTTACGAGGTCAAACGACAGATGGCCCTCTCCACGGCGTATGTTGGCGGCATGGAAGTCGCCCTCGTCGCGGGAGTAGGTGAATACCTCTACGTCGGCTCCCTGACGGGGCTTGAGCTTCAGTCCGGTGTGGAGCAGCAGTTTGCCGCCGGGCTTTATCAGTTCGGTAAATCGGGCGAAACTTTCGAGATAGGCCTCTTCGGTGCCGTATATGTCGAGATGGTCGGGGTCGGTGGCTGTGACTACCGCGACATAGGGTGAGAGATGGTGGAACGAGCGGTCAAACTCATCGGCCTCGATTACAGAATAGGGCGATGTGGCGCTGAGCATCAGATTGCTGCCGTAGCCGCGCAATACGCCTCCGAGAAATGCGTTGGAGCCGATGCCGCACGTATGCATCAGGTGGGCTGCCATTGACGAAGTGGTGGTCTTGCCATGGGTGCCTGAGAAACAGAGCCCCTTGGAGTCGCGTGTGATGGCGCCGAGCACTGCCGCGCGCTTGATTACTTCATAGCCGTTGTCGCGGAAGTATGTGAGCTGTGGATGTGAGTCGGGGAGAGCGGGGGTATATACTACAGTCACTTCGTCGGGACATCCGCGGAAGTCGGCCGGGATAGCCTCGGCAGAGGCGTCGAATGTAATCTCCACACCCTCGTCGTGGAGAGCGCGGGTGAGGTCGGATGGAGTACGGTCATATCCGGCCACACGCAGCCCTTTTGACAGGAAATAGCGTTCGAGCGCGGCCATTCCGATGCCTCCTGCACCGGCGAAATATATCTTTTTCTTAATCATTTTCTGTCTGTTACAATCGAAATAATACGGTCGACAATCTTTTCGTCGGAGTCGTGAAGCGCCATCTTTGCGGCGTTACGTCCGAGTCGTGCGAGAGCATCTTTATCGGCAAGGAGCGAGGTGAGTGCTCCGGGAAGTTCCCGGCAAGCCTCCGAGTCAAGAATCATTACCGCCGCGTCGCGCGATGCCAGAGCTTCGGCATTTTTACGCTGGTGGTCCTCCGCTACATTGGGCGAAGGAATCAGTATGGCGCTCTTGCCGAGTAGCTGGAGCTCGGATATGGTGCCTGCGCCTGCACGCGATACGACAAGGTCGGCGGCACGGTAGGCGAGATCCATTCTCGAGATGAAGGGCACGGCTTTTACCGTGTCGTCATGGCCTGCGGCTATGGCGGCACACTGGTCGGCATAGTACTTTCCGGTCTGCCACAGGATGAAAGCACCTGCATTTCGGGCTGCGTCGAGCGATGCGGCTACCGCCTCGTTGATTGTGCGGGCTCCGAGCGAGCCGCCCACAACGAGTATGACAGGCCTGTCGGCAGGGAGCCCCATCTCACGGCATGCCTCGTCGCGGCTTATTGCCGAGGCTTCTGTGATTGCCGAGCGCACGGGATTTCCCGTCAGCAATATCTTGTCGGCCGGGAAGAAGCGTTCCATTCCGGGGTATGCCGTACATATTGCTTCGGTCTTGGCGGCGAGCAGTTTGTTGGTGACTCCGGCATATGAATTCTGCTCCTGGATGAGGGTGGGTATGCCATGTTTCTGCGCTTCCTTGAGCATCGGGCCGCTGGCATATCCGCCCACTCCTACGGCTATATCGGGCCGGAAGTCGCGCAATATCTTTTTTGCCATGCGCATCGAGCGCCATAAGCGCATCAGTACGCTGAAATTGCGCCACAGACGCTTGCGGTCGAAGCCGCTTACCGGGAGTCCGACAATCTTATATCCGGCAGCCGGGACGCGCTCCATTTCCATGCGCCCTTCGGCGCCCACAAAGAGTATCTCTACGTCGGGCATACGCCGGCGCAACGCATTGGCTATTGACAGTGCGGGAAATATGTGGCCGCCTGTGCCACCCCCGCTTATAAGTACTTTCATAGGTCGGTATGTACTATCTCAGTTCTACTGGGTTGCTGGCACGAAGTTCTTCGGGTAGGGCGTTGAGCTCTTCCTTTATCTGCTGCGATGTGCCGTTCTGCACGGCGGTACGGCTTACGCTGAGCATCATGCCGAATGCTATTGATGTTATGAGAATCGATGTGCCACCCTTGGAGATGAGCGGCAGCGGCTGTCCCGACACCGGGAAGGTGCCGGTGGTTATAGCCATATGGAACAGGGCCTGCAATACTATCATGACCGCCAGCCCCATCAGCAGGATTACAGGGAAGGCGCGGTGACACCTCTGTGCTATCATTCCCGCTCGGGCAAGCAGTGTGAGATAAAGTCCGAGCAGGAGAGTGCCGCCAATAAACCCGATGTCCTCGAGGATAATGGCGTAGATGTAGTCGGAAAATGCGAGTGGCAGACGGGCTGTCTCACGCGAGTTGCCGGGGAATACACCGAAGAGGCCGCCGTTGGCCTGAGCCATGTAGGATAGCATCTCCTGTCGGTTTTCGGCGGTAATCTCCATCTCATACTTTGGAATGGAATCGCCGAAGAAGCGGTCGAGACGTTTTGTCCATGTGCCTTCGCGTGCTCCGGCCACACTCTCGGTGCCTCCGGTCTGAGCCACGGCCTCTGTCAGCTCGGACTTCTTTTCATGGGAGGAGCCGAGAAACTTGTATGCCACCACACATCCCATAAGGAACGCGAATACAGCTCCGAGCATAAGCACCTTTTTCCACTCAGTGCCTCCAATCAGTATCATGGCGGCGGCTATGCCTGTGAGCAGAATCGTGTTGGTGAGTCCCTGGGGCAGGAGTAGCGCGCAGAATATGGTTATGACTATCCCGGAGATTACCACGGCGCGAGTCTCCACGCCTATGCTCTTGGCTTTCTGGGAGGTGCCCATTATCTTCGCTATGGCCAGTACGGCCGACATTTTGATGAATTCAGCTCCCTGCAGGGCAAGTGGTCCGATTGTGACACTGCGGCGTGCTCCGTTGATGATATCGCCGAAGAATGTGATATATATCATCAGCAGCACGGAAAATCCTACGAATACGTAGGCCAGCGCATAGAACCATTTGTAGTGCATCCTCTCAAGAGTCCACACTATGCCGAAGCCGGCGAGGAGCATGCTCAGGTGTCGCACGATAGGGCCATAGACACCGGCCGACGCTACTTCGCGCGACGAGGCGCTGTACAGCTCGATGATAGAGATTATACAGAGGGCTATGTATACGCCCCATATGTATTTGTCGCCGTGGCGTCGGAATGTAGAGGCCGTAGACGAAGGTATGGCCTTGGTAGCTGCGGCGGCTATATTGCCGAAGGGGTTTGATTCGGTTGTTGTCGTATTGTTGTCGAGTATCATTGCCGGAGAGCTGTGGGGTGGAGTGAGGCCCGGGTGGAAGTATATGATGATTTGGGAGGAGCGGGATTATTTCTTAAGAGCTTTTACAGCATCTTTGAACCGGCATCCGCGGTCCTCGTAGCTTTTGAACAGGTCAAAGCTGGCGCAGCATGGCGACAGCAGGACGGTATCGCCGGCGGTTGCCAGCTCGGCGCATGCGTCGACAGCATCCTGTAGAGAATGAGTGTCGCGGATTACCGGCACTTTGTCGCCGAAGAAGTCGATGATTTTCTCGTTGTGGAGTCCCATTGCCACGATTGCCTTTACTTTGGTGCGTACGAGCGGCTCGATTTCGGAGTAGTCGTTGCCTTTGTCTTTTCCTCCGAGGATAAGGACTACGTTGCCTCCGTGGGGCATGCTTTCGAGGGCATACCAGCATGAGTTGACGTTGGTGGCTTTGGAGTCGTTGATATAGCGCACGCCATCAATATCGGCGACAAATTCCAGACGGTGCTCCACACCCTCGAAGTCCTCCAGGGCGCGGCGTATGTCTTCTTTGCGTATGTTGAGCAGACATGCCGACAGTCCGGCGGCCATAGAGTTGTAGAGATTGTGCAGTCCGTGGAGCGAGAGGTCCTTGCGCGGCATTGCAAGGGATGTGCGCGGGGTGTTGATGATGAGGTTGTCGAGTGAGTCGACATATGCTGCGGCGTCCTCGCCCATATGCTCGCTGAACGGGTATTTGGCGGCTTCTATGGTAATCTGTCGCAGCTGAGCCTCGATGACGGGGTCGTCCTGCCAGAAAATGAATGCGTCCTCGGGGGTCTGGTTGCGGATGATGCGGAACTTTGCGTTTATATAGTTCTGCATCTTGTAGTCGTAGCGGTCGAGATGGTCGGGGGTGATGTTGAGCATCACGGCGATGTTGGCCTTGAAGTCGTACATGTTCTCGAGCTGGAACGAGCTCAGCTCGATGACATAGACGTCGTGGTGCTCGCGTGCTACCTGCAGGGCGAGGCTACGGCCTACGTTGCCGGCGAGCCCGACATTTATGCCGGCTTCGCGCAGTATGTGGTATGTCAGCAGTGTTGTGGTAGTCTTGCCGTTGGAGCCGGTGATACATACCATCTTGGCGTCGGTGTAGCGTCCGGCGAATTCGATTTCTGATATTACCGGAATACCCTTTTCGGCGATTTTCACCATTATAGGGGCCGTAGGGGGTATGCCGGGGCTTTTTACTACCTCGTCGGCGTTGAGTATGAGGTGTTCGGAGTGTCCGCCCTGTTCGAACGGTATGTTTTCGGCTTCAAGCTGCGCGGCGTAGCGAGGGGGGATGTTTCCGTAGTCGGAGAGGAATACGTCCATCCCCTTTTCTTTTCCGAGGATGGCGGCTCCGACTCCGCTTTCTCCGCCTCCGAGTACAACCAGGCGCTTGCGATTATTTGTCGAGTTGGATGTCATATTGTAGTGTCTTGTTATCTGATTTTGAGGGTGACAAATGTGATGACCGCGAGCATTATGCCCACAATCCAGAACCGTGTCACGATTTTCGACTCGGGAATAGCCTGCATCGGTTTCTGTATCAGGGCCGTGACGACTCCTCCCTGCTTCTGGAAATGATGGTGCAGGGGGGTCATCTTGAACACCCTTCGCCCTTCGCCGTAGCGTTTTTTGGTAATCTTGAAGTATGCTACCTGGATAATCACCGAGAGGTCTTCGACGAAGAATATCGCGCATAATATCGGAAGGAGCAGTTCCTTGCGTATAAGAATGGCGAATACGGCGATGATGCCGCCTATAGTGAGGCTTCCGGTGTCGCCCATGAATACCTGTGCGGGGTATGCGTTGTACCAGAGGAATCCTACGAGAGCGCCGATAAACGCGGCCATGTACACCACCAGTTCTTCGGAGCCCGGGATGTACATAATATTAAGGTAGGAGGAGTATATGACATTGGCTCCGAGATATGCCATTATGGCGAGTGCCGTGCCTATGATGGCCGAAGTGCCTGTGGCGAGTCCGTCGAGTCCGTCGGTCAGATTGGCACCGTTGGATGTGGCCGTGACCACAAATATCACCACGAACACAAAGAGTACCCACCCGCCGGCTATTGCTCCGCGTCCCATCCAGGATGTGAGCCAGGAGTAGTCGAAATTGTTGTTTTTGACAAACGGGATGGTGGTCTGGGGAGTCTTTACATCTTCCTGTACATACTCGATTACCACTTCGTTGTTCTCGACATTGCGTACCTCGACATTCTCGCGCATCACGATGTCGGGGCTGAACACCATTGTGAGGCCTACCATGAGTCCGAGTCCTATCTGGCCTACAATCTTGAATTTTCCTTTCAGTCCGTCCTTGTCGTGGCGGTGTACTTTGATATAGTCGTCAAGGCCGCCGAGCACACCGAGCCACAGCGTGGCAATCAGCATCAGGGCCATGTAGACGTTGCCGATATTGCCTACGAGCAGACACGGCACGAGAATGGCGATGATGATGATGACGCCACCCATTGTAGGGGTGCCTGTCTTCTTCATCTGGCCTTCGAGACCGAGATCACGGATTATCTCGCCTACCTGCATCATCTGCAGGCGGTCGATTATTTTACGGCCGAATATCACGGCGATAAATAGCGACAGCACCAATGCGCATCCGCTGCGGAAGGTGATGTAGTCCATCAGGCGTGCACCCGGCACGCCGAAATCGTCAAGCCACTGGAAAAGATAGTATATCACTGCGTATATTGGAGGGGGAGTTAATTTATAGTGGGGGAGGGATGAGGTGTTTACTGGAGGAATTCTTTTACTACCTCGCGGTCGTCGAAGTG
>NZ_JAIDKI010000103.1 GCF_029051885.1 Muribaculum sp.
CTCCCTCATCACAAGCGAAAATCTGCTCGACGATTGACCGCCCTGACGGTAACATTTATTATTAAACAAGCTCTAAGTTTTGTTTTGACGGGCGGGAGTGCCCCAATAGATTGTTTAATGGCAGTAAAAAAAAATGATAAGAGGAGCTGCGTCGCGATTGTGCGATGCAACTCCTCTTAAACTCTTAAATAAATGTACCTGCAAAAAGTCAGGTTTAGTCTTTATTTGCGCGCTTGCGCTCAAGCTCGTCAAGGATAATCTTACGCAGACGGAGATGGTGAGGAGTCACCTCTACATATTCATCCTCCTTGATGTATTCGAGAGCTTCCTCGAGACTGAACACAACGGGTGGTACAATCTTGGCCTTGTCATCGGCACCGGAAGCACGCATGTTTGTGAGCTTTTTAGATTTGGTGACATTGATTACAATGTCGCGGTCCTTGGCGCTTTCGCCTACTACCTGGCCCGCATACACCTCTTCCTGGGGGAAGATGAAGAAGCGTCCGCGGTCCTGGAGTTTATCGATTGCGTAGGCATATGCCGTACCGGCTTCCATGGCAATCAGAGAGCCATTGGTACGACGCTCGATGTCGCCCTTCCAGGGCTGATATTCAAGGAATCGGTGGGCCATGATAGCCTCGCCGGCCGATGCTGTGAGCACATTGTTGCGCAGACCGATGATGCCACGCGAAGGTATGTGGAATTCTATGTGCAGACGGTCATTCTGAGTGGTCATGCTTACCATCTCGCCCTTGCGGCGTGTAACCATGTCGATAATCTTGCTTGAATACTCTTCAGGCACATTGATTGTAAGCAATTCGACAGGCTCGCATTTGCGTCCGTCAATCTCTTTGATGATAACCTGAGGCTGACCTACCTGTAGCTCATAGCCCTCGCGGCGCATAGTCTCGATAAGTACCGAGAGGTGTAGCACGCCACGGCCGAATACGGTCCATACATCTTCGTGGTCGGCTTTTTTCACACGCAGAGCAAGGTTCTTGTCGAGCTCGCGGGTAAGGCGGTCGGCGATATGGCGCGAAGTGACATACTTGCCGTCGCGGCCGAAGAAAGGCGAGTCGTTGATTGTGAACGACATCGACATTGTAGGCTCGTCAATAGCGATACGTGGCAGAGGCTCAGGATTGTCGGTGATGGTAACGGTGTCGCCGATTTCAAATCCCTCAAGGCCTACGAGAGCGCATATGTCGCCTGAACTGACCTCGCTTACACGCTTGCGTCCCATGCCTTCGAAAGTATGGAGCTCCTTGATACGCTGCTTTACAACAGTACCGTCGCTTTTACACAGACCGATATCCATGCCTTCGCGCAGTGTGCCGCGATGCACACGTCCCACGGCGATACGTCCTACATAATTGGAGTAGTCGAGCGAGGTTATCAGCATCTGAGCGTCGCCTTCAAGAGTCTTTGGAGCGGGTATATATTCGATTATCGCGTCGAGCACTGCGGTAATATCGTCGGCAGGCTTGCGCCAGTCGGTCGACATCCATCCCTGCTTTGCCGAGCCATAGATGGTCGGAAAATCGAGCTGGTCTTCCGTTGCGTCGAGATTGAACATCAGGTCGAACACCATCTCCTGCACCTCGTCGGGGCGGCAGTTGGGTTTGTCGACTTTGTTGACCACAACTACAGGCTTAAGGCCCATCTGTATGGCTTTCTGTAGAACGAAACGGGTATGTGGCATCGGTCCCTCAAAAGCATCGAACAGCACCAGACAGCCGTCGGCCATGTTGAGCACACGCTCCACTTCACCACCGAAGTCGGCGTGTCCCGGAGTATCTATAATGTTGATTTTAGTGCCTTTATAATCTATCGAAACATTCTTTGATAGAATCGTTATGCCTCGCTCACGCTCCAGGTCGTTGTTGTCAAGTATGAGTTCTCCCGCATTCTGGTTTTCGCGGAAAAGGTGGCCGGCAAGTAGCATCTTGTCGACAAGAGTAGTCTTGCCGTGGTCGACATGGGCAATGATAGCAATGTTTCTGATGTTCTGCATGTGTCGTTGTAAATGTTTCTCTTCAATTCGGGCGCAAAGTTACAAATTTTCGGCCAATGCTCGCTTCATTCCCGCTAAGAAACTGTTTAAATTCATATCACTTTGTTTCTTAGGAGCCTGCCAGTGTCTTTTTGTTCGCTCTCAAAATCTGTATCATCTAAGAGCTTGTTTAATAATAAATGTTGCCGCCAGGGTCGTATAGCTTGAGACGATTTTCGACATGTGACGAAGGA
>NZ_JAIDKI010000104.1 GCF_029051885.1 Muribaculum sp.
AATTACCGGTTGTTTCGTATATCTTGGCCTCTTTTCGCCCTGTTCCTCAGTTGTGTACATAAAGTACACTCCTTCGTAACATGTCGAAAATCGTCTCAAGCTATACGACCCTGGCGGCAACATTTATTATTAAACAAGCTCTTAAACAGTTTCTTAACATCAGTCATTTTCAGGGCGCAGGCGACGTACAGTCACGGCTGTCTGCCACATCTCCGACTCGCGGAGAGCCTTCAGCTCGGCCTCAAGTTTCACGCGATAGTCGGGCTTGGAGTTGGAGTCGATGGAAATCTGGGCTTCGTTGCCTGACTTCACGCTGTCGTACAGCTTTTGCACCACAGGCTTGATGGCATCGTGGAAGGGGCCCATCCAGTCGAGCGCGCCGCGCTGTGCGGTAGTCGAGCAGTTGGCATACATCCAGTCCATACCCTTTGCGGCAAACAGAGGCATGAGCGACTGGGTAAGTTCTTCTACAGTCTCGTTGAACGCCTCGGAGGGTGTATGTCCGTTTTCGCGGAGCACCTCATACTGGGCAAGGAGCAATCCCTGTATGGCGCCCATGAGCGAGCCGCGTTCGCCGGTAAGGTCGGAAGTGGCCTCACGCTGGAAAGTAGTCTCAAAGAGATAGCCCGAGCCGATACCGATACCAAGGGCGATTGTGCGCTCCATAGCGCGGCCTGTGGCATCCTGGTAGATGGCATACGAAGAGTTGAGACCACGTCCTTCGAGGAACATAGTGCGGAGTGAAGTGCCGGAGCCCTTGGGAGCTACCATAATGACATCGATATCCTTGGGAGGAACAACACCTGTACGGTCATTCCAGGTAATGGCGAATCCGTGGGAGAAGTACAGCGCCTTGCCGGGGGTAAGGTACTGCTTGATTGTGGGCCATACCGACATTACTGCTGCATCCGAGAGCAGACACATCACGATAGTGGCGCGCTCGGCAGCTTCCTCGATAGAGAAGAGAGTCTCACCCGGTTTCCATCCGTCGGCCACAGCTTTGTCGTAGGTCTTGCCCTGACGCTGGCCGACAATCACGTTAAATCCATTGTCGCGCAGGTTCATGCTCTGACCGGGACCCTGCACACCATAGCCGAGCACGGCGATGGTCTCGTCCTTAAGTATCTCACGAGCTTTTTCCAGAGGGAACTCCTCACGGATGATGACGTTCTCTTCAACGCCTCCAAAATTCATTTTTGCCATAATAGTTATGTGGTAATTTAATTAAGTAATTGTTTTTATTTTATGTATTCAGCCGCATACCGGATGATATTCGTCGCGGCGCCATGTGAAGGCGGCACGCATACACGGACCGTCGGGACCGGTAATCTGCTGTGTAAAGCGCATCGGATTGTCGGGGTCGGCGGCAGTAGTCACCGTGACCGACTGAGGATAGACGGCTTCATGGAGAAATGCCATGTCGAGACGCACAAGGCTGTGGGCATCGTGCCAGGGGAGTGGCCACTGGTCGATAAGCAGCTCAAGATAGCGCACGGTATTCACATGTCGGTTGAAGTCGAGGTCGGTATAGCGGAATGTATAGGCTGTATCGAGCATGTCGTCGCCCTTGGGCTCGCGGAGCCTGGGCGTAGGGGCTATCGGACAGGGCCTGTCCTCTACCACCACCTGCGCCAGGGTGTCAAGCGATGGTATCTCCCCGGCCACACGGCGCTTGATATCTATAGCCATCCATATTGTACGCGCGTAGCCGAGCACTTCGCCCGACCTGACAGATGTAATCTCCATGTTGCGCTGTGAGAAGAGGCGGTTGCACCCCTCGACCCATGTACGCAGCGCATACTCCTCACCTACCGAAGGCCACCGGTTCATCTCAAGCGACACACGCGAGAGCACCCACGCCAGTCCGTGGGCCTGAAGCCGGGCATATCCGATGCCGAGATAATTGGCATGCAGGGTAGCGACCTCGATAAGACGGCTGACCATCAGAGGTGGTGTCATACACTGCTCCGGACCACACTCTGCCGCGGTAAGCAGATAGCTCACCGAATATTCCTTTATAGTCTGCTCCTCGACACTCATTTTAAGAACTTTCTTTTAAAATAAACAAGCTCTAAATATGAATTTAAACAGTTTCTAAATATGCGATTTACGTATCTCCTGCTCCTGAAGGAACATGGAGAAATACTCCTGTGCCGACTTGGTGACTGCAACGCGTCCGGAACGTACGAACTGACGTATGTCATATTTCTGTAGTTCCCGGAACAGAGCCTCGGTCTCTTCAGAATGACCGGTCTTCTCGATTATCACGTATTCGCGCGTAATCTCGAGAATGCGCGCGCTGTGACGGCGTATCACATCCTCCACGCTGGTGTCGTCGAGAAGCTGGAGGGTGGGCACCTTGTACAGAGCCACCTCCTGGTATACAATTTCGTCGTCGGTATAGAGAAACGCGCGAAGCACATCGATGCGCTTCTCAATCTGCTTTACCACACGCTCCATCATGGCGCGGTTGCTCAAGCAGGTAATTGTGAATTTATGTATCCCTTCGATTGACGAGGGACTTACCGACAGGCTCTCGATATTGAGCCCGCGACGATAGAAGATCACGGAGATCTGGTTGAGCAGTCCGGCCTGGTTCTCGGTAAAGACTGTAACGGTAAATAGCTGCTGTTCCATTATTTGTCGGTAGGATATGTTTCGGTGGCGTTAATCATCACGTGGTCGACGTGTGCGCCTGCCGGAGTCATGGGGAAAATCATGTCGGTCTCGTCGATATTCACATCGAGCAGATATGCTCCGTCATGGGCAAGCATACGCTCAATGGCTCCTGATAGCTCCTCGCGGGTGGCCACACTCTCGGCAGCGATGCCGTAGGCCTTGGCTATCATCACGAAATCGGGATTGAGAAGCGGAGTCTGTGAGAAACGGTCGTTGAAAAAGAGCGACTGCCACTGACGCACATTGCCGAGGAAGTTGTTGTTGAGAAGCACAATCTTCACATCGGTGCCATACTCCATTATCGTGCCCAGTTCCTGGATAGTCATCTGCAGGCCGCCGTCGCCGGAGTAGAATACGACAGTGCGCTCCGGCGCTCCCATCTTTGCTCCGATAGCAGCCGGTAGTCCGAAGCCCATAGTGCCCAGACCTCCGGAGGTAACAATCGAGCGGGGCTCGGTAAAACGCGAGTAACGTGCGGAGAACATCTGGTTCTGTCCTACATCAGTCACCACGATAGCCTTGTGACCGGTGGCCTTGCTGACGTTGTTTACTACCTCGCCCATGGTCATGCGGCCTTCGCCGGGATGTACCTCGCGCATCACCACCTTCTCATACTCCACCCGTGCCGGCTCGTCAAACAGGGCAAGCCATTCCTTGTGGGTATTCTCTTTCACCAGCGGCAGCAGAGCCTGCAGAGCCGCTTTGGCGTCGCCGTGGATAGTGGCGTGAGTGGCTATGTTCTTGTCAAACTCTGAAGCGTCGATGTCGATATGCACGATTTTGGCCTGGGGAGCGTAGGCCTTGACATTGCCGGTGATGCGGTCGTCGAAACGCATGCCTATGGCGATTATCAGGTCGGCCCGGTTGGTGTTGATATTGGGTCCGATATTGCCGTGCATGCCGAGCATGCCCTTATACATAGGATGTGCCGAGGGGATTGTCGACAGACCCAGCAATGTTGCGGCCACGGGTATCTCGGCCTTTTCGGCGAGAGCGGCAAGCTCAGCCTCGGCGCCAGATATCATCACGCCATGGCCTGAAAGTATCATAGGACGCTCGGCGGAATTAATCATAGCGGCCACCGTCTCCACATCGTTCATGTCAATTACCGGATAAGGCGTATATGAACGTATGTATTCGCATTTTTTGAACTGAAAATCGGTAAGCCCGACTTGCGCGTCCTTCGTAATGTCGAGCACTACGGGGCCCGGACGCCCGGACGACGCGATATAGAATGCACGGGCCACGGCCCATGCCACATCCTCGGCGCGTCGTATCTGGTAGCTCCATTTTGTAATAGGCTGAGTGATGCCCACTACGTCGGTCTCCTGAAATGCATCGAATCCGAGGAACGGAGTCGCCACCTGTCCGGTTATCACAACCATCGGAGTGCTGTCCATAAGAGCGTCGCTCAGTCCGGTGACAACGTTGGTGGCCGCCGGGCCTGAAGTAACTATAACCACACCTGTGCGTCCGCTCACGCGGGCATATCCCTGTGCGGCATGAGTGGCACCCTGCTCGTGGCGCACAAGTATGTGCTTGAGCTTGTCCTGGTAGTCGTATAGGCGGTCGTAGACCGGCATAATAGAACCACCCGGGTAACCGAACACGAGATCGACCCCCTCACAGATAAGAGAGCGAATCAACGCATCGCCGCCTGATATCTTTTCCATAATCAATATATGCTATGTTTCCTTATTAATAATATGATGGCTCGCAGCGCGGTCATATGTCGCCACGCACCCCACCCTTGTCGGCCGAGGTGACCATCGCCGCATAGGCCCGGAGGGCTTTGCTGACATAACGGTCGCGCCCGGCGGGTGTGAACGCCTCCTTGCCGCGGGCCTCCTCGGCAGCGCGTCGGTCGGCAAGCTGTTCATCGGACAGCCGCACCGAGATAGTGCGCGCGGGGATGTCTATGTCGATTATATCACCATCGCGCACAAGGCCGATGTTGCCACCTGCGGCCGCTTCGGGAGAGATATGTCCTATCGACAGACCGGATGTGCCTCCTGAGAAACGTCCGTCAGTAATCAGCGCGCATTCCTTGCCGAGATGCTTCGACTTTATGTAGCTCGTGGGATATAGCATCTCCTGCATGCCGGGGCCTCCCTTGGGGCCTTCGTGGGTGATGACGACTACATCGCCGCTCACTACCTTGTCGCGTAGAATGCCGTCGACAGCCTCTTCCTGCGAACGGAATACCTTGGCCGGACCGCTGAAGCGGAATATACTCTCGTCGACACCGGCTGTCTTAACAACACATCCGTCGATGGCAATGTTTCCATGAAGCACAGCCAGACCGCCATCTTTTACATATGCATGCTCGAAATCGCGTATGCATCCGGCAGTGCGGTCGGTGTCGAGCGACGGATATACGGCGCTCTGCGAGCCCATCACCAGATTACGTCCACCGCCTGGAGCACTGTGCCACAGGCTGTCGGCCTCGGGAGTGTAAGCGCTACCTTCGGGCGAGTAGCGCTCGATGGCCTCTTCGAGAGTAAGACCGTCGACACGCTTCACTCCGGTATGCAGCAACCCGTTTAGAGCAAGCTGCTTCATTATCGACAGAATGCCTCCGGCACGGTTGACATCCTGGATATGATAATGTGAGTTGGGCGCCACCTTGCACAGTACGGGGGTGACACGCGACAGGCGGTCGATATCATCGATAGTGAAGTCGGCACCGGCCTCGTTGGCTATAGCCAGCAGATGGAGCACGGTATTGGTAGAGCCGCCCATGGCTATATCAAGCGACATAGCGTTGAGCATCGCCTCGCGTGTGGCTATATTGCGCGGGAGCACGGATTCATCGCCATGAAAATAGTAGGCCTCGGCATTCTTGACAATCTGGCGGGCCGCACGCCTGAAGAGCTCGCGTCGGTTGGCATGTGTGGCGAGCACGGTGCCGTTGCCGGGGAGAGCAAGCCCGATGGCCTCGTTGAGAGAGTTCATCGAATTGGCGGTAAACATGCCGGAACATGACCCGCATGTGGGGCAACCTTTCTGCTCAAGCAGACGCACCGTATCGTCGCTTACCGACGAATCGGCCGAGTCAATCATTATGTCGATAAGGTCGAGCGGACGACCGTCAAGGTCGCCGGCCTCCATGGGCCCTCCGCTGACAAATATCGCGGGAATGTTGAGACGCATGGCCGCCATAAGCATGCCAGGAGTCACCTTATCGCAATTGGATATGCATACCATGGCGTCGGCCTTGTGGGCATTGACCATATACTCTACAGAGTCGGCGATAAGGTCGCGCGAAGGCAGAGAATACAGCATACCGTCATGCCCCATGGCTATGCCATCGTCAATGGCTATGGTATTGAACTCGGCGGCAAAGCAACCGAGCCGCTCTATCTCTTCCTTTACAATCTGTCCGGCATCATGCAGATGTGTATGCCCCGGAACAAACTGGGTAAACGAGTTTACCACGGCTATCACCGGACGGCCCATCTGCTCCTCCTTCATGCCGTTTGCTCTCCAGAGAGCTCTGGCACCGGCCATCCTACGGCCTTTTGTCGTGGCGTCGCTGCGAAGTGGGTGTGTCATTATATTTTTTGTTTTTAGAGCCTTTTAATATCTATATGAATAAACCGAAAGCCCCTACCGCTTGATGTGGAGGGGCTTAGTGATTATGAATATTGCCTGTCGACCGCACGCTCACTTTACCCCAACACATATGCTAAGGACGGAAAGAATAATGCTGACCACGAGGCCGGCGCTACCGATAATTGTGAGTGGCAGTGTCATAGGCTAATATATTTGCTATTACTTTGCGCAAATTTATAACATTATGCCATAAAAACCAAATATTACACAGAAAATCGCAATCTGTGCAATGATTTCACACTAATTTTCTTAATTAGGCCTCTATTCCTACAAAATCTCATAGCCGATAACAAACTCTAATCCTGAGAGAGTATATGAATGAAAGCCGGTTCGACAATGTATCATGTCGAACCGGCTACACTAAACCGATGAAAAATTGGAGAGAGAAGAACTCAATATTTAAGCGTAAGAGTAATCGGATAATGGTCGGAAATATACTTCACGCCATATTTCTCACTGCTTACAACATTGAATTCCAACGGAGTCACGTTGCGGTAAAATATATGGTCGAGATTCCAGGAATCCTTTGGCACGCCGCCCCCGAATCCGTTGAAACTGTAGGTTTCAGGGTTGAGATTGACCGGAGCCGACTCGCGCGCACCGTTCATCCATTCAAAATATGGAGCAAGCCCCTCGCGCCTCTTGTCGGAAGGATGCCATGAGGTGTTCATGTCGCCGGTGATGAATACCACCGCATCATCTCCGGCTTTCTCCTTCATTCTTGACACATTGAGCCTTACACACTCCGTGCGGGCTTCATTGTCGGCCCACTTGTAGGGAAGATGTGTATCGTAGAAATAAAGGTCCTTGCCGGCCACTTTATCATACAGATGCACCCATACGGTGACACGATACTGGCGGTCGGTAGCATTCCATTCCGGTTGCGACGGTTCGTCGGGAGTGGGACTAAGCCAGAAGTGACCCTTGTCGAGCAGAGTGAAGCGCTCTTTGAGATACATTATAGCCACATGTCCGCACTGCTTGGGGTCGGCACCGTTTTCAACTGCGCTGAAGAAACCGTAGGTATCGCCCAAGTCCTCCACAAGATCGGCACGCTGGTCGGCGCGCGGTTCCTGAAATCCGATTATATCAGGACGCTCGTCGCGTATCATGTCGATGCTGGGCTGCCTGCGGACAGCCCATGCATTTTCAGCGGTATCAATCTTATTGGTGTAGCGGAGATTGTAGGACATCACCTTCATCGGAGTGCCGGCAGTATCCACACTCTTTGCCTCTACGGGCATGCAGCACAGCGCCATGACCGCAACAGCTCCGGAAACAATATTGATTGCTTTCATATCAATATCTCAGAGTCAGGGTGATGGGATAATGGTCGGAGATATACTTCACTCCATAGCTGTCGCTGTCGACCACCTTAAACTCGAGCGGCGTAACCTTACGGTAGAATATATGGTCGAGATTCCAGCGGTAAGTAGGCGAACCCTCGCCGAAACCATTGTAACTGAAAACCTCAGGATTGAGATTGACAGCCTCATCGCGTGCGGCCCACATCCACTCGAAGTATGGCTCAAGACATCCCGAACGGTCGTCCCTGGAGTCGGCGGATGTGTTCATGTCGCCGGTAATGAATACGGGAACACTGCGTCCGGCCTTCTCCTTCATGCGCGCCACATTGAGCTTGACACACTCAGTACGTGCAGCCTTGTCGGCGCTCTGATAGGGAAGATGGGTATTGTAGAAGTAAAATTCCTTGCCGGCCACATTGTCGTACAGATGGAGCCATATGGTAGTACGATACTGGGTGTCGGTAGCTCCCCATTCAGGGCGCGACTCCACATCAGGTGTGGGGCTAAGCCAGAAATGGCCCTTGTCAAGAACGGTAAAACGGTCGGTACGATACATGATTGCCGTATGTCCGGTACGGTTGTCGGCCACACCGTTGTCGACAGCACTGTACATCGTATACACATCGCCCAAGGCTCCTGCCAGTTCCTCGCGCTGGTCGGGACGAGGCTCCTGCAGACCGATGATATCGGGATTTTCATCACGTATCATGTCGATACTGGGCTGGCGGCGCGAATCCCATGATGTATCGCCAAGATCGATGGTGTTGGAATAACGGATATTGTAGGACATGACCTTCATCGGAGTACCGGCCGCTTCGGCCGATGCCGCCATGTTGTCATCATCATCGGAGCCGCATGCCGAAAGGCCGACAAACAGCATGGAGAGAGGCAAAAGATATATTGGTTTCATAATCTTCGTATCTTAGAATTTGACTGTGCAGGAAATAGGATTGTGGTCGGAGATGTAGGCCACACCATAGTTGCCGTCGAGCGTGGCAAACGACAACGGAACAGCCTTGTAGAGGAAAATGTGGTCGGGAGTCAGACGCGCTCCGGGGGCGGGAGTGCCAAGCCCGTTGTAGCTCGGCTTTGTATCTGCGGCCACCGTACGCGCATCGGTCATCCATCCGTAGTAGGGAGCAAGACAGTCGCGGCGTGCATCGTCAGCATCGTTCGACGCATTCATATCGCCGGCCAGGATTACGGGTATGTCGCCACCGTTGTCCATGACCATCTTCTGCATCATCTCTACGTTGAGTTCAGCACTGTTGCGGCGCGCATCCATGTCCTCAGGCTCATCACCGTCGTTCATCAGCGTGCATGCCACATAGAAACGTGCATGTGTGGCGTTGTCCTTCAGCAACACCCATGCCGTACAACGGCGTTCCTCATCCTTCGACGCCCATGGATATGTCATTGTATTTGGCTTCTGGCTGAGCCAGTAGCGACCCTGCTGCAACAGAGCATACTTGTCGGCACGATACATTATAGTATTATGGCGTCCGGTGTTGGCGTCATTGCCGTTGACATTGTAGTCGACCGAAGCATATCCGGCAAGCTGCTGCTCGAGATATATCACCTGGTTCCAGTGCTGGCCCTGGAGGCACAGCACATCAGGATTTTCAGTCTCAACCATGCCCAGCAAGGCATCCCGGCGTTTCTTCCAAGACAAGTCGCCGGTCTGGTTTGAATTGTCGGCAAGTACATTGCATGATATGACGCTGACTTCCGTCGGACCGTTCACCTGCTCAACGGTCTGCTTGTCGTCATCGTCGGAGCAGGCGGCAAACAGCAGCATACCGGCCATCAATATAATATTTCTGATTTTCATTTTTTCTGGCGGATAGATAAAATTGTTATTACTTAAGTAACTGTTCTAAATTATTTTATGTCAACCGGTCTGATTATTTCGACCAGTTACTTATTGTAACGGATGGCGAAATAGTCCATGGCGCTTCCTGCTCCCGAGTAAGGATTGGCAATCACGCCGGCATTCCAGCCATAGGATGTTGACGCGGCCTTGCTCACAGGAGTCAGACGGATATACACATGTTCGTGTCCGAGCATCTCGAGCGGCAGCTGGAAATCAATCTGCTTGAATGCCGGGAGCTGCCATTCGTGATAGTTATTCCATATCGGGAAGTCGGGCACCTGGTACTCGCCTATCTTCTGCCATTTAGAGGCATCGGCAAGATCACGCTCGGTCGACCACTCGGCCTTCCAGAATATCGGGCCTACCAGCTCGAGGGCACGTCCGCCCTGCACGGATATCTGCATCGACAGGCGGTCGGTGGTTATACCTGCTGTTGAGAATTCCACAAGCCATGAGTTGGGAGTATCCTCCTCGCCCTCATTGGCTGCTTCTTCCCACCAGTACATGTTGCACCATGCGTTGCCGTTGGTATTTGTGCCCTGTCCCTTTCCGTCGGTATTGAAGATTTTCTTATTGGCATTGTAGTCGGTGCCGTCCTCAAGTATGATACCGAGTCCGGAGCCGTCGTCGCCCACATGGTTGCGGAAAGGTGCAATACCCTTGGTAGTACCTGTCCAGCCAAGGTAGTTCCATGTAGTACATCCATAGCATCCGGCATAGCGTGTGGAGGTATGGGTGAAGCGGCCGTTCTTACCATAGGTCGGGTACCAGTAGGTAAGGCCGTCGGTTTCCTTGGCCTTCCCCTTGATGTAGCGGTACTCGGTGAGGAGATTGGAGAAACTCTCTTCCGCATTAAACTGAATGTCGTCGTACGACTGATGGCGCAGCTGATATGTGCCGATGCGTCCGTGGGTATCGGTATCGTACCCGTCGCCGTAAACATATGCCTTGAAATACTCGAACACCACCACACCGGATATCTTACCCGACCCGTAGGGGAGGCGGCGACCGTCGCGGCGATAGGGACATGTAGTGTTGGTATACAGGTATATGCTCGAACCCTGTATGTCGCGCATCAGACGCGGATACTTGGTCATACGGTGGGCATTGTCGGCAAGAGTATATCCGTCGTGAATCGGAGTCAGAGAGCCCTGGCGCACCGGGAACTCGCAGTCCTTGAGCGTGACGTAAGTGTACATGTCGTCGTCGGTAAGCTCGGAAATGTATTTCTCCTTCACGGGAATGTCGGCGGCAGTGCCGGCTGTACGCCCTACAATCATGGCAGTAGTGATGCCTGACAGCTCGTAACGGTCAGGATCGTTCTCGCCATGGAGCACGGCATCCTTCAGCAGAAGCTGCACGCGGTCGTAGCGGTCGAACACATTGTCATCGGCGGTAGCTGTAAGGATATTGAATCCGTGGCGTCCGTCCTCGCTTTCGAGATATACCGTGCGGTCGCATATCGTGTAGTCGATACTTGTCGGGGTCGACTGTATATTGTCGCCGGCATTACGCGACTCACGGTTGCTCACCACATAGCCGGTGATGATATAATAGTCGTCGATTGTGACGTCGGCGCTCATCCTGGCCATACCGATAATATCCTCGAACGACACGTTGCGTCCAAGCTCATCGTTGCGGTTCTTCTGGGTAAGGAACAGAGTTGTCGCCTGCATCTCGCCCCAGCCGTTGTCAAATGTAAGATTAAGCGTGGCGCTACGCGGATTGTCCGACTGGTTGGCAGCATATTTCAACGACAGGTTGCCGTCGGCGTCGCGGGTCACGCTCTCAATCCATCCGGTCCCCTCTCCGCCGGTATACACGACTTCGGGAATCACATCGGTGTCGAAGTCGAGATTGGTCTCCATACCCTCCTGTCCGTAGCCCGGGCGGCTTCCGTCAAGCACAAGCGAGCCTGACGCAACCTTCACTTCAGGTGTCATCATTCCTCGCTGACGCAGCACAATGGTGTCGGAAAGAGCGGTTCCCTGCGCCGAGACAACAACCTTGGCTATACGAGGGAAAGATGGATTGTCGTCATAGTCGATATAGAACTTGGCGTCGCCGTTTACATCCCTTACGCTGATTTCTGCCCAGGGTGTATCCTCAATAAAGTCGAGACGGCAGTTGCGGTTGGAAAGCAACTGAAGATCGACATGTCCGGCATTGGCGCTAACGGTAAATGTATTGGCCGAAATGCCGAATTCAATCAAAGCGGTATCGTCGATAGCGTCGTCGTTGCACGCCGTAAATGAAAACATCACGGCGGCACAGGCCAACAGCTTTCCGATGATTGGAATATTATATTTCATGATACAGGATATCGTTACTTGTTATACTTGATAGTTATGGCGTCGAAGCGCATATACTGGTCATTGACTTTGGCGGTAGTAGCCTTCAGAGTGCCTTTGGCCAGACCATCTTTTGTGGTCATTTTGGCGGATGCCGCTCTCATGCGCACCGTCACAGACTGCTGCCCGAGCAGAGAGTCGGGAAGGTCGATGATGTACTCTGCATTGCCGGCGGGGCAGTCGCCTTTCTCATATGCCCATACGGGGCAAGGATAGATGATGAGGTTCTTCTTCAGCATCGTGAAGTTTGTGCCGTCGGTCGAATACTCTATATGCCAGTATGTGGGCACCGGTACCGGCACAGCCTGCAGACCGCTGGCACATGTCATCATCATGGTGAGATTGGAGCCTGACATACCCTCGGTCGAGAATGTCCAGGAGATATTGTACCCCTTCTTGTCGGTAAAATTCCACCATGGTCCGCAATAACGGAAAGCATTGGAGAGGTTCTTTGTAGCAAACGTAAGGTTGAAGAAACCTCCGGTAAGCGCAGTCTTTGTACCGGTAAGCGGACAGTTGGTATCCATCACGCCGTTGCCGGTATTGGCGTAGACCTTCGACTCGGAGTCGGTACCTTTCTTTATGTCGGCCGATGAATTCCACTGCCACTCGGCGATTACAGTAGAGAATCCCTGTGTGGCATGGAGATTTATATCTTCACGGCTGAGTACACGAATCTGATAGTTGCCCATCTCGCCGTTGGCCTTCTGACGGTCAAGCGGAGCGTACACCACGACAGCCTTCACGGTGCCTGAGCCTTTGGGCACATGTACACCCTCGCAACGCCACGGAGTCTCGGCATTGACAAGCATCGGAATCACATCGCCGTTTATGTCGCGGAAGAAACGCGGCATACAGTCGGCCCTGTGTGTCGACTTATCGCCTACAGTTATCAGGTCGGAGACATGAGGATATCCGTTATGGAGATTTCCCCACGAGCCGTAGCGGAGCGATACCTCCATGTCCTTTAATGTGACGAATGTGTAGATATCATTGTCTGTGAGCTGACCGATATGGCGTTCTTTGGCAGGAAGCGATGCGGGGGTACCCTCGGTCATCTCAAGTATGTTGGAGGCAGAGAATCCGCGCAGGGTATAGCGTGCGGGAGCATCCTCACGCTCAAGAGTCAGACCGGCTAGAGCGATTTTCACTGTCGCGTAACGCGGCAGAGCGGATATGTCGGCAACATCGTCGAACTTCACTCGCAATCCATACGCACCGTCGATACTCTGCACATAGGCGGTACGGGTGCTTTCAGTCAGATCACACTGGTTCCAGGCAGTATGCGGATTGGTCTCCAGGTTGGGATTGCCCGGCTCAGAGATTACCTGAGCCACGATATAGTCGCGCTCAAGAGCGACAGTGCCGGCCGAGGAAAGACGCGCACGCAGGTCGGCGAAGCTCACCTCGAGAGCAGGACGTGCCTGCAATACAGAGCGCACGGCTGTAACGGAGCCTTCGCTGCCATTGTATGACACGGTAATGTCGGCATGGCGCTCTCCGTCGTAGTGGCTTTCGAGTATATTGGCCTGAAGGCCCTGGGGTGTCATGACGAAACCTGTAATCCATTCTTCGCCCGGCTCTTGATACACTACATTGATATTCATTCGGTTGAAGAACATCTCCATGTTAGTATCCCACAGGAACGACACCGTCTTTGCAAACGATTCAACCTCGGCAACCTGGTCAGGAGCATTGAATCGTATATAGCCTCCCTCGGCATCCTGCACGACAATAGTGGAGGTTGAGTATGTGCGGCCGCTTACTGTATTGCGGGCCGACAGTGTGATGCGGGCCTTGCGGGGCATACCGTCGGAGTTGGCGGCGACGTTAAACCGCACCGAGTCCTCCTCGACAACTATACCGGTAAGCCATCCGGGATTATTTGCTGTAGCCGGTGTGGTTTCTACCGCGCTGTTGTCGGCCCCATCGGCTGTATCAAATTCGCCGTACTCTACCTTTGATGTGATACGGTCAAGCGCAAGGCCGAGGTTGGTATCGAAAGCCACAGCCGAAGCGGCCTCCCAGGCGGGCATGCGGAAACTCTTCTTCATGAGCACCATCTCGGCTGATGTCACAAATCCCGACTGCTCCATGGCAATCTCCTTTGTGTCGGAGCCTGTGGTGAGCACTACCACAGCCTTTCGTGGGATACCGGGGTTTTTGGTAAAGCTGAATATAAACTCGCCGTTGCCGCTTCCGGAGCCCATGTCGATAGTGGCCCATGCTGCGTCGGCAGGATTCTTGAGGGTTGCGGTCCAGTCGCCGGTACTGTATACGAGCACATGGGTCGACCCGCCTCCGGCACCAAGAGTAAGCTCATTCTGAGCCACAGCAAGCGGCAGTTCCAACTTATAATCCTCCTCACACGATGTAAATACCGAAATGAGAGTCATAAGCATGGCCGCCATGATAAGCCGGACATTGATATATGATGTTTTCATTTGTTCTGATATTAAAAATAAGTAGGATTACTATAGACCGTCGGCCTTGTAGGCATTGTTGTCGAGCGCATAGCCCGAGTAGACCACTTCCTTGTCGGGAATCGGATAGTACTCATGGCAGGGACGCATGTTGTTCTGCACCTTGTCGTAGCCGGTAAAGGCATTGGTGCGTTCGTACCATACACCCCATCTTACGAGGTCAAACTTACGCTGGAACTCCCCGAAGAGCTCACGGGCACGCTCGTCCATGATTTCCTGGAAAAGTTTAGTCCAGTTGCGGAACTGATAGTCATCGAGCCCTGCACGGCGCTTTATCTTGTTGAGATACTCGACAGCCTTGTCGGCGTCGGTCTCTTTCATGCAGTAGCACTCGGCCTTCATCAGCAGGGCGTCGGCATAGCGGAACACCTTGTAATTGTTGGAATCGTAAGTACCCGACATGCCAGGACACCAGAATTTCGGGCCGAAAGCGGTATAGCCTGTGGTGGGGAATTTCTGTCCCTCATAGCCGGAGTGGATGAGGTTGATGGCGTCACGCTTGTCGACAGTGCCCTCATACATCAGTGACCCTGAAAAATATGCCGAAGGTAGCATAGGCGACCAGGCGGTGGCATCCTTTCCAAGGATAGGTATCTCCACACCATTGTATATGGCCTCGCCTGTAGTCTTGGGATAAGGCATACATATGGCGGCAACGTTCGACGAGTAGTTGACACCGCCGGCAGTATATGTGTGCTGTATCTCGAATATAGATTCGGGAGTATTCTTGTTGCGGAACATGATGTCATCTATCGGATACTGGTCAAGACTGCCGTAGATTTCCTCAAGGTGTGCGATGGCGGAGAGAGCCGTATCGTAATCCTTGTTCCACATGGCCATCTTGGTCACGAGCATCCATCCCATGGCGGCGCCGGAGCGGTTGCCTTCGACATCAGAGGTACGTACCTGCTCCATCAAAGGCAGGATTTCAAGTAGTTCGGCGATAATCTTGCCGCGTGTCTCCACTGCCGACATACGCGGCAGGTGGGCTACCTCATACTGAATCTCCTCAGTAGTCACATCGACAGTATAGTAAGGCACGTCGCCGAAGAAACTTGTAAGCACGTAGTAATAGAACGCACGCATTATCCGGGCTTCGCCCAACAACGGTATCTTATCCTCCTCAGAGAGCGGCGAGTTGGTTATGCCTGCCTCGGCAGCGTTGCAGTACATGACACCGCGATAGGAATATGTCCACACGTCGGCACCGTGGCGGGGCTGCGAGGGGGAAAGGTCAAGCACGGCGTCGAGTGTGCCCGAGCGGGCAAACGCAATGTCGGTAGTCGACTCCGTGGCAAGCATCATCTTGTAGGTATATATATTTTTTAGCGGGATATAGCAGGAATTCAGAGCCGAGATACACTGCGCCCGGTTCTTATAGAAGGTATGCGGCTCGGAGAATCCATCAACATCCTCATCGAGGCTGCACGAGGAAAAAACCGACGATACCGCTACCGCTACTGCTGTCAGAAAATATTTGATTTTCATATTCGTCTTGATTATGATAATTTGTGAATATGCCGGTCATCAGTAGCGCATCTGCACGCTGAACACGAATGTCCGGGCTTTGGGGTAAGCGCCCATATCGACACGCCTCAGGGCCGAATCGTCGCTGCTTGACACGTCAGGGTCAAATCCGTTGTACTTCTTCCAGAGCCATAGATTCTCGCCCGATACGGTAAACTGGATATCGCGCATGAACTTACACTTGTCGCTGAGGTCGAGAGTATATCCGAATGTGATGTTCTTCAGACGCAGATAGGAAGCGTCGTGAACCATGAAGTCGGAAGGCACATGGGCATTGACAGCACCCGCACGCGGATAGTCAGAATCAGGATTACGCACCGGATGCCACGAGTCGAGCATGTAGCGGTACTGGTTGGTGAAGTTACTGCCCGACATATAAATCTCCGAGTAGTTGTATATCTTTCCTCCGATAGAATATGTGAAGTATACGCCCAGACGGAAGTTGCGCCAGCGGAAATTGTTCTGCAGACCGCCGTAAAGGATTGGGTCGGCATTGCCGAGATACACGAGGTCGTCCTGGCTGAGCACACCGTCGCGGTTTATATCGTAGTAGCGCGGTGTACCGAGATTGCCGGCGATATTTCCGTCGTTGAGAGTCGACGGGGGAGCATAGGCCTTGGTAATCTTGTTGCGGTTGAACTCATCGACACTGTGCCATACGCCGGCGTACTTGAATCCCCACAGGGCGTTGAGAGGATATCCCTTCACATATCCCTGCATCATGTAGGGATTATTGCCCGGAGAATCCTGGGCCGACACGAAGTCCTCGCTACCGATTTCGTCGACCATCTGCTTGTTGTGTGCGAGAGTGAAATTGGTGGTCCATGAGAAATCGCGGTTAGAGATGTTGCGGCTCTCGATGCTGAGTTCGACACCCTTGTTGGATGTCTTGCCGAGGTTGGTGAATCGGGTGGTATATCCCGACTGGCTTGCGGTCTGCACAGTAAGGAGCAGGTCGGTGGTACGCGATATATATCCCTCGGCGGTAAGGGTAAGGCGTCCGTTGAATAAGGAGATATCGGCAGCCACATTGTAGAGGTCGGTCTTCTCCCATGTGAGGTTGGGCGACGCGAGGCGGCTCGGATAGAATGCCACGGGCTGTGAACCGCCGAATATGTAGCCGTTGGTGGTGCTTGACAGAGCTGCCATCGAGCGGTAGGCCGATATGGCGTCGTTGCCGGTACGTCCGGCACTCAGACGGATAGAAAGTTCGTCGAGCCAGTCGACACCCTTGAGGAATGCTTCGTTGGCGGCGTTCCACTTCAGGGCTCCCGAGGGGAAGAAGGCCCACTTGTTGTTGGCGGCGAAGTTTGACGCGCCGTCATAACGTCCGGTGAAAGTAACGTAGTAGCGCTGCTTGTAGTTGTAGTTGAATCGGGCAAGCGCCGACATCTTGGTCTTCTTTGTTGTGGAGGTTGCGGCCGAGTATGTCTCCTTGTCGGGGACAGCGTTCATATTGTTCCACTTGACGTTGTCGTCCATATATCCCTTACCTTCGAGAGTGAAATTGTCGCCGTGGTAGGTATATCCGGTGAAACCGCCCATCACGTCGAGATTATGTCCGCTCTTTGTGTTGAGGTTGAAGGTAAGCGTGTTTTCGCTCGACAGGGTATATTCACTCCAGTCGGCCCTGTATGCCTCGCCGCCTTCGCCCTCCACCTTACGGGGCAGTGTGCTCGGATAGTAGCGGAATGTCTGGCGGTCGTAAGTATAGTAGGAGTTCTGGCTGCGGAATTTGAGATTGGGGAGTATGGTCACATCAAAAGTGATGGCATGGTTCATCGACCGGCGCTTCAGATTATGGGTGTTAAGGTCGATTGTCGAACGCGGAGTATTGATTTTCTGTCCGTTGTTCCAGAGCGGATTGAAGTTGTCGTTAGCCTTGATGAGCGGGCTGAGGTATATGGCCGCCTGATAGTATGCCGTACCGCCGATTGAGGCGAGGTTCATATCCTGGTCACGGTGGGTGTACGTACCTTTGTACCCTACTTTAATCCATTTGGCAAATTCGTGTTCGAGGCTGAGTCGCCCGGTAAAGCGCTTCATGCCGCTCTTCTCGATGATACCCTCGGTGTCATTGTAGCTTATCGAGCCGTAGTAGCTGGTCTTGGCGCTGCGGCCGGATATCGAGAGGGCATAATTCTGGGTCGGGGCAGTACGGGTAATTTCCTTCACCCAGTCGGTGCCGTTTCCGAGCGAGAATGGGTCGGGATAGGGATATTTGCTCAACGGGGTGCCGTCGCCTACAGCGTCATTGCCGTCGGCTGTATTGAAATAAGCATAGTCGTTGCGATACTGGGCAAATTCCGACGCATTCATTATATCGAGGCCTTTGGGGAGTTGCGAGAATCCGATATCGGCCTTCAGAGTGATATTCGGCTTTCCGCTTGTGCCGCTTCCCTGCTTGGTGGTGACGATGATTACACCATTGGAGCCGCGCGAACCGTAGATAGCGGTGGATGATGCGTCCTTCAATACAGAAATCGACTGGATATCGGCCATATTCAGGTCATTAAGGTCATGAACGGCGTCCATTACTCCGTCGACAACGATAAGAGGCTCGTTGGACGCAGAGATAGAGCGGGTACCGCGTATACGAATCGATGTGCTGGAGCCGGGCTCGCCCGTGGTGCTCATGATATCGGCACCGGCGATACGGCCCTGAAGAGCCTGGTCGACCGAGAGTACCGGAGTATCCTTGATATCGCTCATCTTGACATTGGTCACTGATCCTGTCATATCGGTTTTCTTGACAGTACCGTAACCGATTACCACCACCTCATCCATCTGCATCTGCGCATTAGGATTAAGAGTGATGTTGATTGTGGCAGGAACTTCCTTGACCTTTACCTGCTGCTTGTCGTAGCCGATAAAGGCAAATTCCAGAGTTTCTCCTACGGAGGCACGGATGGTATACGCTCCGTCAATGTCGGTAGAGGTGCCGCGCGAGGTGCCGGGAATGCTTACCACGGCTCCGGTGAGAGGTTCACCTGTCTCATCGCTTACCACACCTTTTACCATACCGCCTGCTCCCTGGCTGAATGCCGGCGGCACGCACATAAGCAACGACACCATCACTACGGATATCCTCATCAGGATACCACGCAGAGTGTCGGCTGTTGTAACAATGCTTCTTGGTTTCATTAGATGTTGGGTTAGTTAATAATTCAAGTATCTACACGTTAAGGTTAAGAATATGCATAAAGTGGTATAGGTCGGGGCAACGTGCCGCAGGAGGCGTGACCGCCCCGACACGTTTATTTTATTGCCGTTACGGCAAAGGGATGTTGTACAGCCTCATGTGCGGCCTGTTGTGCTATAGGAGCATTGTCGTCGGTAACGGGAGTGCAGTATTTCCCCGATTCGGTCGACGATACGGAATAACGGTAAGGACAGTCGGCAACGGATTTTCCGGTAGCCGGGGTGATTATTGTCTCGAATACCGCGCAGGCAGCGGCATAGCGTGTAATACCGAGGTCCATGTGATAGCTGTCGCGGGTAAGCTGGAGGCCATTGTCGGCATTAATCCTTGATGTGCGTAGATTCTCCAGCACGGCTCCGGTAGAGATGACAACATCGATTCCGGTGTCGGCCATCAGCTGTTTCACAACACCCGATGTAGTGGCAAACATCTTATCGCGACTGTTGCCGAAGGAGTTCAGCAACACCGTGGAGCCGTTGCTGTAGGTCTGCGACATGAGGTAGACGACCGTGGGACGGCTATCCTTGCGGTATGTATAGAATATATCACGCAATCCCTCGACAGCCGGTTCAAGCACTCCGGGCCACGACCATGCCTCGCTGCGGCCGGTGTGCTCCTGGATTACGATTACATCCCAATCGCGGGCAGCCAACGCATCGGAAGGTTTGTCGTCGAGAGTACTGTTGCCGCTCCACGACTTAGCGCTGGCTGAATAGTCATAGCGAGCGCAGACCCCGGATGTATAAAAGTTGGAGTAATATTCAGGGAGCGTGTATCCTCCATGGTAAAGACGTGTCATATTCACACCGGTGATACCCGATGCTGAAATCATTCCGGGAAGATGCTCGGTAGCATCGACTGTAAAACTGTTGCCTATGAAAAGTAGATTCAGTTCACCGCAATTCTCGGGAAGGGCAGGATTGTAGGGCGTATACATCTCGCTTCCTACAGTCATTGTCCCGTCGGCGAAACAGAAATATATATGCTTGCGGGCATTTACCACACAGTGAAGAGTCTTTCCGGCTTTCACCCCGATGTCAACCCCATCAATCAACAGATTGCCCGACAAGCCGACCGATACGACAGGAGCTATGTCAGGAGAGATATCCGGCGCCGCATCAGCTCTCAGAGTCTTGCCGTCGACCATGATATCGCCTCTGCTTCCGGCCAGGATATAAGGCACTCCACCTTTGGCTACCGATACATTTCTACCACCTACGGATACGAGCCGGAACTCCTCGCCGGCGGCGGTGATTGTACGACAGTAATCATAGTTGTCGACACTCTCCGAGATGAATCTCTTCAGCCCGGTGTAATCAATCGTTTCTTCAGGAAGTACAGGCGTATCGCCCGGAGTTTCAGTTTCGATATACTCGCTGTCACTATCCGACCGGCCGCATGATGCCGATGAGAATAACGCCAGCATGGCTATTGCAATAGCAAAATAACGTTGGCTTCTGACGCCGATATTTCGCCGTATGACCGCACTGTCATTCAGGCATATAGAAGGGTAATTTCTACCCCTCCCCATTATATTTCTCATTATCAATCATTTATGGTCTTAGATGAGTTAATACATGGTCTTCATGGACTATCGGCAGCTTTCACAGTCTACCGATTTGTCTGAGTCGGCAACAAATATAACCATATTTTTACATATCGAAAAACAATTTTACCAATTTTTTTCAAAACGAAACACGCCTACTCCATCAAGTACACTGCCGGTATCATCCGGCCTTACAAAACAGCAACAACTATAAAACGTTAGCATGAACAAGAGGCATACAAACAAAAGTTGAAAACAGTATGTTTAATAATCATATTTATAATTCTCCAAACAAAATTCACACATGATGTTAAGATACATGAAACGCGGCGTAACGGCACTGGTCGTTGCAGCAGGCTCTATCATATTTGCTACCGGTCTATACGCACAAAAGCCATTGGCCGACCAGCAGATTGATTCACTTGCAGGGTCTCATAAGATAATATATATCGACGGACGTCCGGCCGATGCGGGTACTCAGGCCTATGTTGATTCGATACGCCAGAAAATCTCGACGTTCTATTACGACCAGTTCCGCCATTTTTCCGACCCGGCTGCCCCCTACTTCATGTTTCTGAGCAAAGACGCCCAGCTTGCCATGGGTATCGGAGGGTGTGTGAGGATGCGCGCATACTACGACTGGGGAGGAGCGATACCGTCACGAGGATTCGCACCATACCTAATCCCTATGCAACCCGACCCCGCCGACATGCGTCACCTAGGCAGCTCTCCATCAGGCACCGCACTGTTTTTCCGTGTACTGGGACGCAACAAGGCGCTTGGCGAATACCAGCTCTATATCGAAGCCAATTTCAACGGATACCAGTATCTCGGGTTCCAGCTTAAAAAAGCATATGCCATAATCAACGACTTCACTATCGGCTATACCAACTCCACATTCAGCGACCCTGCGGCGCTGCCACCTACTGTCGACGCTCAGGGACCCAACAACAAAATATCTCCCACTTCGGTACTGGTGCGCTATATGCCCACATTCAAAGACCGCTGGACAGTAGCGGTATCAATCGAGGCTCCTGAGAATTCTATCGGGGCCGACAATGAATCAACCGAGAAAGTAAGTCCCTGGATGCCTGACTTCGCGGCATTTCTGCAATACCAATGGGCGGCGGGACAACATGTAAGACTGGCCGGAATAGTGCGTACCCTCTCATACCGCGACCTCATACAAGGACGAAACCATAATACCACAGGATGGGGACTACTTCTCAGCTCGGTAGCGCGTCCGACAAATGCCATCACCACATATGCCAACGTATGCTACGGACACGGCTACCAGAGTCTGGGAGGCGACCTGCTGATGGGTAGCTACGACCTCATCGGCGACCCGGACATCCCCGGACAGCTGTATGCTCCGGCATCGTTCGGATGGTGCCTGGGTGTGCAGTATAATTTCCTCCCCAATCTGTTTATGTCGGTTGCAGCAAGCCAGACACGGTATCTCCCTTCGAAAGCCGTAAGCCCGGATGAATACAAGTACGGCATGTTTGGTGTAGGCAATATATTCTGGAATCTGACACCGCGCATGCAGATGGGGGCTGAAATAGACCTTGGAGTGCGCCGCAACTTCAGCGGAGCCCACCGCTGGGCCCACCGGTTTGGAATCATGGCCCAGTTCTCATTCTGACCGATACGAAACCTTCGGCTTTCGTAATACACATCAACGATTGCTTTTTTCATACAAGATTTGCGAGTTATACCGCCAATATCTAATTTTGTAACTCACAATTAATCTTTCACATAAACTACATCATGAAAAAAGTAATCGCTCTCCTCGCTGCAACACTCTTTGCCTTATCACCGGGAATCAGTGCCGCAGAAAGCACTCCCGCTCCAGTAAAATGCAATGCATACAACACTATCCGTACCGAAGTGCCCAAACGCGCGAAAGGACAGACCGATATGCTTGAATTTGCCGCCGCGCCGATTGACACCGTACGCATCGGATTCATCGGTCTTGGCATGCGCGGTCCAAGCGCTGTAGAACGTTTCACCCATATCCCGGGCACACGCATAGTAGCGCTGTGCGACCTTGAGCCTGCACGCGTCGACTCCGCCCAGATGATACTGCGCCGCGCCGGCCTCCCTGACGCCGCCGGATACTCCGGCTCGGAAGACGCCTGGAAGAAACTCTGCGAACGCAAGGATATCGACCTCGTATATATCGTGACCGACTGGAAGACGCACGCTCCAATGGGTGTATATGCCATGGAGCATGGCAAGCATGTGGCAATCGAGGTTCCCGCTGCTATGAATCTCGACGAGATATGGCAGCTTATCGACACTTCCGAACGCACTCGCCGCCACTGCATGCAGCTCGAAAACTGTGTCTACGACTTCTTTGAGATGAACACTCTGAACATGGCCCAGCAGGGACTTTTCGGCGAGGTACTCCACGTAGAGGGCAGCTATATCCACGACCTGAAAGAATACTGGCCATACTACCACAACGACTGGCGCCTGAAGTATAACATCGACCACCGCGGCGACGTGTATCCTACCCACGGCGTAGGCCCGGCATGCCAGCTGCTCGACATGCACCGCGGCGACAGAATGACTACACTTGTGTCGATGGACACCAAGGCAGTCAACGGCCCGGCGTACATAGAGGAGACAACCGGCAAACGCCCTGAGAAATTCCTCAACGGCGACCACACAATGACAATGATACGCACAGCCAACGGCAAGACTCTCCATATACAGCATGACGTACTTACCCCGAGGCCCTATTCACGTATGTACCAGCTTACCGGCACCAAAGGCTTTGCCAACAAATACCCATCGCAGGGATACGCATTCGAGCCTGAACAGATTGCAGACAACGGCACTGTGCCCGACCATGAAAACCTCACCGCCCACAGCTTCATATCAGCAGCTCAGAAAAAGGCTCTCGAGGAACAATACACCCACCCTATCATACGCGAGGTTGGTGACCAGGCCAAAAAGGTAGGCGGTCACGGAGGCATGGACTATATAATGGACTACCGTCTCATCTACTGTCTGCGCAACGGTCTGCCTCTTGACATGGATGTATACGACCTGGCCGAATGGTGCTCGCTCATACCCCTGTCGGAAATTTCCATCAACAACGGCTCTGCACCGGTAGAGGTACCCGACTTCACTCGCGGTGCCTGGAACCGTGTAAAGGGATACCGCCACGCAATGGCCGACCCTGCCAAGGATGCAATGAAAAAATAATCATCTGCACGAATCTGCCATCCAAGAAACCCACCTATATCCAACATACAACGGGGCGCACTTCACTCAACGAAGGCGCCCCGTTAATTTTCTTCTTGTAAATTCAGAGACAAAAGTATCCTGACTTCAATTCATATTCCCCTGCCACACATCAACAGCTTGCGAGGGGCGTGAAAATGTGGTGGTGAATCTGTGGCCGTGGATATCGGTGAACTCGACTCTGACAGGTGTGTCGGGGCGTGAAGCACGAGCCCGAAACATGTGGGCAGTTTTCTCAGGCATGAGCGACTTGTTTACAGCCACCCCTTCGGCCTTAAGGGGGATTGCGCGCAGCATGAAGTGGAGCGGGTCCTGCGCCTTGACGCGTGTCACTTTCAGCTCGCGACCATCCTCATACATCCTCACAGTGCATCCAGGCTCGTAGGCCCATACATTGGCGAGCACGACATTGCGGTTGGTCTCATCGCCTGGCAGATAGTCCTTAGTGAGGGTCGTGTCGGTTATAGCCACACAGTTGAGGTCGTAGACGCGCATCTGACAGTCGGGACTCATGGCAAATCCCTTGTAGAGCTGAGTAGGCTCCGGAGTGGAGAAATTCCATATAGCGTATCCCCATGGAGCGCCGTCACCGCCCATCCAGAAATTGGGACGTGGCGGCTTGATACGTGCGGGCCACCAGGTGCCGCAGGCGGCCTGATAGTTGTACTCGCGTATGCGTCCGTCGGGAGTATGCTGAAAATGGCTGTTATGGGCATGTCCCGACAATACATTAACCCTGCGGAAAGGTGCAAGCAACGAGTCGATACGCTGACCTCCGTCGGTCATACGATAGACCGATTTAACCGTGTCGCCCTCAGCCACAGGATAGCTGAGCAACACACCATGCATGGATATGAACAAGGGCGCATTCTTATCCCCGACGGAAGCAAGATCGCGCTCAAGCCATGCGAGCTGGGAGGAAGTCATGCCTGTGCGGTAGTCGCGTTTGCCATGATGGCCGGGAGCGCCGTCGGCATTATTGTACAGAATATTGTCGAGCACTACAAAGTGGGAGCCTCCGCGGTTGAAGGAATAGTATGACGGGCCCATCTCCCGATGCCATGTGGTGGCGGCAGGGATATCGCCGGCAAAATAGGGGTCATTGTCGTGGTTGCCCATGGTATGATATACCGGAGCATTGACTGTAAACTCCCTGTTGAAATCGGCAAGTCCATAATTATTGTCATACCAGTAATACTCACATGTCTGGTCGCCGAGAGTCAGAATTATGGGGCTCAGACCGCATGAACGCAGCGAGTCGACAGCACGGTTGAGATCGCGCACGTACAGATCGCGCAGGCGCTCGCGGTCGCCGGCTCGGTTTGCAATCTGAATGTCGGCTACGGCAATCACCGCAAGCGACGAATCGGCCGCAAGCCTCCGCAGACGGAAATCGACAGGCGACGTCTCGCCTTCCGACACGTATTGCCAGAATTTAGGGCGGTTGCCAAGTCGCTCGGCCGGCTCATATCCGTCGGGGGTAGATACAAAAACGTAGCCGAGATCAAGCGGCGACACCAGAGAATAGTGTCCCGACGGGTCGGTCAGCACTACCTCATGGCCGTCGGATATGGCCGCTCCGGCCACCGGTGTGCCCGAAATATCCGTGACAGTGCCATGTACCAGAGTATCGGCCATCACAGGGAGAACAATGGCCGACAGAATTGATGCAAACAGGATTCTCATTTTATTAGTGTAAGAGCTTGTTTAATAATAAATGTTACCGTCAGGGCGGTCAATCGTCGAGCATATTTTCGCTTGTGATGAGGGAG
>NZ_JAIDKI010000105.1 GCF_029051885.1 Muribaculum sp.
GTGGGCGACGGCGACCACACCACACTCAGCACAATCCCGGCCGACGCTACAGGCCGCCAGCATCTCCTTATCAAGGAGGAAGGTATTATTGCCGGCATCGAGATTGCAAAAAAGGTATTTGAGAAATTCGATTCTTCTCTAAAGATAACACAATATATAAACGACGGTGCTCACGTAAAGCCAGGCGATATCGCATTTGTAGTCGAAGGCCCTGTGCGCTCTCTGCTACAGACCGAGCGCGTGATGCTCAACATAATGCAACGCATGAGCGGCATAGCCACAATGACCGCACGCTATCAGGAGCGCCTTGCCGGACTTAAGACTAAAGTGCTCGACACGCGTAAGACCACACCCGGCATGCGTATGCTCGAGAAAATGGCAGTAAAAATCGGAGGAGGCGAAAACCACCGCATCGGCCTCTTCGACATGATTCTCATAAAGGACAATCATGTCGATTTCGCAGGCGGTATACCTCAGGCCGTAAACTCTGCAAAAAAATACCTCGCTGAAAAAGGCAAAAACCTCAAAATCGAAGTTGAGGTACGCAACACTGAAGAAATACTTCAGGCTCTTGAAGCCGGAGTTGACCGCATCATGCTCGACAACTTCACTCCGGAGCGCACAAAAGAGGCCGTAGAACTCATAAACGGACGTGCCGAAGTTGAATCATCTGGCGGCATTACACTCGAAACTCTCCGTGACTATGGCGAATGTGGCGTCGACTTCATCTCCGTAGGTGCCCTTACACACTCGGTCAAGGGTCTTGATATGAGTTTCAAACATTGCTGATGCCAACCTTTAGTGCCACTTTAGAGCAACTACGCCAATCAGGCAACCTCCGACATATACCCCTGCCCGGTTCGGGCAGGGAATGTATCGACCTGTCAAGCAACGACTATCTTGGGCTCGCTTCACGCCCCGGACTTCAACAGGAGTTCATGGAGATGCCCGAAAACCGCATGGCTCCGCTTACCGCGTCGGCCTCGCGTCTGCTCGCTGCCGGACAGGAGGATTTCTATGCGCTTGAAGAATTGCTGTCAACACTGTATGGGAAATCGGTGTTACTGTTCAACAGCGGTTACCATGCCAATGCAGGCACAGTCTCGGCTCTTGCTTCGGAAGGGACAATAATACTTGCCGACAAGCTCGTGCATGCCTCGATAATCGACGGCATTGTGCTTTCGCGCGCCAGATTCGCCCGCTTCCCGCATAATGACATCTCTCATCTTGAGCGTCTGCTCGAGAAGCACCACAGGGAATATGAACGCATCCTTGTTGTAGTCGAGTCTGTATACAGTATGGACGGAGACTGGTGTGACCTCGACGCACTCATCGCACTGAAGGAGCGATACCCCAACATGATGCTCTACGTCGACGAGGCTCACGCATTCGGTGTCATAGGCGACCGCGGACTTGGGCTCGTGAAAAGCAATCCGCGAGGCCATATGGTCGACATTATTGTAGGCACACTCGGCAAAGCAGCCGCATCATCCGGAGCATTTGTCGCCACAAGTCCCGACATACGCGAGTATCTTGTAAACCGTGCACGCAGTTTTATATTCTCCACCGCCATTCCTCCTATGGTATGCCGATGGAGCAGATATATAATTGAAAAGATTGTCGGGATGGATGCCGAGCGCAAACGCCTGCAAGAGATTACCCGCAGAATGTCTGCCATATTGGAGCCATACGTAGCTCTTCCCCCACAGCCAAGCCATATAATGCCGTTGGTCATCGGGGACGCCGCCCGCACGGTAGAACTCTCACAGAAATTGCTTCAACAGGGAGTGAAAGTGCTCCCGATACGAACACCGACAGTTCCGCCAGGCACTGAGCGACTGCGCTTCAGTCTGAGTGCTGCGCTGACGGATTCTGACCTCCAAAATGTAAGCATGGCAATTGCCGCCACGCTTCAGAGACTATGATTCAACGAATTATCCACCAATCCACCGACAATCACGACCTGATTCTGATATTTCTCGGCTGGGGTGCAGATGCGGAAGCAATCAGCATGCTGCGATACCCCGGCTGCGACATAATGGCCGTATGGGACTATCGCGACGAATCATTTGACATCACGCCACTGCAACGTTACCGCAACATCTACCTGTTTGCATGGTCTATGGGAGTGATGATGGCAGAGCGAGTATGCAGCAGCCATCCCGACATACACCCCACCCTGTCAATTGCCGTCAACGGAAGTCCTCATCCTGTCGATGACTCAAGGGGAATACCCGACGCTATTTTCACCGGCACCCTCGACGGACTCAACGAATCCACGTTGCAGAAATTCCGAAGACGCATGTGCCGAAACTCGGAGGAGTATGCCAGATATCGTGCCGTACAGCCCGACCGTCCGGTCGATGAACTACGCGAGGAATTGCGCATCCTTGGCATTCTTGCCAAAGAGGGCCGAGATATGCATCCGGCATTACAATGGGACAGAGCAATAATCGCGGAAAATGACCGCATATTTCCAGCCGACAACCTGAGGCGTGCATGGAACATGCTATCCTATCGAATCCGCACTACTGAAGGAGGACACCTGCCCGACTGGCAGACAATCATAGACCAGGAAATTATCGACAAGGACTATGTGGCACAGAAATTCCGGCGCTCTCTCCCCACATATGATACTGAGGCTGTGGCACAGAAAGAGATAGCCCGACACCTTTGGGACATGTGGCGGAATGAACTTGACGTACGCTCTCCCGGCACAATAATAGAAGCCGGATTCGGTACCGGAACAATGACGCGCCTCTACATGTCCTCACTGAAGCCCTCGCATATGATTCTCTGGGACCTGAGTCCATCCGAGATTGAACTCGCATGTCAATCGGTCGAGACTGTGGCCGGAGATGCCGAGGAACTGATATCGCATCAGCCCGACGCTTCAGCCGACGCCATCGTAAGTGCCTCGACAATACAATGGTTTAATTCTCCGGCCAGATTCATCGCAAATGCCTCACGCGTGCTGGCCCCGGGAGGTCATCTCGTAATCTCAACATTCGGCGAACACAATATGCGCGAACTCTCACAAGTGACCAACCTCCCACTGCGCTATCTCACTCTAAGCGAACTCGTCGGACTACTTCCCGCGGATATGCGCCTGTTGGCGTCACGACAGGAAGAGATAACAATGCGATTTGACACTCCGAAAGAGGTGATGCGACATCTGCGCGCCACAGGAGTCAACGGTATGCGCGGTGCCGGTATCCCGCTCAGCCGCATCATATCCGGATATCCGCGAAATACCGACGGAAGTGTCACCCTTACGTACCACCCCCTTTACCTTATAGCAGAAAAAATATGAATGGAGTATACTTTATATCAGGCATAGACACCGATGCCGGAAAGACATATATAACCGGCATGCTTGCAAAGCGCCTGATGGAAAAAGGGCTTAAAGTCGCAACCCAGAAATTCATACAGACCGGCAATGACACATGGTCGGAAGATATCGAGGCACACCGCATAATAATGGGTATAGATATGCTCCCGGAAGATATCGACCACACTACCGCCCCGGTCATCTTCAGCTATCCGGCCTCAGCCCAGCTTGCAGCTCGCATCGACGGACGCGACATAGACCTTGACCTTATAAAGAAATCGACCGACACTCTTGCATCGCGCTACGATGTAGTCCTTGTAGAAGGAGCCGGCGGACTTATGGTACCCATTACCGACGACTATTTTACTATCGACTATGTCGCCAGGCATGAGTTGCCGATGATACTCGTCACAAACGGTGTGCTCGGATCAATAAACCATACCATTTTATCTCTTGAGGCCATCCGTAGCCGTGGCATAAAACTATTCTCGGTCATCTACAATACATTCTTTGACAGCGACAAAATCATCGCCAAAGACACACGGGAGTTTATCGGCAGATATGTCACCCGACACTTCCCGGAGGCATCATTCATCGTGATGTAAAAAACCTTTGAGATATCCGCATATTCACTGCGCAAGAGTTAAAAAAAGTTATAGCAAGGGGCGCCCTGGCATGCTCTACAGCATAAATTAGTAACTTTACGGTGATAAAAGTCATAATCCTGCATAGTTTATATCGGGCATGGCTTCCACTGTTCATGGGATTATAAGAGTAAGACGGATGAATGTCAACACTTTAATATTGTCCATATCCAAAGAGCGACTCGCGGAGTTGCCCGTTGTGGCCTATCCGGGCTACATAGTGGTTGTCAACACACCGGAGCAGGCTGCAAGCGCCCTGAGCGCGATAAAGCGTTGCCCCGTAGTAGGATTCGACACCGAGACGAAGCCCTCGTTCCGCAAAGGTCACCCAAACAAAGTGGCCCTTATCCAGATTTCCACCGGAGAATGCTGCTATCTGTTCCGAATCAACAAGTTTGGCATCACCAAAGAATTGTGTGATTTTTTTGAAGACCCGGGTATACTTAAAATAGGCTTATCGCTGAAAGATGACTTTCACGTGATGCACCGTGGCACCAAATTCTCACCTGCCGGATTTATCGATCTACAGGATATCGTGTCAGGCTATGCTATACACGATTCAAGCCTTCAGAAAATATATGGAATAATATTTGGCGAACGTATATCCAAAAGCCAGCGTCTGAGCAACTGGGAGGCGACTGTACTCACAGCTCCCCAGCAGATTTATGCAGCAATCGACGCATGGGCATGCCTGCGGATTTATCATGCACTCACAAGCGGCACATTCAATCCGCAGGAATCGCCTTATATCATGATTCCCGACTCTTCCGACGAGGTAAAATCGTAAAAAACATGCATGTGACCTATCACATGCTATATACTACAATCCATTTAATATATATCAATACAATAGCATATACATATTCACATTTACATCTTGCCATGAAAAAATCTACCTGGTTACCACTTCTGCTGCTTATATACCTCGCAGTCATGTGCTATATAGGCAGAGCCGAATTCTACGCCGGCAACTACATGTTCTACTTCGGAATCATCGGAGCCACCCTCCTGTGTATAATACTGCTACATATATTCCTAAAACGTGGAGGCACAATAGGCCGTCGCCGCAGACAATCCTGATAACGACCTAAGAACGGCAGAAAAATACAATCGCCGTGCACCGGATATTTCCGGATTGCACGGCGATTGCCTTTATAATTTCAAGCCAGGAAAAATGCTCTACATCGCATCTCATCCCGTTTTATCAATTGCCGGGATTGTCAGAGTCGGGCTCCTCACACCGGTCTGAAGCCGCCGGATTGGGAGCATTTATTTCAGTGACGATTTTATCGGCCCCCTCATCATAACCAACACAGATTCTTGAGCCCGAAGTCACCGATGCATTAATAATCATCTCAGCGAGTTCATCCTCAAGATACTTCTGAATAGCACGCTTGAGCGGTCGAGGTGCAAAGTGT
>NZ_JAIDKI010000106.1 GCF_029051885.1 Muribaculum sp.
AATTACCGGTTGTTTCGTATATCTTGGCCTCTTTTCGCCCTGTTCCTCAGTTGTGTACATAAAGTACACTCCTTCGTCACATGTCGAAAATCGTCTCAAGCTATACGACCCTGGCGGCAACATTTATTATTAAACAAGCTCTAATAATAAATGAACACCCTGCCTGATTATAATGTTTCAGCAGCCGATGCTGATGATGGTATCAAGCAGGTAGTCATTTCCCTCGACCAGACTCCACAATACAGCGTGCACGGCGGCTCCGGTGTCGCAGCACGCCGCGGGTAGGCGTATGCAGGCATGTCGTGAATCGCCGAAATGAGGACAGATATTGATGTCGGTTGTCATGGAGTTGCCGGTTATCGTCACCGAGGAGTCGAGCCCTTCCCAGCGTGCTGACACGATGTCGATATCTCCTGGCGCAACGCCGCAGGCTCCGCTGCTTTGGGCCAGGCGGTTGCGCGACACTATATCGCCCTCTGTAAACGCTACACGACATCCGGTAGCAGCCAAAGCCTTTACAATAGAGTCGCGCAGGGCCACACGAGCTTCGGCGGTTGCTGTATCCGGGTCCTCCACCGCGAGTAAAACCACGATGCGACGTACGGGAAAAGGGAAGGATACAGTGCCCGGCGGGAGTCCGCGCGAAGTCACACGCCGTCTGTAGGCCGGCATCGGCCCACGTCGGTGCTCTTCCATCTTTCTTTCGAGATAATTGTCTGCCATGCTGTATGCAGGATAATAAAAATATCCGGACCACGCCCATGAACAGAGCGTCCATCCGGACATTTATGTAAGTGTCTTTTTTATGCTCGCTTATCGTGCCTCCCAGCCAAGTGCGCTTGCACCAAGCACGGCGGCATCGCTCTCTTTAAGCTCTGAAAGGAGCAGTTTGGTCTTTCCTTTGTAGATATTGAGAGTGTTGCGGTCCATAGCCTCCTTGATGGGCTTCATCAGAAGGTCGCCCGAACGGCTCAGGCCACCGAACAGGATGATTGCCTCGGGGCTTGAGAAGGCAATGAAGTTGGCGAAAGCCTCGCCCATGATTTTGCCTGTATATTCAAAGATTTCCTTGGCAAGTTTGTCGCCCTGTACGGCTGCGTCATATACATCCTTGGAAGTGATGCTCTCGATGGCGAAGTTGCGCAGAAGCGACTTGTCGGTACGGGTCTCGAGGAATTCGCGGGCTGTGCGTGCCACACCTGTGGCTGAGCAATAAGCCTCGAGGCATCCTGTGCGTCCGCAGCCGCACATACGGCCGTTGCTGGGCTTCACGATGACGTGGCCGAGCTCGCCGGCAAATCCGTCGTGACCGTATACGAGCTGACCGTTGACTACGATACCGCTGCCTACGCCGGTGCCCAGTGTAATCATTATAAAGTCTTTCATACCGCGTGCCACACCGTATGTCATTTCTCCGATGGCTGCGGCATTGGCATCGTTGGTAAGAGCTACGGGAACGCCGAATGCTTCTCTAAGCAGCTCTGCCAGAGGAATTCTGCCCTTCCAGGGGAGGTTGGGGGCCATCTCTATCGCGCCTGTGAAATAGTTGCCGTTGGGAGCACCCACACCTATTCCTGCAATCTTGTCGGTTGCGTCGTTGGCTTCAAGAAGATTGAAGAGAGAAGTCTTGAGTTCTTCTACATAATCCTTGATATCAGCGTGTCTGCCTGTCTTGATGGAACTGCTGGCAACGACATTGCCACGTGCGTCAACTATACCGAACACGGTGTTGGTGCCACCTATGTCGATGCCTACTACGTAAGGTTTCATGTTTTGATGTATTGTTTAGATTGTTGGGTAATTCATTTGTATTCGTCTCCACTTCTCATGGTAACCGCTAAGGAGGAGATACACGGGGGAGGTGTCAACTACATTGCAAAGATAGGAAAAATCTGCAAACATGTATCATAATCCGATATTTTTTGCGATAAAAAAATGCCTCTGTAGGCTCCCTACGGTTATTTAGGCATCTTTTTGCCGCTTTAACTGTTTAATATTTGGGCTATTCGGATAAAAATCACTAACTTTGCACCGTCAAAAACCAAAATACTTATTTTTCATGGACAAAAAGCCGGTAAACATCGACCTGCTGTTTGAGACAAGCTGGGAAGTGTGCAATAAAATCGGTGGTATTTATACGGTTCTTTCTACAAAGGCCAAGACACTACAGAATCTTTATAAAGACAAAAACATTTTCATCGGCCCCGATGTCTGGACAGAGGATAACCCCTCACCTTATTTCACTCCGTCGAGAACTGTGCTGAAAGAATGGAAGGCCCAGGCCAAGCTGCCCTATGGCATCACTGTAAGATGCGGGCGCTGGGAAGTGCCGGGACGACCGATTGTGGTACTTGTAAAATTCGATGGCCTATACCAGGAGAAAGATTCTTTCTACGGACGCATGTGGGACCTCTATGGCGTAGATTCCCTCCACGCCTATGGCGACTACGACGAGGCATGTGCCTTCTCCCATGCAGCCGGGATTGTGATTGAAAGCATCTGCGACTTTGTCGGGATACGTGACAAAAACGTTGTGGCCCATTTCGACGAATGGACAACCGCCATGGGTCTGCTGTATGTAAAGGATGTGCTCCCTTCGGTAGCGACCATATTCACCACCCACGCCACTTGTATAGGCCGCAGCATATGCGGCAACGGCAAACCGCTGTATGATTATCTCCGTGCGTACGATGGCGACCAGATGGCGCGCGAGCTCAATATGGAGTCGAAACACTCCCTTGAAAAGGCCGCAGCCCACCAGGCCGACTGCTTTACTACCGTAAGCGACATCACCGCCATAGAGTGTGAACAGCTGCTTCAGCGACGCCCGGTAGTGACACCCAACGGATTCGAACAGAATTTCGTGCCCAACAAAGGCAAATTCCCCAAGGTGCGCGAAGCCGCCCGTAAAGTACTGCTCAACGTGGCCTCTTCGCTTGTCGGAAGAAAACTCCCCGAGGATACATTTATAGTAGCCACATCCGGACGTTGCGAATACCGCAACAAAGGCATCGACCTGTATCTCGACGCAATAGAGCGTCTGCGCGATCTTGCCCCAAATCGTACGGTAGTGGCATTTGTAATGGTGCCCGCATGGTGTCGCGACCCGCGTCCCGATCTGCAGCACACCCTCCCTGCCAAGCGCAAGACCCGCATTCCCGAGCCGGAGCTTACCCACACTCTCAACAATCCCGACTCCGACCCGATTATCTGCCGTATACGCCAGATAGGCTTCGCCAACGAAAAGACCGACAAGGTCAACGTAATCTATGTGCCATGTTATCTCAACGGTGCCGACGGAATATTCAATACATCTTATTACGATCTTCTGATTGGTATGGATGCCACGGTGTTCCCCTCGTACTATGAGCCATGGGGATACACGCCGCTCGAAAGTGTGGCTTTCGGTGTGCCTACAGTCACGACAACCCTTTCGGGATTCGGACAATGGGTACTTGCCACCGACGAAAATACATTTGACGCATGCGGTGTCAACGTCATAGCGCGAGGCGACTTCAATTACGACGAAGTGGCCACACGCATCGCCAACTCTCTTAAATATCTGATATCAGCCGACCAGCAGCAGACAACCCTTATACGCAGCCGTGCCATAAATCTGGCATCGCTTGCCGCGTGGAGCTATTTTATCGAATACTATGTAGATGCATTCAGAATCGCTCTCGACAGTGCCCGCATGCGCGTCACCGAGGGTTGACCTCCGACTGATGGACGGTATACATTATTATATATAGAGTAATATATATATTAACGTACAGTAAGGATTAATAAAAACTCTATTCACATAAATATAATTTATGAAACTTCAAGTAAGCAACACTAATGCACCCGTGTGGCGCGACGTAATGGTGAAATCTGACCTCCCGGCAAAACTCAAGCCGCTGGAAGTTCTCTCACGCAACCTTTGGTGGGTATGGAACAGCGAGGGCAAATCGCTTTTCCGTGATCTCAATCCCGATCTCTGGCGTGCCGTCGGCGAAAACCCCGTGATGCTTCTGCAGCAGCTGGGCTTCGAGCGTCTTCAGGAAATCCTCAATGATGCCAAGCTCATGGAACGTATCGAAAAAGTGTATGCCGACTTCAAGGCCTACATGAAGGTGCCCATGCGCAAGGATGTGCCCTCGGTAAGCTACTTCTCGATGGAGTACGGTCTGTGCAATGCCCTTAAGATTTACTCCGGCGGTCTCGGTGTGCT
>NZ_JAIDKI010000107.1 GCF_029051885.1 Muribaculum sp.
TCCTTCGTCACATGTCGAAAATCGTCTCAAGCTATACGACCCTGGCGGCAACATTTATTATTAAACAAGCTCTAAATTCCGGTTTGCCGAAATATCGGGTTATCTCTCCGGCTGCCTCATACAATTCATTGCTGTCGGCAAAATCGGCAAGCCATATTGCCTCGGCACCGGTTATGGCTCTTCCTGATATAACCTTGTCCCTCAGTTGTCCTACGGTATATGTTTCGTTTGTCTTTTTCATCGCTGTTGATTGTGAGTGACTCTGCAAAATTAGGCTGCATCAAGATAATGGGCAATACCACATAAATGGTATTGGTGATACCGTGATAGGGGCATTCCCACCCGATACAATACGCTCCGGCATAGAGATACCTCTTGCCGGGGCATTGTTGTCAGTTGTTGGGATTTTTCTGTCAGGCTGCATAGGATTCGGCCCGACGATATGCTATGCAGCCTGAGTTGACGGAGCTGTTTCTTTCTGTATAAACACGAATACAAGTGCGATTACAGCAGCGATGAGGTAGGGGGCAAACATCCCATGGAAGCCGCTTCCGTGGCTGTGTAGCGACGATGGGATGTTCTGGAGTATGCCTCCGAATATGAACATGATACCGTTGAGGAAGGCGCTTGAAGTACCAACCAGAGGGCCGCCGGCAACGTCGCCGCCCACACTGAATGCAAGCATATGGGCCGTCGCACCCATACCGATTACAAACATCATTGTCACCATAAGCCATACCGGCATTTTTATATAGATGACACCAATCAGTCCTATAATCATGAGTAATACTCCGATTATGCTTGGTATGCGGCGGCTCTGTATCTTGTTGCTCCACTGGGGCCAGAAGCAAGAGCCGACTGCCAGACCGAGCCATAGCAGTGCCGAGCCCAGATTGCCGTTGTCAAGAGTATAACCGGCTTCGGTAAACAGCTTGGGAGTCCAAACAACACCCAACGCAAGATTGAGTCCGAATACAATACCTCCCCACATGGCTGCAATCCACATCTGGGGCATCTTTACTATCTGCTTGAGATTGCCTGCAACTACTTTAAACGGGTCTTTCTTTGTAACTACCGGAGTCGGGTTTCTCATATATAATATAGCGAGCACTACCAGCATCACGCCGAAGAACCCGAGGTATATAAACAGTTTCTCATAGGTGAGATGGGCGAGAAGCCCCTCGGTAATCGGTTGCTGTATGGCGCTCGACAGAGAGGATAGCACCTGTACGTATCCGAACATAGTGCCATATGCCGCCATTCCAAACCATACTCCTCCGATATATCCTGCTCCTACGAATCCGCAGCAGGCTCCCAGCGCCATAAGCACCTGAGCCAGCAGTATTACTGTATAGCTTGTCGCCAGACCGTACAGAAATACTCCGGCAGTCACGAAAATAAATGCCGGGATAAGTACCTTGCGCGAACCAAAGCAGTCGAGGAAGGCACCTCCGAAAAACTGGAATATAGCGAATGCCCATGTGTATGTGCCTGCGATGAGGGTCAAGTGTGATTCGTCAAGGCTTAGAGCCGACTTTATATCACCCTGTACTACGCTGAACATAGTCTGTACGTTGAACAGGTAGATGGTAAACACCGTTACGAGAATCCATACCCACCATGCCATCGGGCCTCCCAGTCTATATCTGGCCGGAGCTATATTTGTAGATGTATTGTTGGTTGTCATAATCAGGGAATATTACTTGTCGAGTTCTGATGCATACATCCACTTCCTGTCGCGGTTGCGGTCGTATACCTTTCGGCCGGCCACATAGGTGGCCTTGTTGAAATTGTTGAGCCCGAGAGTCATGAGCACAAACAGTTTCTCGAAAATAGTGCTTGAGAATTTCAGACGCCATGTAGCGAACTCCGAGGGCTTCAGGTCGAGTACTGCGATATCCGCTTCATACCCAGGAGCGATGCTGCCGATTGTATTCTCCAGATGAAGAGCCTCGGCGCCACCGCGTGTGGCAAGGTAGAAACTTTTTACAGCATCGAGATTTTTCATCTGCAGCATTGCCACCTTGTATGCTTCGTTGAGCTGCCGGGGAATGGAGAAGTTTGTGCCGCCACCTACATCAGTACCCATGCCGGTGCGTACAGGGCGGCTCGGTTCCTTTGCCTCCCAGTACTTGAATTCACCGTCGCCAAGGAAGAGATTGCTGCTTGGGCAGTGGGCGATTCCGCAGTCACACTTATGTAGAGTCTGCCACTCCTCCTCACGCACTATGCAGCAGTGGGCCATTATCGACCTCTTGTCGACGAGGCCGAAGTGCCGGTATACCTCGGTGTAATTGGGCTGGTCAGGGAATAGTTGTGTCACCCAGTCAATCTCGCTTTGTACCTCGTCGAGATGGGTATGCATATACACACCCTGGTCTATATAGCGTTGATACAGTTCGCCGGCAAGCTGTAGCTGCCGTGGAGTGGAGGTCGGTGCAAACCTGGGGATGATGGCATACAGCTGGCGCCCACGGTGGTGCCACTTCTTGAGCAGCTTTTCGGCGATTACTATCGACTGGTCGGTGTCGGGATCCTTTAGCGAATCGGGCAGATTGCGGTCCTGCAGCACTTTGCCGCTGATCATTCGGGTATCATAGCGTTCGCTCTCTTCAAAGAAAGCGTCTACGCTGCTCTCGAATGTCGTGGCAAATACATTGGCGGTAGTCGTACCCTGCTCAAGGAGCTGTTTGAAAAATTCCCTCGCCACTTCATCGGCAAATTTCTTGTCTTTAAATTTGCTTTCTGTGGGGAATGTATATTGGTTGAGCCAGTTGAGCAGTGTATCGCCGAAAGAGCCGATCATCGGACTCTGCACATAGTGTACATGACAGTCTATAAATCCGGGCATTATAAGTGCATCCTCATATGTGTCGACATCTCCTTGTCCGAGTTGGGGATATTTTGGAGCTACTTCCGGGTAATTTCCTACATCAACTATATGTCCGTCCTGTATTATTACAAGGCCGTCGGTAATATAATCGTAGCATTTCTCTTCGTTATTGAGGAATGGATCGGCCTTGAATGTCAGAATCTGACCGCGCAATCCTTTTAGTCTGCCGCCTTTTGGATTGACTGGTAGGGGTGAATTGGTCATTTTATGTATATGTTAGGTTTGACTTATGTAGATTAATGATTTGTAAATATCAACATCTGGCAGATTGAATTGGTTTCATAGATGATTATATACAACAATAGTGTATAAAATATGAATATTCTGCATGCGGAGTGTATTTTATCCTAATAAAATTTGGCGTATTGAAAGATTATGCATATATTTGCACTGTAAGTAATATTCAAATGTATATTTAATGTATATGAACAACTCAGTTACGTCTATATGTAATTATTGGTGGCGCTGCGATGACATACATCGATGGCTCCCCGGTTCATATATAATTATATAATGGTTAAGGGATTTCCAAAAATACAATTTAGGTAATAATAGATTCACAGGTAGCCGTCGATTGAGTTTATGCTCGGTCGACGGTTTTTTTATCCACAAGCCTGGAAATTAAGAGCTTGTTTAATAATAAATGTTGCCGCCAGGGTCGTATAGCTTGAGACGATTTTCGACATGTGACGAAGGAG
>NZ_JAIDKI010000108.1 GCF_029051885.1 Muribaculum sp.
CCCTCATCACAAGCGAAAATATGCTCGACGATTGACCGCCCTGACGGTAACATTTATTATTAAACAAGCTCTTAATAATGGTATGAAGAAAGTGATTTTGTTGGCAGTGCTGGCCGTGGCGGTTTTGGCGGCCTGGTGTTCCTGCACCTCCAGGGCCAATGCCGGAAATGCCGCTGACGTCGAGCAGACCGACTCGCTGCCTGTAGTGTATTATATAAAGGATATAAATCCTGAGAATCTGTTGAAGATATACCGTGCTCTTGGGCGCAATGTCGACGGCAATAATGTGGCTGTCAAAATATCTACCGGCGAATCGGGAAAAAGCAATCATTTGAGTCCCGCGCTTATCGCTCCTTTTGTCAACGAGGTGAAAGGTACGATTGTGGAGTGTAACACCGCATATGGCGGCAACCGTTCTACTACCGCCGACCATCTCAAGGCAGCCGAGGAGCATGGCTATACGGCTATCGCGAAAGTTGATATCATGGATGCCGACGGCGACACCGCTATTGTTGTCGACGGTGGTCTGCGTCTTGATAAAAACCTTGTCGGACGCCATCTTGCCGATTATGATTTTCTCGTTGTTCTGTCCCATTTCAAGGGGCATGCCATGGGAGGATTCGGCGGCGCGCTGAAAAATGTGGCTATCGGAATTGCCTCGGCCGACGGCAAAGCCTATGTGCACTCTGCCGGAAAGGTTTCCGACCCGGCCGTGCTGTGGGATAACATTGCCGAGCAGACAGCGTTTCTTGAATCGATGGCCGACGCATGCAAATCGGTGTTTGATATGTATGGCGATAAAAAGCTGTTTATCAACGTGGCCAACCGTCTGTCGGTAGATTGCGACTGCAACGGTAATCCCGATGCTCCAGAGATGGGCGACATAGGCATACTTGCCTCTCTCGACCCCGTGGCTCTTGACCGCGCATGTGTCGACATGGTTGTCAACTCAGATGACCCCGGTAAGGCCGCGCTGATTGAGCGTATCAATTCGAGGCAGGGTACACATATCCTCGATGCTGCCGAAAAACTCGGCATCGGCTCTCAGAAGTACACTCTGGTGACTTTGGAATAAGACCCCGTTCCCCAGCGTTAACAAATATTGGTGAACGGGGTCTAAAAGTACACTGATTGAATATATTATCGTCCGTTTTTTTGTGGAATTCTACAAAAAAAACGGACGATAATGCTTGGATATCACTTGCAAAATCAGTAACTTTGTGGGCAATTTTTCCGCACGGGCTCGTAGAAGAAGGCTTCGAAGCCTCGCCTGACGGAGTTAACCATCATTACATTAATAAGTTAAATGTACGCAATTGTAGAAATTCAGGGACAGCAGTTCAAGGCTGAGGCCGGCAAGTTCCTGTATGTTCACTATCTCGGCGATGACAAGAAAGAGGGTGAGACCGTAGAGTTTGACCGCGTTCTCCTCGTAGACGCCGACGGTGACGTTAAGGTCGGTGCTCCTACCGTTGAAGGAGTAAAGGTAGTATGCGAAGTAGCCGTTCCCCTCGTGAAGGGCGATAAGGTTATCGTATTCAAGAAGAAGCGCCGCAAAGGCTATCGCCGCAAAAACGGCCATCGCCAGTGCTTCACCAAAGTGGTAATCAAAGAAATTGCTTAACCCCTAAATCTTAAAAGAAAATGGCACATAAAAAAGGTGTAGGTAGTTCAA
>NZ_JAIDKI010000109.1 GCF_029051885.1 Muribaculum sp.
CTTCTTGATATGGGTGCGGTAGTCGAGCATGGTGGGGATAGCGCGGTCTACATTGCCGAGAGCCGAATCCTTGACGATAACGATTGTCACTCCGGCGGGCGCGAGGTTTTTCTGTGCGCCGGCGTAAATCACGTCATACTTGCTTACATCCACCGGACGTGAGAAGATATCGCTCGACATATCGGCAACCAGAGGCACATTTACATCGGGGTCGAAGCGCACTTCAGTACCGAAAATGGTATTGTTGCTTGTGAAGTGGAAATAGTCGGCATCTTCGGGAACGGTAAAGTTCTTGGGGATATATGTATAGTTCTTGTCTTTTGAAGAGGCTACTACATCGACCTCACCGAAGAGTTTGGCTTCCTTTATAGCGTTGGCGGCCCATGTGCCGGTATCGGTATAGGCGGCCTTCTTCTTGAGCAGGTTGAAAGGCACCATGCAGAACTGCATCGACGCACCTCCGCCGAGGAAAAGCACTGAATAGCCTTCGGGCACTTCGAGGAGTTCCTTCACAAGAGCCTGTGCTTCATCCATCACGGCTGTAAACTCCTTGCTGCGGTGTGATACCTCAAGAATGGACAGACCGGTTCCGGCAAAGTCCTTGATTGCCTCAGCCGTATTCTTTATTGTGTATTCGCTAAGAATCGACGGTCCGGCATAAAAGTTATGCTTCTTCATACAATGTACTTTTATATTATGTATATTTGTTATGCAGTATACATGCATTCACGGATTATCCGCTCTTGCATGTGCAAAATTACACAAATTCTCAAAAGCCACCCACCCTTTTACAATAAAAATGCCCCCATTAACGAAATTTTTCTTTAATGGGGGCATCGATTATCTTCCGGATAACATCTTCGTTTTTTTGGCCGGGTCGCAGGTGAGTCCGACTCCGAGCTTCTTGAATATCTTGTGGTCGACTTCGCCGAGCATTACGGTCGAGTGCACCTGACATCCGTCAAGCTCCGGGAGCTTCTCCAGCGCGCGCCTGCAGTTCTCGTCACGCGGACTCAGCACCGACAGGGCCACCAGCACCTCGTCGGTATGGAGCCTGGGATTGCGACTGCGCAGATAGTTGATTTTTGTATGCTGTATGGGCTCAATAAGGTCCTGGGGCAGCAGCCTGACATCGTGACCTATTCCGGCCAGATGCTTTATGGCATTCAGTATCAGCGCCGCGCTCGGGCCCAGCAGAGGCGTGGTCTTGGCTGTGATGATTGTGCCGTCGGCAAGTTCTATCGCCGAGCAAGGCACTCCGGTCTCCTTCGAGCGTCCGCGTGCGGCAGCTATCGTCTTGCGGTAGCTGAGGTCTATGCCGGCCTGGTTGAAAAGCATTGCTATCTTGTTGACTTCGGCATCGTTGCTCTCGCCCATGGCCATACGGTTGAGCGCGGTAAAGTAACGGCGTATAATCTCGTTGCGTGAAGCATCGCAGCATACATCGTCGTCACTGATACAGAATCCTACCATATTGACACCCATGTCGGTAGGCGACTTATACGGATTCGACCCGTAGATACCGCGGAACAGGGCGTCAAGCACAGGGAATATCTCGATATCGCGGTTGTAGTTGACCGCCTTCTCGCCATATGCATCGAGATGGAACGGGTCGATCATGTTTACATCATTCAGATCGGCCGTGGCAGCCTCATACGCGATATTTACAGGATGACGCAATGACAGATTCCACACCGGGAATGTCTCAAACTTGGCATATCCGGCGTCTATGCCGCGCTTGTGCTC
>NZ_JAIDKI010000011.1 GCF_029051885.1 Muribaculum sp.
TGCCTTGTTCTTCAGTCACGTAGCTACGGCTACGCTCCATCATCACAAGACAAAAATCACTCAGAGATATGCGACCACAGCGTTAACAAATATTGGGGAACGGGGTCTTAATTGGTGCCCGGAAAAATTTAATCGTGCGATTTAAAGATACGATTTCTCCCGACTGCCGATATATCTGAGACTCTTTCATCGGACAGTTGACTCATGACTCTGTTTGAGAGGTCTTGTCTCAAGGCATCAAACCGAGATGAACATAAGAGTCTACTCGTTTATGGGACACCAATAATTAGCTTCTCAAATCGCTGTGAAAGTAGGGACGAGCAATCTGCCGCTTACTCAATTTAACATAATACAGATTATGCGACATTTGATAAACACATCATCACCATGCCGAAACTACCATATCGTTGATTGTGGCAACCTATTTTAATAATTTGTTTCCATACAGGGCTTTGACAAAGCCGGCTGCTTCTTTCGGCAAAGGTATCCCGCCGACAATGCTGTGGTTTTGATTGTCCATTGTGCCTATTACCCAAACATCCATCTGTGATTTTTCAAGCGTGTATATACGACATCCGCTTGTTCCATCTGATACAAAAGCCACATAACGACACATCGGCACATCTTCCGGCATCGGAAATGTCCAGACCACAACAGAATTGCAACCATCTCCGTATTGAATATTCTCAACTTTTATATCCGTATCGCGAAACGGCGAACGAAATTTATTATGCGCAGGAATGCGGCTATTAATTATCTCCACATCAAGAAAAGTGTCAGGGTTATCAATTTGAGCGGCAATTCCGGGAAGATACTGAAATAGATATTCATATTGTTTCATATCTCTTAATGGAGTTGCAATTTCTGCAATCATTTGTTTTGCAATACGTTGACTTTCTTCATCATAATTCCCGTTCTCGATTTGCCGATATATCTCAAGAGCCTTCGCGGTATCGCCCTGCTCATATCGTATATACGCTATATTTGTAAGTGGAAGAGCATCATCGGGTACAATCTGCATGGCTTTTTCAAAATAATCAATTGCAACGTCATCATTGCCGAGACCATAATTAAGGGCTCCTGCGATATTTATTATTTTATTATCGGTACCGAATCGTCTGGTTGCTTTGACAACTACCGGGAGTGCTTTTTCTGCTATATCACGCGATTGCGATGCCTGGATTTCAGCAAAACGGTCATATACAGCATCCGAAAGCAGATTAGTGGCATTGGACTGCTCGGTATTCCCGCTTGTCAGCCAGTGTGAGTGGTTCTGCTCGTCGCGGTCAATTAATCCGTCAATGGCTTCGATTGTCTTTAGCCAGCGTCCGGTCATTGCTCCTGCAGCAGCTTTCCCAAGTCTGAAATCAATACGGTCGGGATGTGCGGCAATTCCATGATTTATTTCGTCGAATGCAAGGTCTACAAGTGAGTCCTGCCAGACAGTCTCACTGAATATGTAACCGGCCACATTTCCAACACTGTCAGTTATCGTCAACTGCTCTCCATGATGTCCGGAATCATCTGAAAGTACTATCATTTCAGAACGAGCTTTGCCTAAAAGCAGATTGAACCGAGCTGGATATAGTTCCGGATTTTCAGGCGACTCGCTACTCCATATGGCAAGTATACTGTCAGCAGCATGCAGATTGCCGTCGGTAAGCAGGGTATTAAACGTCTGGTTGAAATTATCGGCCGATAGCGTGAATACCGCTACTGCGGCAGGGATAATAATAGTGAGGAGCTTTTTCATCGGAGGAAGTTTTTAACATTATGACTACCTGAATATATAATAGTCACTTTATTGATGCCAGAGCGTTTTAATTTCCAAAATCTTTTTCTGCGCGGCTGTACGCCCTAAGTTGTAGACATGCTGCATTTCGTCCGGGTTATGCGACACATGGCCGATTGGCAATGATTCATCCGGACGGATTACCAGGCAACGACCGGATGCTTCTGCCTGACGCACGTATTCCAATTGGGCATTATACATCTTGTGGCGATTGGCCATAGCGTCTCTAAGTCTGGGATGTTTACGCAGCCCCAGCGACAGCAGCGGCATCAGACGTGGAATCTTTTTCAGGTATCCTTCAGGCTGTGTAAGTACTACCACATTGGCATCATAGCCTTTATTTTCGAAAAACTCCAATGGGATGGAATCGGATATGCCTCCGTCAAGAAGCCTTGAGCCATCAATATCGACTATATTTGACACTAATGGCATTGATGCCGAGGCGCGCACCCATTCATAAAATCCGTCGCCACCCTTTAAACACCTATGATATACAGCCCTACCCGTATTGACATCCGTGCAGACAACATAGTATTCCATAGGATTTCGCTCAAAAGCGTCTGAATCAAAAATATCATATTTATTAGGGACTATATGATATGCGAATTCCGCATTGAATAAGTCACCGCTTTTGATTAACGACAGTATTCCGCAATACCTGGAATCTCGGGCAAAACGTTGGTTATAGCGTAACGCTCGGCCATGCTGTCCCGACTTATAATTGCATCCGAATGCAGCCCCTGCCGACACGCCTACAATGCCGTCGGGACGGAGATTATGCTCCATCATTACGTCAATTACGCCGGCAGAGAATAATCCGCGCATTGCTCCGCCTTCCAGTACAAGTCCACATTTCATATCTACGAATGCTATTGTTTATTGCAAATATAGGAAATTTATGTCATTAACCTGGATATTTGATTCATAATTAAGTTAACGTACGTGTTAATTGTATACATAATTTAATTTTGTTTCGAAATATTGCTTACCTTTGTCAAAATAAAAATATTGGTTCTCGATAACACGCATTTATTTAAGACAATCAAATGAAATTGCCATCCATAGCGGCATTGGCCGTGCTTTTCTCCCCCACTCTCCTCTGCTCACAGACTGTTGCTCCATCTACGACTGCAGTTGAGGGCATGCGCATCGACCGCAATATATTCAATCATCTGGATGTAGGCCTCTCACTTGGCTCAGCAGGAATTGGCCTTGACGTATCGACCAATGTTACCGATTGGGTACGTTTGCGCGCCGGAGTAGATTATATGCCGGAATTTGCAGTGCCGATGTCGTTCAATATCACAAGCTATAAAGAAGGTGCTACCCCAGAAGATGGATATACGGTAAACGGAAGCAATTTCGACAAACTTCAGGAGTTGATGTATGGCATTACCAATATACATGTCGACGAGCATGTCGACATGCAGGGACGTCCGTCATTCTGGAATTTCAAATTCATGGTAGACGTGATGCCGTGGAATGATAAGCGTTGGCATATCACTGCCGGATTTTATCTTGGGTCAAACAAGATTGCCAATGCTCGTAATACTATTGAAGAAATGCCTTCACTGCTCGCCGTAAACATCTACAATCATTTTTATGATTTCGCTAAAAGCGGTGATTATTGGGATAAACCCATGATTCCCGGATATGATGACTATTATATGTCACCTGAGATGGCAGAGAAACTTATCGAACGTGGAGCTGTCGGTATCAATGTTGGCACATTCAGCCGTGACATTCACGATAACGACGGCAATATCATATACCGAAAGGGACAGCCATATATGATGCGCCCCGGAACTGACGGACTTGTAAGAGCTAAGGCTTTGGTCAACCGTTTCCGTCCATATCTCGGCTTTGGATATAACAACGAGGTGGGAAAATCCGGACGTCTGTCAATCGGATTTGATGCCGGAGTGATATTTTGGGGAGGAAGCCCCAAAATCGTCACCCATGAAGGCATTGACCTGATTAATGACGTTGAGAATGTGAACGGGAAGGTCGGAGATTATGTGGATATTGTCAATGCATTTAAAGTATTTCCTTCAGTCAATTTCCGCATTTCTTATAAATTATTCTGATTCACATCTGGCCTGATGGCAAGACATAACACTCTCGGCAAAATAGGCGAAGATGCAGCTTGCTCTTACCTGACAGCTAAAGGCTATGCCATCGTAGAAAGA
>NZ_JAIDKI010000110.1 GCF_029051885.1 Muribaculum sp.
CGTACACTCGGAACTGTGTTGTTCGGGCGTATGAGTGACCGGTGGGGCTACCTTACTGTATCCAGGGTGTGTCCGTTGCTTATGATTGTTTCGTCGCTTACAGCATATTTCTGGCATCCGGTATGGCTCTTGTGTATATGTCTGTTTGTTATGGGCCTGAGTGTCGGCGGCGAGTATAGTATAGATTCAGACTATATCTCGGAAATCATGCCGAAGAAATGGAAATTTTTTATGGTCGGAGTGGCCAAGGCTTCAGCGTCGGTGGGCAGTGTTGCGGTGGCTGCATTATGCTACTTTATAATTCGGGGATGGACTGTCGCCGCATCGTGGCCCGACCTGTTGTTTGTCATGACGGGTATTGCAGGAGTCATGCTTCTTATGAGAGTCCATTTTGCGGAGTCGCCCGGATGGCTTATGGCGCATGGCCGTACTCAGGAAGCTGAAAAAGCGGTGAGGTATCTGCTGGGTAAGAATGTATACATGCCTGTGCCTCCACGACAGAGCGCTGTTGCGGAAGGGCAGTCGGGTGAATCGATGTGGGCTTTTGTGCGGAAGAATGTGCGGAAGATTCTTTTTACCGGCGTGCCTTGGGCCTGTGAGGGGCTGGGGGTATATGGAATTGGAATCTTTATCCCGATTCTCATCATGTCGCTCGGCATTGATTATGTGTCGCCGACAGCTACGCGTATGTCGCATATCGTAAATTCAGTCGAGATTACGATATTGCTCAGTGTATTTATGACTGTAGGATTTGGTATCGGCCTTGCTGTGGTAAGGCGTTATTATCATGTGTCGATGCAGTCTGTCGGATTTATAGGGAGTGCGGCCGGGCTGGGTGTTCTGCTTGCCGCCTATCTGTTGCATTGGCCTTCGTGGGTAGCGATAACCGGGTTTGTGTTGTTTGAGCTATTCCTGAATGCCGGGCCACATCTTATTACTTTTATACTTCCTTCGCAGGTGTATCCGGTAATCGACCGTGGCAGCGGTGTGGGCATATCGGCTGCAATCGGTAAATTAGGCGCGGTGCTTGGTGCGTTCTTTATTCCGGTCATGCTGAAGCATTGGGGATGCGGTGCTGTGATTGCAATGTCAATTGTTGTAATGTTGCTCGGTGCGCTTGTGACGGGTATATTGGGGCCGAAAGTATTGCCTGAGAGCCATATCAAGAATGATGTAACAGATGCGGCCCGGCATTCATAGGAATACCGGGACATGTCTGGCGGGCTATGTGTTTACGGTTATTCTCGGAAGTAAATTCTCTTTACGCGTGATGATACGGAACTCAGTACCTCATAGGGGATGGTGTCCAGTTTGTCGGCGATTTCCGCTACGTTTATGTTATGGCCGAATATCTCGACGCGATCGCCTACTTCGCAACGTGCATCGGTGACATCGACCATGCATATATCCATGCATATATTGCCGATAATAGGACATAGTGAGCCGTTGATCCATACTGAGGAGCGTCCGCATCCGAGAGCCCGGCGAAGGCCATCGGCATAGCCTATGGGTATGGTGGCGATACGAGAATCACGGTAAAGCACTCCCTTGCGTCCATAGCCTACGGTCGTTCCTGCACTCCAGTTCTTGATTGATATCACTACTGTGTGCAGCGAACTTACGGGCTGTAAATCGGCCTGGCTCCCATCGTTGAGAGTAGGGATTCCATAGAGGCAGATTCCGAGACGTACCATATCGTACTGATATTGCGGGAAGCGGGTTATGCCGGTGGAGTTGAGGATATGGCGCAACATGTCGGGGAATGCGTCTTTCATGCGCGAACTGCAACGCTCGAACATAGTAAACTGTTCCATTGTATAGTCGTCCATATCGGGGCAGTCGGCAGCGGCCAGATGGGAGAATACTGAGCGTGGTGTTACAATGTCCTGTGACTTTAATTCGGCGATGAGCTGTTCGATATCCGATTCGATAAACCCGAGACGATGCATGCCTGTGTCGAGTTTTATATGGATAGGGAAATTCCTGATGCCGTGTCGGCGTCCCTCTTCGATTATCTCATGCAGAAGATCGAATGAGTAAACTTCCGGTTCAAGCCTGTGGCTGAACAGTGTGTGGTAGTTGGTGACTTTCGGGTTGAGCACCATTATTGGCATCGTTATTCCGGAATTGCGTAAGTCCATGGCTTCGTCGGCGACAGCTACAGCAAGATAGGCCGCACCCTGATTCTGAAGAGTCTTGGCGAGTTCATAGCTGCCTGCGCCGTATCCGGAGGCTTTTACCATAGCGACAATTCCGGTCGACGGCTTCAATTGTGCTCTGAAAATATTGAAGTTATGGACCATGGCATCCAGGTCGACTTCCAGTACTGTCTCATGCTGTCGAGCCTCAAGCATTTCGGTTATTTGCTCGGTGTTGTGGTTTTCAGCTCCTTTAATTAGTATGAGCGAATGGTCGAAATCGGTAGGCGTTTCGGATGCCATGAAGTCGGCGACACCGGCATAGAACACGGAGTTTGCTTCAGGGAACAGGTCGGCATGGCGTGTTATTTCAGCTCCGATTCCGATAATTCGGTCAATGCCATATTTGACAAGCAGGAGGGAGACATTCTTATATAACAGCTCTGCGTCATCGGCATTTGCTGTCTCCATGTCGGGAAGTATCACAGTAGTGCGCTGGCCGGATGTGCGCCGACGGTTCATGAAGTCGAGCGCCGACAGGAGTGACTGGTAGTCGGCTGCATAGCGGTCGGTTATCAGTATGCAGTTGTTTATACCTTCGATGACATTAAGTCGGGTGTCGATGTGGGGGATTGTAGCGAATCGCTCATGCAGTTCCACCGGATTCATGCCCATTGCAATGAGTGTGCCTATTGCCAGAGATGCATTGTCAAGGGCCGCTTCGGATGTAAACGGGATAGTCACATTTCCGCTCAGCCGGAAGTGTGGCGCGTCAAAATGGATGTCCGCACAGGATTCGGCACGGTTTATTGAGCAATGAATCTTTACGTCCGCATTGTTGTCGCAAAGTCGGCTTACTGTGATGCTTCGGTCGGGCTGAATCGCACATGATGCTCTTTGGGCGAGCAGAGGGTCGTCGACAGAGTACACCACTTTCTGACATTCTGTGAACAGTCTGATTTTTTCGTCGCATTTGTCGCTGCGCGATGCGAAGCCGTCAGCATGTTCGATTCCTACATTTGTGATTACGCCGATGGTCGGTGCAATCATGTCGCGCAGGGCGTCCATTTCCCCTTTCTCGGAAATGCCGGCTTCGAAAATACCGAGTTCCGCGTCAGGAGTTATTTCCCATAGAGAAAGTGGAACTCCAATCTGACTGTTATATGAACGCGGAGACCGCACGGTGTGAATGGCGGGGGAAAGCAGGTGGTGGAGCCATTCTTTCAATGTGGTTTTGCCTCGGCTGCCGGTTATGCCTATGACGGGCAGAGCAGGAAACTTTTTGCGATGGCAGCGTGCAAGTCGCTGCAATGCCTCGCGTACATCAGGTACTACAAAGAAGTTGGCATCGGTGTAGCATGCATCGGCTGTGTCCGGACGTCGGCGTACTACGAAATTTCGTACACCTCGGCGGTATAGTTCGGCCACATATCTGTGCCCGTCGCCCGACGGGGTGGTCAGTGCAAAGAACAGCGTACGCTCAGGATATGTCAGGGAACGAGAATCAGTAAGCAGTACATCGATTATAACATCGGGATATATGGGAGTCGCCACATGTAGTGTGTCGGCTATCTGTTGTGCGGAGTATTGCATGATTATTTTTGTTGTGCCGTATGACTTATATCGGTTGGCCGGGAGAGATGGATTTACAGAGCAAAATTACGTAAAATCTATAATAAGTAAGGGCTTGTTTAATAATAAATGTTGCCGCCAGGGTCGTATAGCTTGAGACGATTTTCGACATGTGACGAAGGAGTGTAC
>NZ_JAIDKI010000111.1:0-29806 GCF_029051885.1 Muribaculum sp.
CTCCCTCTCTGCGCGAACACATCTGCACGACGCTTGACCGCCCCAGCGTTAACAAATATTGGTGAACGGGGTCTTAAGAGCTTGTTTAATAATACACGCCTTCACCACATATCGAAAATCGGCCCAAGCTATAGCCCCCTGGCGGCAACACTTATTGCTCAACAAGCTATATATCAGTCCAACTCTTTCTCACTCTACCCCTTATGTTTGAGAAATCAGCGCACAAAAAAAGCCGTTGGTTATGTCATAAGACACAGCCAACGGCTTTTTTTGTGTGCGCTCGGGGGGACTCGAACCCCCACGACGGAAGTCACCAGATCCTAAGTCTGGCGCGGCTACCAATTACGCCACGAGCGCCAATGCGGATGCAAAGATACGCATTTATTTACTACAATCCAATAGATTAATCGCGTTTTACGCAAGCATACATTGATAATATCGAAAAACAGGATATTCAGCAGTCCATTATGCCTGTATTTGCAATTAATTGCGTATCTTTGTCGCAGTTTTCCCTATGGCCTGGTAGTTCAACGGATAGAATAGAGGTTTCCTAAACCTTAGATAGGGGTTCGATTCCCCTCCGGGCTACACCATCCTCCCCCACCCCATTTATGGATATCACCGCCTCATTGCAGGAACATCATATGCTCGGCGTGGCCATCGGAGCCGCCACATTTCTGATTATTGGATTGTTTCACCCACTTGTAATCAAAGGACACTATTACTTCGGCACAGCATGCCGCTGGTGGTTTCTTGTAGCCGGAATAATATTCATGGTTCTTGCCGTAGCTGTAGCCGATGTACTATGGTCAAGCCTGCTCGGTGTAGTGGCATTTTCATCACTGTGGAGCATAAAAGAAGTTGTCGAGCAGGAGCAGCGAGTACGTAAAGGATGGTTTCCGTCTAATCCAAAGCGTCGCGACACAAACACCGACAAGTCACGCATCGGATAAATCCATTACCGACTATACACTTCCCCTACCTACTAATGATACAGGTCTCGCATCAGATGCCGCGCGACTTAAGATACTCATCGTAGGAACGTATGTAATCCTCCTCGTCATAACCGTGTGACGCAAGCACCATACACACGGCACCGGAGCTAAAATCATCAAGAGTACGCCATATTCCCACCGGCACCAGCACACCCTCATACGGATGATTCAACAGAAACGAGCGTCGGTTCACTCCATCGTCCAGTGTAAGAGTGAACGAGCCGTTTATCGCAATAATCATTTCCTGACACTCCTTATGCGCATGTCCGCCACGACACTCCCCGCCCGGCACATCATACACCCAATAGGCACGCTGTATGTCAAACGGCAGGTCGGTTCCTGACTGCGCCACAGTAAGATTGCCCCTGCGGTCGGCAATCTTGCAGAACGGTGTTATCCTGATATCTTCAACTCTTGTCATTGTCGGGAAAATCAAATTCGGAATTCATTAATAATAGAAGCAATCTCACGGGCATCATCCACCGATGTGCATGCAGGCGATACCGGGAGGCTCACCACCTCACGTGCCAGACGCTCCGCTACAGGCATGTTGCAACCGGCCAAATCCGGATAGCACTTCTGACGATGGGGCGGACACGGATAATGCACCAGCGTCTCCACCCCACGCGATAGAAGATAGCTCCGCAACTCGTCGCGCCACGGAGCAGTCACCACGTACTGGTGGTATACATGTCTGTCGGGCCCTGCCTCAGGCTTCAATACCAGCGGGTTGGCAATCTCCGTATCATATATTGCCGCAATCGCCCGCCGGCGGTCATTTTCTTCATCGGTGTGCGCCAGCTTCACACGTATCATTGCAGCCTGTATCGGGTCGAGACGGGAGTTGGCGCCAAGATGGTCGAAATAGTATGTCCTGCTCCCTGCGCCATAATTGCGCAGCGACCGCAACATATCAGCAAGTTCGATGTCATCGGTAGTCACCGCACCTGCATCGCCAAGCGCACCTACATTTTTTGTCGGATAGAAACTGAAACACCCGGCATCGCCCAACGTGCCACAGCACCGCCCGTCGGCGAGCGACGCCCCTATAGCCTGAGCCACATCCTCGATGACAAGCAATCCGTTGGCCGAAGCAAAATCCGCAATACGATTGTCCCAGGCCGGACGACCGTAAAGATGCACAGGCATGATGCCACGCGTACGCGGCGTCAGAGCCATCTCAAGCAAGGAAGTGTCAATATTATGGGTAGAGGCATCAGCGTCGACAAGCACCGGCTTCAGACCGGCGGTACTCACCGCCAGCACCGATGCGAAATATGTGTTGGCCGGCACAATCACCTCATCGCCGGGCGACATACGCCCCAGCTCAATCCATGCCATAAGGGTAAGCCTAAGCGCGTCGAGACCGCTCGCCACCCCTACGGCATGACGTGTGCCCACAAGCCCTGCCAGCTCATGCTCCAGCTCCTCTACTTCAGTACCGCCGATATATCGGCCGCTGTCGATTACACGCGCGCAAGCATCTTTCAGAGCCGCGGCATAAGGGGCATTTACTTTTCCTAAATCAAGAAATGGATAATGCTTGGCCATATAGACTGACTTTACCGTGGATTGGGTCCGTCATTGGCAAGCTGCACGAGGTATGCGCCATAGGCATTCCCCGAAAGCGGGGCCGCAATCTCAAGAAGCTGCTCGGCTGTGATAAACCCACGGCGGAAAGCAATCTCCTCAAGCGCCGCAATCTGAAATCCCTGACGCTTCTCGATGGCAGCCACAAAATTCGACGCCTCAAGCAACGAGTCGACAGTACCAGTATCGAGCCATGCGAATCCACGTCCGAATTTCTTCACGCTCAGACGGTTCTGCCCGAGATAATTCATATTGACCGACGTAATCTCAAGCTCGCCTCTGGCCGAAGGCTTTACCTCCGATGCCACCTTCACCACATCGTTGGGATAGAAATACAGGCCGACAACGGCATAATCCGACGACGGGAATTCAGGTTTTTCCTGTATGTCTATGGCTTTTCCCGACTCATCGAAACTTACCACACCGTAGCGCTCGGGATCCTGCACCTGATAGGCGAATACCACTGCATCACGCTGCTCTTTCACTATACGCGAGGCGTCGTTGAGCATTCCGCTGAAGCCCTGCCCGTAGAATATGTTGTCGCCGAGCACAAGCACCACGTCATCATCTCCGATAAAGTCCTTACCGATAATAAACGCCTGGGCAAGCCCCTCGGGACGCGGCTGCTCGGCATATTCGAATCTTACGCCGAGGCGGCTGCCGTCGCCAAGCAGACGCCTGAACGCAGGCAGGTCGTCGGGAGTCGATATAATCAGTATATCACGTATGCCCGCGAGCATCAGCACCGACACAGGATAGTATACCATCGGCTTATCATATATCGGAAGCAACTGCTTTGACACTCCTGTTGTCACAGGATAGAGACGAGTGCCGGCACCACCGGCGAGAACTATACCTTTCATATTATGGTCATGTTATATATCTATAACGCCGCCACTGCTGTTTATGGTGTGGCATTTATAAAAATTTCACCTTCCTGCCTCAAGACGCGATATACATTCCCCAACATACGGAGTAGGCTTCAACGCCTGTGCCCTGCGGAAATAATGCAGGGCGTCGACAGCCTTACCATTGTCCTTGCAGTAGTTGCCGAGATAAAGCAGGGCGGTATAATTGTCAGGATATATCGCAAGCACATTCCTGTAGGTGGTCATTGCCCCTTCATAGTCGCCGTTAAGCAACTGGCCCTGCGCGAGAGCGAGCATAAAATCAGCATTGTCGGGAGCACCCGACAGCATTATACGACTGTACTTCTCTATCTCCGGAGCATTACGGCGGAAAAGATAATATTGCAGCAGCTGCTTGTCAATACTGCGTCCGAGCCACCTCTGCCGCTCCTTAAGCAATAACAGAAACTTCTCATACTGCGATGTCTCTCCGAGCGAGAAACTCACACGCTGCACTCCATAAAGCAGCGAGTCGACAGGCACCAGATTGGCCTGCGCCTTCTGGGCAAGCGCAATCTCATAGTCAGGCAGCGAGCGCATTCCGGCTGTCACTATCGCATGGGCATACGTGTCGCATACCTTAGGCTGCTCCTCAAGCATCAGCTCGTACATGGCCGCGGCATTGGCCCACTCCCTGTATCTGAAGAAGCGCTCGGCCTTCACAGCCGTCGCCTCATAACTGCGACGCTGAGTCGAGGGCGGAGTATCAGCCGACAGGCAGGCCGGGGCAACCGAGATTGCAGCAATGACCCACATACATATTTTTGTCCGCAATAGTTTCATCCTGAAAATGCTTTTCGTATATTTGCAAAATGGAACCGGAATAATCCTGTTTGAAATCCAAATTTACAAATATATTGCAATGAGAACAAAATATAATCGCATACTTTTGAAACTTAGCGGCGAATCTCTCGCCGGAGGCAAAGGTCACGGCATTGATACCGAGCGTCTGAACGCCTATGCCCAGCAGATAAGCGAAATCGTGGCCTCCGGAGTGCAGGTGGCGATTGTAATCGGCGGAGGCAACATATTCCGTGGCCTCCAGGGAGCCTCCAAGGGCTTCGACCGTGTAAAAGGCGACCAGATGGGCATGCTTGCCACAGTCATCAACTCGCTTGCTCTCAGCTCGGCACTCGGTGCCGTAGGGCAGCCGGCCAAGGTCTACACAGCCATCAACATGTTCCCCATCGGAGAGCATTACAGCAAATGGCGCGCAATCGAATCGATGGAGCGTGGTGAAGTAGCCATAATATCAGGCGGCACAGGCAACCCGTTCTTTACCACCGACACAGGCTCTGCTCTGCGAGGCATCGAAGTGGAAGCCGATGTGATGCTCAAAGGCACACGCGTCGACGGCATATACACCGCCGACCCTGAAAAAGACCCAACCGCCACAAAATTCTCGGAAATCACATACGACGAAGTGTACACACGCGGCCTTAAGGTAATGGACCTCACAGCAACCGCACTCTGCAAGGAAAACGGACTGCCCATTATCGTATTCGACATGGACACTCCCGGAAATCTCGCCCGTGTACTCTCCGGCGAACCTATCGGCACACTCGTCTACTAAATCGACAATTCAAAACATATATAAAATGGAAGTAAAAGACTATCTCGACCCCGCTGAGGAAAAAATGGAGATGGCCGTGGCCTATCTCGACGAGTCGCTGGCCCATATACGCGCAGGCAAAGCCAATCCGAGAATTCTCGACGGCATACGCGTGGAGTATTATGGCAGCGCTGTGCCCATCTCCAATGTCGCCAACATCTCCGTGCCCGATGCACGCACAATCGTCATCACTCCCTGGGAAAAAGCGATGTTCAAAGAAATCGAGCGAAGCATCATCAACTCCGAAGTAGGCATAACCCCTGAGAACAACGGCGAAGTAATACGCCTCTCGATACCGCCGCTCACCGAAGAGCGCCGTAAAAACCTCGTAAAGCAGTCGAAAGCCGAGGCCGAAAACGCCAAGGTTTCTGTGCGCAACGCCCGCCGCGACGCCATCGACGGCCTCAAGAAAGCAGTAAAGCAGGGCATGCCCGAGGATGTGGAGAAAGACGCCGAAGCACAGGCCCAGAAGCTCCATGACAAGTATCTCAAGAAAATCGACGATCTCTTCGCCGCAAAAGAAAAAGAGATTCTTACCGTATAATCCACTTTACCACCTATATGACATGAAGGAGATGCCCCTGCGCATCTCCTTTTTTTGTCGGTGCCGGAAACGGACAAATTGGCAGAAGGATTATAGAAATTTAACAGCAATACGGAGTGGCACGTGTTTTGCCATGTGTTATATATAGAATGAATAACCAAAACAGACCCATGGATACCAAGACAGGAAAAATCGGGGTAACGACCGACAATATCTTCCCCGTTATCAAGAAATTTCTATACTCCGACCACGAGATATTTCTGCGCGAGCTGGTGAGCAACGCCATCGACGCCACACAGAAGCTGCGCACACTCTCCTCGTTTGGTGAGTACAAAGGCACGCTCGACGACATGAACGTGCGCGTGACAATCGACAAAGAGGCCGGAACCCTCACCGTGAGCGACCACGGCATAGGCATGACAGCCGAAGATATCGACAAATACATCAACCAGATTGCATTCTCAGGCGCAGAAGAGTTTCTGGCAAAGTACAAGGACCGTGCAGAGAATATAATCGGACACTTCGGACTCGGATTCTACTCGGCGTTTATGGTGGCCAAGAAAGTCGAGATACGCACTCTCAGCTACAAGGAAGGCGCTCAGGCCATGATGTGGAGCTGCGACGGTTCGCCGGAGTACACCATGCAGCCGATTGAGAAGAAAGAGCGCGGTACCGACATCGTGCTATACATCGACGATGACAACAAGGACTTCCTCGAGCAGCCGCGTATCGACACTCTGCTCAAGAAATACTGCCGGTTCCTCCCTGTACCTGTAATCTCCGGAAAGGAACAGGAGTGGAAGGACGGAAAGATGACCGATACCGACCGCGACAACGTAATCAACAACACCGAACCGGCATGGACCAAAAAGCCGGCCGAGCTTACCGACGAGGATTACCGCTCGTTTTATCGCGAACTGTATCCCGGACAGGACGATCCCCTCTTCTGGATACACCTCAACGTAGACTATCCTTTCACACTGACAGGCATACTCTATTTCCCGAAAATAAAGAGCAACATCGACATCAACCGCCAGGGACGCATACAGCTCTACTGCAACCAGGTGTTTGTCACCGACTCGGTAGAGGGTGTAGTGCCTGAGTTCATGATGCTCATGCAGGGTGTCATCGACAGTCCCGACATTCCGCTCAACGTAAGCCGTTCATATCTGCAGAGCGACTCGGCCGTAAAGAAGATCTCGGGCTACATCACCCGTAAGGTAGCCGACCGTCTCGACGAGATTTTCACACAGAACCGCGCCGACTTCGAGGCCAAGTGGGACGACATCAAGATTTTCATCGAGTATGGCATGCTTACCGACGAAAAATTTGCCGACCGCGCCAAGAAATTTGTGCTTCTCAAGGACACCGAGGGCAAATTCTTCACTCTCGACGAATACAAAGCTCTTATCGAGCCGACACAGACCGACAAGGACGGAACTACCGTATATCTCTACACCACCGACCCCACTGCCCAGTACAACTATATCAACGCAGCCACCGAGCGCGGCTACGATGTGCTGGTGATGGACGGCCAGCTCGACTCCCACTTCATCGGACTGCTTGAACAGAAAGTCGAGAAGAGCCGGTTCGTGCGCGTGGACTCCGACGTCATCGACAATCTGATTGCCAAGGAAGACCGCAAGGTAGCCGACCTCACTCCATTGCAGCGCAACGAACTCACCACCATATTCCGCTCGCAGATTCCCGCTGTCGACAAGGCCGAATTCCTCGTCAGCTTCGAGGCACTCTCGCCCACTGCCGCTCCGGTGATGATAACCCAGAACGAGTACATGCGCCGTATGAAAGACATGGCGGCTATGCAGCCCGGCATGGCATTCTACGCCGAGATGCCCGACAGCTACAACCTCATCGTAAACACCGAGCACCGGCTTATCAAGGAGATACGCGACGCCGCAGCCAAGGCTCTTGATGCCAAGGTGCAGCCTGTAGAGGCCGATATCGAAGCTGCCAACGCCGAGATTACTCGCCTGCGCGACGCGGCAAAAGCAGCCGGCGACAAGACCGATGCCGAGACCGACAAACAGCTCGCCGACCTCGAAAAGAAGGTAAGCGAACTCCGCGACGGAGAAAACAAGACAATCGCCGACTTCGCGGCCACACAGCCCAGAGTAAAACAGCTCATCGACCTGGCTCTGCTCGGCAACGGACTGCTCCGCGGCTCCGACCTGTCGTCATTCATCTCGCGTTCCGTTGAGCTGATGTGATTTCCCTTTGATATAAAAGCGCGTATGGCATTCTGTCAATGATGCCATACGCGCTTTTTCTATCGCGACTTATCAATTACAGTCCTTATTCTATTGTTATCTTACGGACATCGATGCCCCGGGCGCTCCATATGCCGTAACCGCCTTCGATATTGCCATGCATCGGAATAGTGCCGGCAAGAAATATATTGCCCCCGAATGCAGTGAAATCATCATATTCGTGCCAGAAACGCCACACCTCAGGAGCTATTGACGTCAGCGCCACCATAATGGTGCGCCCGGTACGGAAATAAGGAGTATAGTTTCCTCCGTCAGTATCCGTGCTCGGACGATACACCGTAAGAGTCACCGCTCCATCGCCTACCGATGACGATGCCTCATAAGCGCCCATGAAGCAAGGAAGCATCCTGCCGCTAAGCGACGGATCATACACCGCCAGCTGATAGCATCTATCCCCGCCTCTGTCGGGAACAAAAGTAAGCGACACCTCACGAAGGGTGTCGGAGTCGGCCACCGGAGTCACATCTATATGGCTTATATCTACCGGATAAGGCATAGTACACGACGATACTATCCTGTGCCCGTCATACTCCGCGGTTATGGTATAGGTACGCCCCGGCACACCCGTAATCTGCGCGGTGGTATACACAAACGGCGGGGTCATACTGTTGTCGATACGTCCTATCATAGTCTCGGTGCGCTCGCCGTCGGATATAGTCACTTTGGCCCAACGCACTACAAGGTCGGCCAAAACAGTTGACTCGGTCGACATAGGCGAAAAACTGCGGGTGAGAATCACAGTCGGATGTCCGCCCGAATCAATCCACCCTTCTACCACAAGACGGCCCGCGCCTGCTGTATCATCGTCGATAGTCTTCTGGCATGACGCAAGCACAAGACATGAAAACACAATATAAAATAATCTCTTCATTCAGAAACGCATTACATATGCAATCGATGGCATAAATTTATATAGCGACGAGGCCTCCCTGCGGGCAAACACATTCTCATCGGTATCATAACCGAATGTCACTATCGACACATTATTGTGTCCATAGGCATTGATTACCGACAACACAAGCATATTGTCGATACCTGGCCATTGCTTAATCCGGAAACTCCACGATGCCGACAGGTCAAGCCTGTGATAAGGCGGCATACACCGTGAATTACGCTCGCCATACTCCGAAATCACATTTTCGCCGATAAGGTACAGAGCCGTGACCGGAGTCACCGGTCGCCCGGTGGCATAGGTCCATACGGCATCAAGCCCCACCGACCCGCTAAGGCGGTAATGTGCCTGCACCGTAGCCGACAGGCGTTGCTCGACAGCGGCTGTCACCCAGTCACTCCCGATTGAGGGGAAGCGCCGTTGCGCACGTCCCCAGGCAAGCGACACGGAGCCGGTAAGGCGTCCTGCCACTTTCGAGGCCATGAATCCGAGGCCATAATTGCGGCCGTCGCCGGTTATGATATGCTCCATGCTGTCATAATCGGCATCAAGCAGTGTGATGGTAGTACCGTCATACTCCGAAGCCCCGCTGAGCCGCTTGTAATATATGTCGGCCGACAACTCCCAGCCGGCATTGTCAGGAGCATACATCCAGGAGGCGGCCAGTGTGCGTGCTCTCTGCGCTTTGAGCGAGCGGGATGCGGCAAGCCAGAAATTGGATGCAAGCCCGATATCGCTGAACCCGACCTGATGGAGTGTCTGTGTATAGCCCGAAGCGTGCAGGTTGAAAATACCGGCCCTTGAAGTCCACGAGAGCGTGACCATCGGATCGACAAACACGGGATGGTAATCCCGAGCGCCATACAGCGTAAGACTGCTCCCAACGGTAAGCCGCAGACTCTCTATCGGAGAGAGCTCCAATGCGATATGCCCGCGTGACGAGAATGAGTTGACACGCTCCGGACGTTGAGCGCTCCCATAGCCATAACCGTCGACCGATGCCCACTGCGGAATACCGGATATATGCGATGCGGAAGCACCCAGCAGAAGCCGCATGCCGGCACCGCCCCCGATATCGTAACCGCCATGTCCGCGTGTGCCGGTCTCTGTAATAGATGACGGCACTTTGGCCGATATGCGCGTCATCGACATGCCGAATGTGGAGCCGAAGGTAGAGCAATACAGATTCTGATGCCATTGGAAACGTGATGCCTTATGCTCCCACTCTGCGGCAGCCAGAAAATTATGCCAGCGGAAACGGGTGTCGAGGGCATAGCGCTTGTTGGCGGTAGCAAGGAAGTCGCGGTTGTAAAACATATGTAGCCCCAGTCGGTCGGATTTTCCGGCGTCAAAGCGGGCGGTAAGATTATAATCGTTGAATCCGTAGTCGATATCGGTCGAATTGTCCTTGAGCACGCCGCCATACAGGGCGTTGATATAACTCAACCTGGCCGAGGCTGTAATGTCGGCCCTCTTACCCATAGGCGCCGACACCGTGGCGCTGCTTGCCAGCAGACCTACATTGACCACTCCGCGTAGCCGTTCCGTGAGACCACGTCGGGGAGAGAATTCGATACGGCCGCCAAGACGCGATGGCATGTCGGGTGTATGCACTGACTTCTCCAGTCTTACCACAGGATAATGCTCGGAATTGAATACCGAGAATATGCCGCCGAAATGATAAGGGAAAAACACCGGAGCGCCACCTATGCCGTAGTAAGTGTGGGAATATTCGGTACCGTCGACAGATACTCCCGAAGCATAATCTCCGGCCGACGATATGCCCGGCAAAGTGCCTATCCAGCGCATGGCGTCAGCTTCTCCGAAAGCTCTCATCCGCTGCCCGGTGACAGTGGCATCGAGTGTCACCGCACCGTCGGCCGACAGGCGTGCCGGCCTGCGCGACCGCGCCTCGACCGTCACCTCTTCAAGCGTGACATCACTGTCGGGATACCCTATGCTGTCGGGGCTTGAGAAAACGGTCTCACTCCTGCCCGGGAGAGTCCCGATACATAAAAGCGGGAGCCACGCTGAACGCGCGACTCCTGCCATTAATCGTAGATATGTCGATATTGATTTCAAATCTCAACAATCAATCGAGCCCGAATGCGGCACGATATGTATTTATGATACCGTTAATTGCATTGATAGATCCGTTGAGGGCACCGGTGTCGATAAAGTCGCCAAACGACATAGCCGCTCCACCGGCAAGCGATACCAGAGGATCTACGTCATACCATGTATATCCCCATGATGTGTGGGGCATCGCTCCCCACGTGATAGTGCCCTGCTCGTAGGAGGTGTTGCCGAAACTCAGGGTTGTGGTCACACTGCTGTTGAGCGCTGCAGCAAAGGCATTCACTTCCTGAAGCACCTCTTCATCATAATCGCTGTTGGCAACAATAGCCTTCAGAGAAGTACATGAGGAGTTGATTTGTATACGGTCGAGGAGATCAACCTTGGCAGTAGCACCCTTGAAGAGGTTGTCGATCTGTGCCACAATGGCATCCTGGCCGGCGTTGCCGAGCTGTTCCAGCATCTGACGGTTGCAGAGATTGGAGCCTTTGACCTCGGCTACAGAATAAAGTACACGCGACGAACCGATAGATGCATTGCATTTCTCAGAGATGCTTGTATCGGTACCCGTAACATCAGCGTTTGCAGTGATATTGGCAAGTTGTGCCGACGACTTGACAGCAAATGTGTGTGCGCTCTCGCTGTAGTTGCTCTCGACCACTGCCTTTATTGCATTGTCACCGTTATGCGACATCACAAATGTCATCTTGGCAGGCACATTAACAGTCCAGTTGTTGGTAATTTCCGTGTCGTTTGACACCCACACCTGGTTTTTGTCATCCCAATAACCGTCGTAATCATAATCAGTCGTAACAAACTTTCCTGTCCAGCTCTCGCCGCTGACAGTCAGCGAAACCTCGACACGGTCTTTTTCGGAACGGAATATTATGGCATTGGAGCTGTCGGCAGTCTTGGCCCATACATATTCTTCCTCTTCGTCATCATAGACCGGAGTATACACTCCGAGATAATCACGCGGATTGACAGTGAAACTGTTGGATACCTGCTGCACGGCACGTGATATGCCGGCGTAATCGCCATTCTCGGTGTTCTGGGCCATAGCGCGAGTAGCTTTTGCCAGCGCATGTGAATAGCCCATATCTGAATTCTGACCGGCAACTCCATAGGAATCAAGCACATTGGCGATGGCCATCAGCGACTCTACAGCACTTCTCTGCTCCTGAGGATTGCAGAGCTGCTTAAGTTGGGTAGCAGTACCCTCGATATACTGTCCGGCCTGAGAAGGAGTCATTACTCCGGTTACGGTGGGGTCTACAGCTCCAGGCTCGGTAGAGGGTGGAGTGACTGTACCATGTATCCCGTCTGTACTGGTAAGAATGTCATCACTGTCTGAAGACCCGCATGCGGCAAAAGTACCTCCGATAAGGCCTGATAAGGCCCAGACAGCAACCTTTCTTGATATTTCCATGTGTGTAATATAAATTATGGTTTATTAAATTCTATGCCGCAAAGAAAACGATTTTTTAGTGTTTTTATAATATATCTAATGTTAAATATCGGTTACAGCATCCTATTTAACATTCGTTAATCAATCCATCATCATGTAAGACCCCGTTCACCAATATTTGTTAACGCTGGGGCGGTCAAGCGTCGTGCAGATGTGTTCGCGCAGTGAGGGAGCAATGCGGTTGCATTGTGACCGAAACAAGCGGACGCAGATGCATGACGATTGGCCGTGGCGATGGTAATTTCTGCCACGGACTGCTGAGAATAAGACCCCATTTCCGAATATATGAAAAAGCCACAGTCATCACGACTATGGCTTTCCCGAAAAATTTAGTGAATGTTGATTGTGCGATATCGTTTAAATTGTACGGAAGCGGAAAAAATCAGTAAGATATACTGAAGCGCCTCAGACAACAATTTACATCTTAAAGTATTATTTTCAAGCGATTAGAGATTTTACCGACATATATCATACAGTTGAGCCATACATATACAGGAACAGCCGCAAGCCATACGGCTCCGGCACAACCCCAACCGGGTAAAAATATCTCTGTATCGACATAGTTTTATGTTAGTTATATACTTATTATAAGCCGCAGAGCGGCAGTCGAATGTCTCATGACCTGGAGAAGAGAGAAGTATCCTGCGACGTACGGGATACAATCAATTAATTTCAATGTGTTGCCACAAAGGTATATGTTTTTCTCCGACAATGCAAGCATTTATGCTATTCTTTTTGTTCTATAAATAATCCGTATAAAGAATCAACAATAATCTGCTTTATGTATCTGTCAACAACTGCCGTACTTCCCCGATTGCGTTTTCATAAGATGGACTATAGCTCTGTCGACACAATCAGACATCTTCTGGCACGTTCCCACAGCCGAACATGCGACTATACCCTCGCAGGAATGATAATGTGGGCACACTATTTCAACTATGAATATACCATTGTCGGCAACACCCTGTTTGTGAAAGGTGTAGAAGAGAATGACCGCTCTACTCCGGCATTCTCTATCCCCATCGGCGAGATGCCTCTGTCCGAGTCAGTAGCATTGCTTAAGGAATATTGCAGGGATGAAAATATTCCGCTTGTATTCTCAGCCGTCCCGGAGGACCGCGTAGAGGAGCTCAGGCAACTTGGCGACTGCCACGTCGAGGAATTGACTGACTGGGCCGACTATCTCTATAATGCCAGGGATCTCGCCACACTCCCCGGCAACCGCTACAGCAAAAAACGTAACCATGTGAACCGGTTTACCTCTGACCATCCCGGTACAACCCTCGTCGACCTCACACCGGAAATGGTGCCGCAGATAAAGGACTTCATTAACTCTCTGCCGCCCGACCGTGAGCATGTGACAGCTCAGATCGAGCGCAACGAAGTGATAAGGCTGCTCGACCATTGGGACTCGGTGCACATGGACGGAGCGGTATTGGTGACACCCGACCATGGTATCGTGGCATTCGCCATAGGAGAGGTCATCGCCGACACCCTTTATGTACATATCGAGAAAATGCTCCACGACATAAACGGCGCGGGAGAGACCATCAACAAAGAGTTTGCAGCCATGATGCTCGAACGCTATGGAGTGACCTTCATCAACCGCGAGGAGGATGCCGGCGACGAGGGACTGCGCCGCGCCAAAGAGTCGTACCATCCGCTCATGATGCTGCGCAAATATAATGTAGCATTCACCGACTGACCGAATTCCATCGCATTTTCCTCTGTAAGAGACCAAATAATTACGTATCTTTGTGGAAAATCACCTAACCTATCGCGCGATGAAGTATTTTATATCGGCAGGGGAGCCTTCGGGCGACCTCCATGCATCCGAACTGATTACAGCACTTATACAGACCGACAAATCTGCTGAGATATCATTTCTTGGCGGCGACCTCATGGCGTCTGCCGCAGGATGCGAGCCGGTAATCCACTATCGCGAGATGGCTTTCATGGGATTCAGCGAGGTATTGCGCCACCTACCACAGATTGCATCCAACATGAAGCGCGCACGTAAAGCCATCGACGATTTCCGCCCCGATGTGCTTGTGCTTGTCGACTATCCGAGCTTCAACCTCAAGCTCGCGGCCTACGCCAGGAAGCATGGGGTCAAGGTGGCATACTACATATCACCCAAAGTATGGGCCTGGAAAGAGTGGAGAGTAAAAGAGATACGACGCCTGGTCGACAGGATGTGCTGCATACTCCCCTTCGAGCCGGCATTCTACCGCGACCGCCACGACTACGAAGCAGCCTACGTAGGCAATCCGTCGGTAAAGGAGGTCGACGAAAGACTGGCCCGCGCATCATCGCGGGAAGAATTTCTGCGGCGCCACAATCTCCCCGACCGCCCGATAATAGCGCTCGTGCCCGGCAGCCGCCGCAGCGAAATCAAAAACAATCTTCAGATAATGGAAGCGGCCGCGGCCATGTATCCCGACTATATGCCGGTCGTGGCAGCCGCTCCGGGCATCGACCTTTCATACTACGGATATTACCTTACACCGGGCATACCGCTTGTAAGCGGCGACACGTTCGAGCTTATGCACCACGCCGAGGTGGCGCTTGTGACATCAGGCACAGCCACTCTGGAGTGTGCCCTGATAGGTACTCCCCAGGTGGTATGCTACAGAGCAAACGGCAGCAGGCTCTCCTATAAAATAATGGAGAAGTTGCTGAAGATACCCTATGTATCGCTCCCCAACCTGATTGCCGGGAAAAAGATAATACCGGAAATGCTTGTGCACATGTGCACACCCTCACTGGTAGGGCGCGAGCTCGGCAATATACTCCCGGGACGTCCGGGCCACGACAACCAGCTCGAAGGATACCGCGAGATGCGCGCTATTCTCGGCACCGACGATGCCCCGGCTACAGCCGCAGACATAATATATCAACTCGCAAACCGACAGCAAAAATGACACCCGACACCCCGGACAATACCATAAGCACCCCGCCGGCCATGAGCTGGGACCGACTCATCTGCGACAAGCGGTTCGGACTGGAACACTACCACGACGCGCGCAGCGGCATACGCAGCGACTTCCAGCGCGATTTCGACCGCCTGGTGTTCTCATCGCCATTCCGCCGTCTGCAAAACAAGACCCAGGTGTTCCCGCTACCGGGTTCGGTATTTGTCCACAACCGCCTGACCCACTCCATGGAAGTGGCCTCGGTAGGGCGCAGTCTGGCCAATGAAATCACCCGCGAACTGCGCAAGCGGCATGCCTCGGAGCCATGGGTAGGAAAACTCGACGCTATCGACGAAATAGTCGGCGCCGCATGCCTCGCCCACGACCTCGGCAATCCGCCATTCGGACATTCGGGCGAAAAAGCCATATCCACATTCTTCAGCGAAGGGGAGGGAGCGGTGTTGCGCCCTATGCTCACCGCCGAGCAATGGGCCGACATAACCCACTTCGAGGGTAATGCCAACTCGTTCCGGCTGCTCACCCATCAGTTCAACGGACGACGCCCGGGAGGCTTCGCCATGACCTACTCCATGCTCGCATCGATTGTAAAGTATCCCTATGAATCGTCGCTCGCCGGCGACAACGGAAAGTTCGGGTTCTTCACCACCGAAATACCTACCTTCCGACGCATAGCCGACGAGCTTGGCCTTATCGCCCTACCCGCGCCGGAAGGCCGCACGCGTTATTGCCGCCATCCGCTCGTCTACATAGTGGAAGCCGCCGACGACATCTGCTACCAGGTGATGGACATGGAGGACGCCCACAAGCTGCACGTGGTCAGCACCCGCGAGGTGACCGACATGTTTCTCGGATTCTTCACCGAGGAGCGACGCGCGCGCATGATGGAGATAATGGACAAGGTGGCCGACCCCAATGAGAAAATCGCCTACATGCGGTCGTGTGTCATAGGCACGCTCGTGAGCCAGTGTGCGCGCACGTTCCTCGACAACGAGGAGGCGATACTGCGCGGTGCATTCACCGGCTCGCTGCTCGACCATATCGATGAACTCGAGCGCTCGGGCTACCGCAACTGTTCGGCACTGGCCTGGAAAAAAATCTATTGTGCGGGCGATGTAGTCGACATTGAGCTCGCCGGCAACCGCATCATATCGTTCCTGCTCGAGAAACTGATACATGCCGTGCGCAATCCCTCGCTCAACTACTCGGAGCTGCTGCTGAGCAAAGTGCCGCAGCAGTACGACACCGCGGCCCCAACCCTGTTTGGAAGAATACAGGCCGTGCTCGACCATATGTCGGCGATGACCGACGTATATGCCCTCGACCTGTTCCGCAAACTCAACGGCCACTCTCTGCCGGCCGTCTAAGCAACATACGTTATGACACGCAAGATACTTACATTATTTCTTATAATGCTTGCAGCCACCATCTCAGCTGTGGCTGCCGTACACTCTGTCAAGGATATACCCAACGTACACCTGGCCGATGCGCGGCGCTATGTGTCGGACCCCGACGGACTCCTGTCGCCGGCCATGCGCGACAGCCTCGACGCGGCCATAAGACGCGTGTGGGAGACATCGTCGGCCGAACTTGCCGTAGTGGTGGTAGACCGCATCGAGGGTGGCGATATCGACAGTTTCGCCACAGAGCTGTTTACCGACTGGGGCATCGGCAAGGAGGACAACGACAACGGTGTGCTCTATCTCGTGGCCATGGGCGACCGGAAAGCGGTGATACGCACCGGCTACGGGGCCGAAGGTGTGGTGCCTGACATAATAGCCGGCCGCATCATTCGCAGCTCCAACCAATATTTCAAGGGTGGCGACACCGACCGTGGAGTGGCCGACGCTGTAGGCAATCTGAGCTACCTGCTTACCACACCGGGAGCTACCGAAGAGCTGATGTCGAAATATGCCAACGACCGCCGTCGCGACCGGGAGGAAACCATCGACCTATTCGGAATATGGGTAAAGATAAGTATGTTTATCACAGCCCTGATGCTGGTATTCTTCGTAATAACACTCATGTCGACGCGCCGCCAGAACCGCTACCAGCGCTATCTCAGGCTACAGCAGCTGCAACTGCCGGCACTCATCATCGCCTTCGCCACCATCGGCATGGGGCTTGTGGTATTTGTTCCGCTCATGATAATCATGCGCCGACTGCGCACAGCCTCACGCAAATGTCCCAACTGCTCGACAAAGATGAAGCGGCTCGACGAGAAGTCAGACAACGCATACCTCACACCCGCGCAGGACACCGAAGAGCGCATCGACTCTGTAGACTACGACGTATGGCTATGTCCCAACTGCGGAGAGACCGACATCCTCCCATATGTCAACCACTCGAGAAACTATACACCATGTCCCAACTGCGGGGCACGCGCATGCACCCTCGTGGCCGACCGTATAGTCAAGAACCCGACTACAAGAGAAGAAGGCTGGGGACAGAAGATATACAACTGCCGCAACTGCCACAAGGACAACGCCCGCAACTATACGATACCAAAGGCGGCTACTCCGGTAGTAATCGTCCCCCCGATTGGCGGACGCGGCGGCGGATTCGGAGGAGGCGGCTTCGGCGGTGGCTCGTTTGGCGGAGGCTCTACCGGTGGCGGCGGTGCATCAGGCGGCTGGTAATCCCCTCAATCAAAATCCATAAGCAAACACCGGAAATCATGACTGAACTTACTGTCGAAGTAAACGGATTGCGACTCTACGCTCACCATGGCGTAGGAGAGCAGGAACGCAAGGTAGGCAACTGCTTTGAAGTGACCGCACATCTGCGCTACCCCGCCGACGGCGCAATCGCCGACGACCGCCTCGAGGATACCCTCAACTATGCCGAAGTCGTGGCTGTGGTGCGCGAGGTGATGGCTGTACCGTCGCAGCTTCTCGAGCATGTGGCCGGAAGGCTACGCACGGCTCTGACCTCACGCTTCCCGCTCATTGCCGGGGGCATGATACGCGTGGCCAAACTTGTGCCACCCTTTGCCGCCGATCTCGACTCGGTAGCGGTAACGCTCCGATGGTGAACAGCACCCACCTGTAGCGCAACCATCCACCGACACAACATACACATTATATATATTATATGGCTATCCCGGTCTGCATTCTGCAAGCCGGGATAGCCATATAATAAGCGCGGGTGTCTGTACGCAATCTGCTACAGACACCCGTGTGGTTTCAATCACGCTTCAGCGGGGGGAATCACTCCAGTCAGAGCATGCCAAGAGCAGCCTCGTAGTCGGGCTCGTTGGTAATCTCATCGACAAGCTCGCGGTAGATTACCTTACGGTCGGCATCAATGATAATGACGGCGCGGGCAAGCAATCCCTTTAGAGGACCGTCAACAAGCTCTACACCATATTCACGCGCAAACTCCGGAGAGCGGAACGCCGATGCCGGAACTACATCCTTCAGCCCCTCGAGTGTACAGAAACGTCCTGCGGCAAAAGGCAGGTCGACCGACACGCAAAGGACTACGGCATCCTTCTTTCCGGCGGCTTTCTCATTGAAACGGCGCACCGATGTGGCGCATACCGGAGTATCCAGACTCGGGAAGATATTCAACACAATCTTCTTGCCGGAGAAGTCAGAAAGACCGACCTCCTTTAGTTCAGGGGTCACAAGCGAGAAATCGGGAGCGGTGTCGCCCACTGAGGGCAGATTTCCATAAGTGTGGCATTCATTGCCTTTGAAATATACGGTTTCCATTTCGACAGAATTTTTTTTATTTCACAACAGCGGCCTCAGCATCAGGTGACAAGCTGAACTCATCTCCCTTAATGCAGCATCGCCGCTTTCTGAATAACATCGGACACAAGCGAATTGTTGTAGCCGACCACCACATCGGCCACCACGCCGTCGCTCCCAACCAGTATCACTACGGGAAATGTGGCTGTGCCGCAGTCGCGGGCCAGTGCTTTTGCCGACACAAGGGTGGTCTCCCCCATCCGGGCAGCCGGCAATAGGCAGTCGACAGCGTCGCGGTCGTTGCTCACCGAGGCCCAAAGGATATCGGCGTTGTAGGGCAGCTGCATGACCGCGCTTCTCACACCCTCGATTGTAGCCCGGGCAAACGACGATTCAGGCTCGAAGAGCACTATCAAAGTCGGCTGACGAAAGCCTTGGGTGCGACCCAGATATGTATACCGTTCGCCGGAAAGAGTAGGCAGAGCGAATCTCGGCAGAGGCTGTCCGGGCAGATTCACTATGGCAAAAGTATTTTCGCGGTACTTCTCGAAGATATCCGGATACATCCCTGCGAGCAGGCTGTCGCTCAGCGGCGCACATGCCAGAGGCGCCGACGGGGGTGTGTATGTAGCCACGATGGTCTGTTCGGCCAGAGCGCCGGGATTATTGTCGGTGGTGATGCTTACAGGCATGGCGCTCTCACGGTCGAAGATGTAAAGCGCCTCCCTCGACACCGCGCCGTTTACCTCCAGCCGTGCGCCAAGGGCCATAGCCCCGCGTCCACCGACTATCGTGTCGGGGTTGAAGTGCCATATGTAGTCGGTCGGCGATGCCGTTATCGCCTCTATCTCGTCGGCGATAAACTGAGGGAGCAGTTCGGCAAATTGTGTGCGCCTCTGCACCCCGGGCGTGCGACCCGACGGTAGAAAAGGCATAGGGTCTGACAGAAAATGTCGCTCTACCATGCGCTCGCCGCGGAATGTAAACAGATTTCCACTGAAATATGCCGAGAATCCGTCGGTGGCGGCACTGTTTTCCGACCCCGGCACCGACCACCGTATCAGATAGTCGCACGGGGCCAGAGTGTCGGCGGGAGATACGGTGGAATACAGGTCGACATGATACGACACATCGTCCTGAAGCGACATAAGCACCTTGAAATCGACAGTCGCGTTGTAGCATTCCGCTCCGCGCAGGCGCGAAATAAGGTCATCTACCCCTTGTGACGACATCGCGCACAAGGGGCAGATAAGCACTACGGCTAACAATAAGCGTAGATTACCTCTCATAGATAAATGTGTGAAACGTTGTTATATAAGAACCGCCACACCACACATTTTGTTCACTGACGCCCGGCCCACCGCCAACATTCTGTCGCAGAAGGCCGTGTGGCTGTCAGACTGAGATTATACGTTGAATCGGAAATGCATTATGTCGCCATCCTGCACTACATATTCCTTACCCTCGATACCGAGCTTGCCGGCCTCGCGCACGCCGGTCTCGCCTCCGAGGGCCACATAGTCGTCATACTTTATTACCTCGGCGCGGATAAATCCCTTCTCGAAGTCGGTATGGATGATACCGGCACACTTGGGCGCCTTGGAGCCACGCATGAATGTCCAGGCGCGCACCTCGTCGGGTCCGGCGGTAAAGTAGGTCTGAAGGTCGAGCAGCGCGTAGGCCGAACGTATCAGTCGGCTCACACCCGACTCCTCAAGCCCGATTTCGGCAAGAAACTCCTGGCGTTCCTCCCATGTGTCGAGTTCGGCGATATCAGCCTCGGTCTGGGCGGCCACAATCAGTATCTGGGCGTTCTCACCCTTCACGGCCTCGCGCACAGCCTCGACATAGGCGTTGCCGGTGGCTGCCGAGCCGTCGTCGACATTACATACATAGAGCACCGGCTTGTTGGTGAGCAGGAACAGTTCGCGGGCAAATTTCTGCTCATCCTGTCCGTCGAAGCTCACCGAGCGTGCAGGCAGTCCCTGGTCGAGCGCCTCCTTATAGCGCAGGAGCACATCGAGCTGCATCTTGGCCACCTTGTCTCCGCCGGTCTGAGCCTGCTTCTGAGTCTTGGCGATACGGCTCTCTACAGTCTCGAGGTCCTTGAGCTGGAGCTCGTAGTCGATAATCTCCTTGTCGCGCACAGGGTCTACCGAGCCGTCGACATGGGTGATATTATCGTCGTCGAAGCAGCGGAGCACATGGATTATGGCATCGGTCTCGCGGATATTGGCCAGGAACTTGTTGCCAAGGCCCTCGCCCTTGGAGGCACCCTTCACCAGACCGGCAATATCTACAATCTCTACTGTGGCTGGCACCACACTCTTGGGCTGACACATCTCCACGAGCTTGGTAAGGCGGTCGTCGGGCACGGTGATTACGCCCACATTCGGCTCGATAGTGCAGAATGGGAAGTTGGCCGACTGAGCCTTAGCGTTTGACAGACAGTTGAAAAGGGTCGATTTGCCCACGTTGGGCAGACCGACTATGCCGCATTGCAATGCCATGATAGTTCTGTTTTAATTATGTAAGTAGCTTATATGATTCAAAAAGATTGCGGTATGCACATCGCCACAAGGTATGATTGCAGCCGTATAATATGCTTGCAATCTCCTCAAAAGCAAAGTGATATTTCCATGGCAAAGTTAGTAAAAATCCCCCACTCCGCGAAATCCCGCCAGAGGCCATAAGCCAACAGGAACGGGCTTCGTGATGTTTAGTCGCCGGGCTACGCCAGGCAGGCCCGTGGGGATGGACTCCGACCTGTGGCTGCGCACCGCTAACGCGGAGCTTACCACAGGCTAACGTTGTAGACGCCCCCAAAGGGGCTATGCGCTAACGCGTGGAGTTGCCGGCACAACCAATGCGATGGTGGTGTATGTGGTGCGCCAATGTGATGGATTGCGCCAATGTGATGGATTGCGCCGGGGTATGTGGTGTGCCAATGCGATGAGCTGTATGTGGCTGCATTGGCAACTCCACGCGTTAGCGCATAGCCCCTTTGGGGGCGTCCACAACGTTAGCCCCACCCAAGAGCCGCATTAGCGGTTCGTCGGGTGGGGTTTGGCACACACAACGGCATGCCTGGCGTAGCCCGGCGACTAAACATCTCTACCACCCCAACACCATAACCACAACGACAAATAAATCTCACGTCCGTAACAAAAATGCTTCACCTACTCATCACGGCCCATACATGCAACACGCCCGTAAATGCTCCGGCGATGGACGCGCCAATATGATGGATTGCATTGGTGTATTTTGAGGCGCCAATATGATGGGGTGCGCCGAGGTATGAGGATGCGCCGGCAACTCCCGCGTTAGCGCATAGCCCCTTTGGGGGCGTCTACAACGTTAGCCCCACCCAAGAGCCGCATTAGCGGTTCGTCGGGTGGGGTTTGGCACACACAACGACATGCCCGGCGTAGCCCGGCGACTAAACATCTCTACCACCCCAACACCATAACCACAACGACAAATAAATCTCACGTCCGTAACAAAAATGCTTCACCTACTCATCACGGCCCATACATGCAACATGCCCATAAATGCCACGGCGATGGACGCGCCAATATGATGGATTGCATCGGTGTATTTTGAGGCGCCAATATGATGGGGTGCGCCGAGGTATGTGGATGCGCCGGCAACTCCACGCGTTAGCGCATAGCCCCTTTGGGGGCGTCTACAACGTTAGCCCCACCCAAGAGCCGCATTAGCGGTTCGCAGGGTGGGGTTTGGCACACACATCGACATGCCTGGCGTAGCCCGGCGACTAAACATCACGTCCGGCCTCTCATGAAAATATACATTCTCCAAACTCGCGAACGCCCCCACATACCACGAAAATCACCGAAAATAAAAAAGCAAACCTCATACTTATAATTTTTAATCATTTTTAACTTGGGGAGGGGTAATTTTCACACTTCGTTTAATATATTTGCAAATAATTATCACATTCCGATTTATTTTTCCACCAATCAAAGATTATTCCATGAAAAAGTCTTTACTCGCCGTCGTGCTGATGGTAATGGCCGCAATCCATGCCTATGCATTTACCGTCGACGGGCTAAACTACTCAGCGTCAGGTACGGTAGCCACGCTGACAGGCGCTACGAGCAAGTCAATAACAAAACTCACCATTCCCGCAACCGTAACCTACGGAGGAAAGACATATACCGTAGACCATATCAGCGGCAATGCTTTTCACAACTACACCTCGCTCCGTGAACTCGTAATCGAGGACAGCGACACCCGCATCGCGTCCGACCAATATATCGACAGCCATGGATGGAGCATATTAGGACATCCATTTGAAGGCTGTCCTCTCGAAAAGGTATATGTAGGCCGCAACCTCGCCGAACGCATCGGCAACGGAAACTATCGTGGCGACATCACTCCAATATCCTCTACTGCCGAAAGCATGGACCTGACTATAGCCGGAAAATCAACATTCATCATGAGCGGAGGTCTGTCGGGCAATTTATCATTCAATGGCAAGAATATCAGCAACCTGACTATCGGAGGAAACGTAGTCAATATCTACAAGGCCGCCTTCAAAAACTGCACCCTGCTGAAAAAAGTAACCTTCCTCCCCGGCTCGGAGCTCCTTGACATGAGCCGGGATGAAATTTTCGACAACTGCCCCATCGATACTCTCGAAATACACCGCAATCTCCAGACAAATTCCTATTCCACCGACCGTCGAATCAACACGGTAATATTTGCGTCGGATTTAAACCTGTTCGGATTTCAGATGCAATCTTTTGCCACAAAATTAACAAATCTGATTTTCGAGGATACCGACGAACCGGTTGAGGTTAAAGGCAGTGTTCTGTATGATACCAGCATTGACTCGGTATACTTCGGCAGATATATATCAGGAGTAACATCCGACATACGATATAACACATCATTCCGGCATGTGGAATTCGGCCCGAAAATAACAACCATCGAGGAATATTTTGCAACCACGATGTCCACTTTGGAATCGGTCAAATTTTCCGGCAATGTCACTCACATTAAAAACAAGGCATTCCTTCAGACCGCGCTCAAAGAGATTGAATTGCCCGGCACATTGGTTGAAATCGGCCAATACGCTTTCAGAGAATGCAAAAATCTTAAAAAGATAACACTGCCAAAACGACTTGAAAATATCGGTGAAGGGGCATTTTATCTAACGGCAATAGAAGCTGTCTCACTCCCCGCAAGTCTGAAAACAATCGGAGGAACTGTATTCGGAGGATGCTCGGAATTAAAGAACGTAATAATTGAGGATTCCGACGAACCGCTTGAATTTAATGGCAATGTACTATATGACACCAATCTCGACTCAATTTATATCGGTCGATATATCTCAGGAAGTACCGATGGTATACGATACTATACATCATTCCGGCATGCGGAATTCGGCCCGAAAATAACGACCATCGAGGAGTATTTTGCAACCACGATGTCCACTTTGGAATCGGTCAAATTTTCCGGCAATGTCACTCACATTAAAAACAAGGCATTCCTTCAGACCGCGCTCAAAGAGATTGAATTGCCCGGCACATTGGTTGAAATCGGTCAATCCGCTTTCAGCGAATGTCCTCTGGCAAATATAAAGTGTGCAGGCACTACTCCGCCAGTATGCGCTGATAAAGATGTATTCTCAGCCAAGGCCTACGATAACACTGTCGTTACCGTACCCCCGGGAAGCAAAAAGACATACCGCAACACCGAGGTGTGGAAACTCTTCAAGAATCTACAGTCGGAAGGCGGAGGATTTAAGGTGACGGTAACATACGACAATTCGCTCGGAAAAGTGACGCTCAACGAAAGCACCGCCACATCGATAACCGTAGATGAGGACGAGCCACTCACGGTAGCCATCACTCCTTCCGAGGGCTATAAGATAGCCGCCCTGACGGTAAACGGAGCCGACATGCTGGCATCGCTCGCCGACAACCGTCTTGTCTACGAATCCATCGACGCCAACCTCGACATCAATGTCGAGTTCAGCCTGATGACATTTGCCGTAACCCTGCCACAGTCGCTCGCCGGAGGACGCATCGTAATAAACGGCGCTGACGAGGCTCCCGCAACTGTCGACTACGGGTCGCGCCTTGAAATAACTCCTGTGGCCGACCGCGGACACGAACTGTCATCGCTCGCGGTCAACGGCACCGACATATCCTCATCGCTCGACGAAAACGGCAGTTATGTGATAGAGCGCGTCACCACGGATATAACCATCGAGGCCGCATTCAGCCCGATTGTCTACACCGTAAAAGCGGTCAACGCGACACCCTACGGCACCGTTACCCTCAACGGCGAGCCCGGCGACTGCCGCATTGAGTTCGGCAAGCCGCTTGTGGTCGGCGTCACCCCGCGCGACGAGGGCTGCTACCTTGTGTCGCTCGCAGTCGACGGCGTCGACGTGACCGACCGTGTGGTCGACGGCGCCTACACGATAGAGAGCGTTGAGGGCGACATGACCGTAGAGGCCGCATTCGCCATCCATACCTACACTGTAAGTTTCAGCTTCGACCCGGCCATGGGCTCAATCGTGCCCGACATGCCTGCCGACGCTCAGTCGGTGACTGTCGAACATGGCACTACACTATCCCTCGCCATAATCCCCGCCGAGGGCTATGAGACAGCCGCAGTGACTCTCGACGGACGCGATGTGACCGACCGCGTGGCCTCTGACGGCACACTCACGATAGAGAATATCACAGCCGACCACAGCGTTGAGGCCACATTTGAGGTGAAACGCGTAATCCTGACCGTGCTCGGCCTTGAGGGCGGACGCCTGGCCATGCGCTACGACTATGCCACCGAAGTGACTCTCCTCATCGAGCCGGAGGAGGGGTGGACATTCCACTCGCTCACCGTAGGCGACGATACCGTGACCGAACTCGACAGCGACAATTCGTATACCACCCGTCCGCTTACCGACCACACCGATGTAAGCGTGGTATTCCGCCGGGGCGCGGAGAGCGGAATCGGCGCGGTTGACACCGACAGCGACAACATCACGGTATACGCCCGCAGCCGCACCGTGACCATCGAGGGCGCACGCGATGGAGAGCCGGTGGAAATCTACGACGCATCGGGCATTGCCGTATACCGAGGCTCTGACCATGTGATAAATCTCAACCGCCAGGGCGTACACATCGTGTGCGTAGCCGGCCAGACATTCAAGGTAATGCTGCGGTAATCCACGTCTCGCGTAGAGAAACACACCATCAATAAAAAATCCCGCCTGTACAAGTCCCCTATGATTGGAGCCCGTGCAGGCGGGAATTTTATTGCTCCGATGTTTAGTCGCCGGGCTACGCCAGGCATGACTGTGGGGATGGACACCGACCTGTGGCTGCGCACCGCTAACGCGGAGCTTACCACAGGCTAACGTTGTAGACGCCCCCAAAGGGGCTATGCGCTAACGCGGGGAGTTGCCAATGCAACCACCAAATACCCCGGTGCATGTGGATGCGACAATGTGACGGGTTGCGCCGAGGTATGTGGTGTGCCAATGTGATGAGCTGTATGTGGCTGCATTGGCAACTCCACGCGTTAGCGCATAGCCCCTTTGGGGGCGTCTACAACGTTAGCCCCACCCAAGAGCCGCATTAGCGGTTCGCAGGGTGGGGTTTAGCCAATACACATCGACATGCCCGGCGTAGCCCGGCGACTAAACATCTCTACCACCCCAACACCATAACCACAACGACAAATAAATCTCACGTCCGTAACAAAAATGCTTCACCTACTCATCCCGGCTCATACATGCAACACGCCCGTAAATGCTACGGCGATGGATACACCAATTAATGGGTTGCACCGGGGTATTTGGATGCGCCAATATGATGGAATATGCCAATGCGATGAGCTGTATGTGGCTGCATTGGCAACTCCACGCGTTAGCGCATAGCCCCTTTGGGGGCGTCTACAACGTTAGCCCCACCCAAGAGCCGCATTAGCGGTTCGCAGGGTGGGGTTTAGCCAATACACAACGACATGCCCGGCGTAGCCCGGCGACTAATCGCCCATATCGGTGAGATACATGGCTACCGAATCATGTGCGGCACTGAATCCGCAGCTCTCATAGAATCCTGTGCCATGCGTATAGGCGATAAGCACAATCTTCAGGTAATCGCTGTATCTCTCCTTGGCCATCTCAACGAGGCGCCGTCCGATGCCGCAATGCTGATACTCCGGGTCGACAAGCAGATAATGTATGTACGCGGTCATCACACCATCGTCCATAGCACACAGCATACCGACGAGGCGGTTGCCGTCCCAGGCCGAAAGTACGGTCTCGTATCTCTGCATAGCCTGCACAAGACGGTCGGGGTAGCGGCCTGACGACCATTCGACCGACAGGAACAGCCGCTCCAGTTCATCGCGGCCAAAAGTCTTAATCTCTTTATACTCTATATTACTTTTCATATCCATACTGTGTTTTTTCAAGGGCACAATGTCCCAAGATATTGTATCGCAATTCTATTGCCGACGGCTATTCGTCGCACTCCGAGGCAACGTAATGGTGATGGGCCGAGCACTCATGTATCGAATGGTCGACTATGATATGTCGGTTGGCCATCCCTGCTATGGCCGACATCTCGTGACTGACAAGAACTATGGTCGTATCTCCTGCCAGACGGCCGATTATATCGTAGAGCTGATGCTCAAACCGCTTGTCGATATAGCTCAGCGGCTCATCAAGCACCAGCAGCTCGGGGGCGGATATCATGGCACGTCCGAGCAACGTACGCTGAAGCTGTCCTCCCGACAGCTCGCCGATAGCAGCATCGGCACGCTCGCCAAGGCCCATCAGTGCAATGGTATCGTCGACACGGCGCATGCGGAAGGCCTTGTCGGTCTTTACTCCGAGCAGACCCGAGGCTATCACCTCGCGCACCGTGATGGGAAAGCGCGAGTCGACCATATTCTTCTGAGGCAGATATCCTATAGGCAGGCGTTTCACCTCGCGTCCGCTGTCGTCGCGGTATATGACACTCCCGGCGGTTGGGGGCATTAGCTTGAGCATCAGCCGCAGCAGGGAAGTCTTTCCACCGCCGTTAGGCCCGGTTATGGCCATGAAATCGCCACGTCGGACACTAAGGTCAACGTCGTTCAACACCACCCGCCGGTCGTAGCACAGCGAGGCGCCGCACAGTTCGATTATCGTACTATTCATTGTGAGTCAGAAGCCATAGCATTGGCAATATTCAGCATTTCACCTTTCCAGTCATAGGCAAGAGGATTGATTTCCACTACCCGGGCGCCAATCTGCGCATTGACGGTCTGAGCCTGTCGCGAGTCGGCATCCTTCTGGAAGAACATCACCCTGGCACTGTCGCGGCGCGCTGTCTCCACGGCCCGGCTTATATCATCGACCGACATCTCCTTACCCTCGGGGCTGAGCGCTATCTGTCTGAGCCCGTAGTCGCGGGCGAAATAGCTGAGCGACGGGTGCCACACGACAAACGACGCTCCCCGGCACGGGCGCAGTATCGAGTCGAGCGCCATGTCGAGCGAGTCGAGCGACTGAAGCAACGCCTTGAACCGCCGCGAATAGTACCCCTTGTTGGACGGGTCGATATCGACCATAGCGTCATACATATTGGAGGCTATCTTCCTGACATTGCGCACGGAGGTCCATGTGTGAGGGTCAATCTCGGCAGCCACCTCAGCCTCAGCTCCTTCGCGCGCATGAGTGCCTGTTATCAGCGCCACGCCCTCCGAGGTGTCGTAAAGCCTCAGCCCGGGATTGTTGTTGTGAATCTTGTTGATGATAGCACTCTCAAACGGGATATTACCCACACGCATGTAGGCCTTAGACATCTCCAGATTGAGCAGATGTGCCATGCTGGGATCATAGCTCTCGGGATTGGCTCCGCTGCCGAGCAGACACTTTACGTCCCACTTGTCGCCGACTATCTGCTCAAGTATATATTTTTGCGGCTGTATGCTGACCGTCACCGCAGGTTTCTGCTCCTGGTGTCCGATACAGCCCGGCAACAATGCTACAGAAATCAGCAGCGCTGACACAAGGAGTATGCCGGCGGCTTTACGGTAGTGAATCTTGGCCATTATTATATTTTTTTGCAAATTTAATAAATCCGTGGCAACCATCCGTCACACTCTTGCCTTGTATACACGCGAATAAAGGAAATCGCGCGCGCGCTCAAGATCAAGGTCGCCCGAAGTCATAAGCACCATCGGCAGCGGATTGAGGCCCGACGCATAAGGGGGCTGCATGTACTCAAACGAGTAGCGTGGCTCAAGCCCGTGGCGACGGTAAAAGTCGATACGGCGCCCGGCCATCGGTCCCGATTCGGGAAGCTCGACCTCAAGCAGAAGAGGCTTGTGTGATTCTTCCCTCAGGCGCTCGATTACCGCTCCTCCGATGCCGTTGCCACGCATATGGTCGAGGGTGGCGAAATGCTCTATATACAGAAATTCGCCCGAGTCCCATGTCGTAACGAAACCGGCGATACTCCCGTCGGCATATATGACACGGAAATCGAAAGCAGGCTCGCCTCCGTCAATAAGGGAAAAAAGATTATAGCACGGACGCCTCTCGTCGGCCGGAAAGGCCAGCAGATAAAGCGACAAAATGGAGATAGGCATGCTCTCATGAGAGATAATTTTACAAAAATCAAGTTTCATATGCGTAATCCGGACTTAACCAATGGTAGCTTTTTACGATTGTTTTACAAATTTAGCGGAACTTTATGAAAGTTTCATTATTTATATGTAATTTTGCTTTTTGAAAAAGGAAGCGTGTTTCATTCTGACTTTTTCATATCTCA
>NZ_JAIDKI010000111.1:29816-56611 GCF_029051885.1 Muribaculum sp.
CAATTCATTACAAACTTTAAACAAGTTCCTTAAAATATAAGTTTATGGCAAGAGCTCAATTGGATTCTTTGGATTACAAAATTCTTCATACACTGTCGTCAAACGGTCGTAAGCCTTACCTCGAGATTGCACGTGAGTGCGGTGTTTCAGGCGCTGCTATCCACCAGCGTATACAGAAGCTCACCGCGATGGGTGTGCTCAAAGGCTCGGAATGCCTTATCGACGCAGCATCTGTAGGCTACGATACATGCGCCTACATCGGCTTCTTCCTCAAAGATCCGTCGAAGTTTGACGAGGTTGTTGAGCGTCTCCGCGAAATACCCGAGGTAGTTGAGGTACACTTCACCACCGGACAGTACGATATGTTTATCAAACTCTATGCACGCAACAACGACCACCTGCTCCACCTCATCCACGAAGAGCTGCAGGCTCTCGGTCTGGCCCGCACAGAGTCGCTGATATCCTTCAAGGAGGTATTCAAACGTCAGCTTCCGATACATCAGCGCAACAAAGACTGATATCCGGCATCTCTCCCCTCCGTCAATTAGCGAACATTCACCTCTCCCCATACCTTATTAAATATAAGGTAGACGGTGCGTACGTCCTATACCCGGGAGTGCGCACCGTCTGCATAAATATACACCCAGTCTATATATATACAAAAATGCAAGACCTCAGACCACACCTCGACGGAATATTGCTTGACGCCATGTCGCTGGCTCGCCAGGCAGGGGCGGTGCATATGCGCTACTTCCGCGGAAATGAACTCGACATCACCGCCAAACTCAACGACGCCGACATCGTGACAGCAGCCGACAAAGCTGCCGAACGCCTCATAATCGACAGCATACGCCGGAAATATCCCGACCACTCCATACTATCGGAGGAATCGGGCGAGACCACACAGGCACCCGGATTCCGATGGGTAATCGACCCGCTCGACGGCACCACCAACTTCTCACAGGGTCTGCCTATATTCAGTGTGTCGATCGGTGTGGAGTACGAGGGACGCCCGGTGGTGGGTGTGGTCTACGACGCATATCTCGACGAGATGTTCCATGCCGTAGAAGGAGCCGGAGCATTTCTCAACGGCAATCCCATACATTGCACCGAAAAGAGCGCGCTTGACCACGCCGTGGTGTCCACCGGATTTCCGGTAGACAAGGGGGAGACACCCGACAACAATCTCGACAATGTGGCGCGCATAATGCCACGCGTGCGCGGACTGCGTCGGCTCGGTTCAGCGGCCATGGATATGTGCTATGTAGCAGCCGGATTTCTCGACGGCTACTGGGAGCTCAACCTCCACCGCTGGGATGTAAGCGCCGCAATGCTTATCGTAAACGAGGCCGGAGGCAGCTGCACGGAGTTTCGCACCGACCGCAACATAAGCCTCGTGGCCGGGTCGCCGGCAATCCACGACATGCTTCTGCCCCTGCTATCCACCAGCCCCGCACAATGAGCACGACAGCCAACAACATGGATGAGCTGATGATGCGCCGTGCCATCCAACTCGCGCGCCACGGACTCGGCACCACCTCGCCCAATCCGATGGTAGGAGCCGTGATAGCGCTCCCCGACGGCAGAATTATCGGCGAGGGATGGCACCGACGGTGTGGCGAAGGACATGCCGAGGTCAATGCCGTGGCCTCAGTAGCCGACCGCGCCATGCTGCGCGAAGCCACAATCTATGTGACCCTCGAGCCATGCTCTCACTACGGGCGCACTCCGCCATGCTCGCAACTGATAATCGACTGCGGCATACCGCGTGTGGTGGTCGGCACACTCGACCCGGCTCCCTGGGTGGCCGGACGCGGCGTAGCTATGCTCCGCGAGGCCGGACGGAAAGTGTCGGTAGGTCTGCTTGAAGAGGAGTGCAGGGCAGTGAACCCGGTGTTCATGACCTCCCACACCATCGGCCGACCATGGGTGACATTGAAGTGGGCACAGAGCGCCGACGGATTCATCGACCGCCAACGCCGCCCCGACGAGTCCCCGGCACGCTTCTCGACCACGCTCTCGACCATGCTTGTACACCGCCTCCGCTCGCTGCACGACGCCATACTTGTAGGGAGCGGCACGGTCATAGCCGACAATCCGTCGCTGACCACACGGGCATGGCCGGGACGCGACGCCATACCTGTCGTGGCCGACCGCCGCGGCCGACTGGACATGTCGTCGACACGTCTCGACCCCGACCGCCTGATAACCCTCGGAGATGCCACCCCGGCAGAGATGCTCGCATCCTTGCGCGAGAAAGGCATAACCTCAGTGCTCGTAGAGGGTGGCGCCGCCATACTGCAATCGTTTATCGACGCCGGACTCTACGACTTCGTGCGCGTGGAGACATCTCCGATGCTACTGAACACAGGAGTCCCGGCTCCTGCTCTCGGCCTTGTTCCAGCCGATAGCTTTGAAGTCGGGACTAACCGTATCGATTTATACGGACGTGTGCCTTGGTGGGCCTCAATCCGCTAAACCGAAAATTCCAAAATAGATTCAGTTGTAAGAGATTGTCTATTTGACCATCAGCTTCTTGCCTCCGGCCAGATAGATGCCTCGGAGGAGCGTTATGCTTACGAATGATTCAGCGCACACGCGCTCGGCGGCTACCTGACGGCCCACAATATCATACACAATCACGGTAGTGTCGCTACCGCCGTTGTTTACGACATTGATACATCCGGCTCCGGCCATTACCTCTATGCCATCGGCTGCTGCTATGCCGGATATGGCGGATGTCGACGACGATTGCTTCAGACTCTCGGGCAGTATGGCCTTGCCGATAAAGCCTTTCCAGTTTACCGCTTTCTCGCCGGCTTCCAGCCCTTTGGGTGCCGGTGTGCCTTTTGTGCGGCCTGTATAGTATACTACACCTTCCTTTGGGTCGTAGGCGATATTGTACATTGTGACTGTAGTGCCTGTGATAAGGTCAAATGAAGCACTCTCGTCGTAAGCGAGCGTATTAGCGTCCATCGCATGCATGAAGATAGGTGCGGGATTTACACCCCAGTTGTAGCCGTAAGCCCACACGTCGCCTGTGCCGGCAGGATTCTGTATCGCACCGAAGTAGCCGATGATTCCAGTCTTGGTGTTATATGCGCTTGTTGCCTGCGCGGCCACGAGACGGCCGTCGGTAGCCGATGCCTTGAAGATATACCCCTCGCGCTGCTTGTTCTTCGATTCTACGGCCACACCTGTCGACGGGTCGTAGAACTTGCCGTTGCCCATGCCTCCGAGCCAGATATTGTCGCCGGCCTTGGAGAGTGAGCTGTTCTGGATTACATTGGCATTGTATGTGGCGTCGCGCTCGCCGTTGTAGATTGACACCCAGTCGGCATTGAGGTCGGAGTCAAACTTGCCGAGCACGATATTGAACACATTGGCAAGGGGCGACAGAGTCACTCCCCCAAACTCGCAGCTCTCGCCCTCGACCCCCTTCATATAAGCATGCACATACAGAGCGCCGTCGGCCCACACCATTGACTGAATCGAACCCTTCTTCACAATGCCCTTGTTGGCGGCATTGCCCGCGAAGTATCCGTTGCTGTCGAGCTTCACAAGGAATAGGTCGCCGTTGTCGTACTGTGTGAAGTCGCCGTCGAAATTATCCATATTGTCGGGGGTGAGCACAGTCTCCGTGCCGTCGGCGTTGGGGAAATGCATAGGCATTACATAGCGTCCTCCCAGATATACATTGCCGTAATCATCACCCTCCACAGCAAGCAGATCGACCGATACTGTCACCTCCTTGTTGTTAACTACAGGATGCTCGATATCAATCAGACGCGACCACTGTATCGCTCCTTCATTGTCGACCTTAAGCACTATCAGCGCATTGTAGCGGTTCTCGCCACACTGCCAGTCAATGGTGTGGCTGTCCCCTTTTCCATCGACAAAATTGATAGGCTCCGACTCATAGCCCTGCGCATGACGCATACGCAGGGCAACTATGGCACCACCGTCGGCAGTTGCCACGACTCCGTTCTGGTTTGTCCATGTCTCTCCGCTGTTGCTGTAAAGAGTATAGAGCTTGTTTCCTGATTTGTCGAGTTTTACAAGACAGACATTGTGATTGGCCGAGGTAGTTGTCGACTTTGAACCCTCAAAGAGATTCTCGCCATTGTAGGTAATCTGCAGATTGCCGTCAGCAGTGCCAGCAGTCGAAAGCCAGTATACGCTGTTGTCGTCATACTCTATGACAAGCGGACACACACCGCTCGAAGTCGGGCCGTCAAGATAGTTGATCCACTGCGAATCGCCATCGGCGGCATAAGCACCCAGGGCACACACTGCCGCCATTGATGCAAGAAGAGTAAATTTCTTCATATTGAAATTAAGTTAAATATGATTGGTTGATTTTCCGCATGCAAAGTTAACGGCACGTTTATTCACAAAAAATACCATATTTTAGGCAAAAAAATGTCTGAATATACCGGCTAAATACTAAAATTTAGGTATTTCTCACGCTCGGCAGGGTCCGTAACTTTGCATTCACAAAGAATATATGCCCTGTATATGAAGCTATTCCTCAGCATAATACTTTTCATTATCGCATTTTCGACACCTGTACACGTATTTTCAGCCGACAGTTTCACTCTATCCGGCAATGTCCGCGATTCCGCCGACAACGAGCCTCTCACAGGAGCATCCATATCGGTAAATCCGGGCAACCACATATCGGCTACCGACATTGACGGACACTTCTCCCTGTCTCTGCCAAAGGGCACTTATACTCTGAAAATATCATATATAGGATATACCCCTCTGACGCGCCGGATTACCCTGAGCGGCGACATGTCAATCACATTGCACCCTAAACGGTCGGGCATAGCGCTCGGCGAAGTCACCGTCACAGCCTCGGAGTCGACAGGCATCACAAGCTCATCGCGTATCGGGCGCGACGCTATGGCCCATCTCCAGCCGACAAGTTTTACCGACCTTCTCGAACTGCTCCCGGGTGGCATGTCGAAAGACCCCGACATGAGTTCTGTCAATTCGATAGCCCTCCGGGAGACGGGAGTCAAGGGCGCGACAGGTGCCGACGTGACCAATCCGGATTATGCCGTGACATCGCTCGGCACACTGTTTATGATTGACGGCACACCGGTTAACGGCGATGCTAACCTACAGACGGTAGGCACGACATCCGACGCCACATCGCCCGACTATACCCGCAACACCACCAACCGCGGAGTCGACATGCGCACAATCTCTACCGACAATATTGAATCGGTCGAGATTGTGCGCGGCATTCCCTCGGCTGAATACGGCAATCTAACCTCCGGCCTGGTCAATATCAAACGTATCCGACGCTCGACTCCGCTCCATGCTCGCTTCAAGGCCGACGAATACAGCAAACTGTTCTATGTCGGCAAGGGGTTCGGCATACATGGCCACGAACATGTGGTAAATGCCGATATCGGCTGGCTCGACTCCAAGAGCGACCCGCGCAATTCACTTGAGAACTACCGGCGCCTGACTGCCTCGGCCCGACTGAGTATGCGCTGGGTACGTCCGGCCACGGTTACAGCATTCTCATTTGGAGGTGATTTCACCGGCTCATTCGACAATGCCAAGTCCGACCCCGACCTCTCATACCGGAAAGTCGACGAGTACCGTTCGGAGTATCGCCGCACCTCGGTCACATCCGATTTCTCGATGAGATTCACTCACGGCTCACTGCTGAAAGGGATTCTCATTAATGCCTCGGGAAGCTACCAGAACGACAGACTGACACGTCGCAAGCAGGTGGCCCCGCAACGTGCATCGGTAGCGCCTACATCCATGGCCGAAGGAGTGAACGACGGCAGCTATCTGCTCGGCGAATATATCGCCGACTATCTTAGCGACGGCCGGCCGGTAAATATATTTATCAAATCACGCGCAAACGGCTCGCTTCCCCTCGGCAGCATATCCAACGACTGGAAACTCGGCGTCGAATATACCTTCTCAAAAAATTACGGACGCGGCCAGGTATACGACCTCACCCGCCCGCTGTCGGCCTCCTGGACATCGCGTCCGAGAGCTTATCGTGACATACCTGCCCTACAGGTAGTATCGTCATTCATAGAGGAACAGGCTACAGTACCTGTCGGAGGAAACTGGGTAGAGATTCAGGCGGGCGCACGAACAATAAGCCTTGTAGGTCTTGACCGACGCTACACACTGAACGGGAAGGTATACATCGACCCGCGCGCCAACATCGTATGGAATTTCCCTGCCATACGTATAGGCGACCGCAAGCTGAGGCTCCTCGCCGCCGGAGGATGGGGGCTCACTACCAAGATGCCGACAGTAGATTACTTGTTCCCTCAGGCGGCATACAACGATTTCGTGCAACTCAACTATTACGATGTTGCCAAGCCGCGCGAACACAGCCGTGTGAGCCTGCGCACATATATCGATGATGCCACCAACTACTCGCTGCGCCCCGCACGCAATCATAAATGGGAAATACGCCTCGGAGCCAAACTCGAGGGGAACCGTATGTCGGTGACATATTTCAGGGAGAAGATGAACGACGGATTCCGCTATTCGTCATACTACGCGCCATACTCCTACCGCAAATACGATGCTACAGCCATCGACCCGGCGCAGCTCGACGCTCCACCGGCGCTTGAGTCACTCCCGTATGAGGATGTGACAGTGCTCGACGGATTCCGACGCGCCACCAACGGCACCCGTATCGACAAAGAGGGCATCGAGTTCCAGCTCAACACTATGCGCATACCGGTAATCGCTACGGCGCTCACCGTCACCGGAGCATGGTTTCGCTCTACTTATTCCAACTCGCAGATGCTGTACGCAACAGTCACCGATGTCGTAGGCCAGACTCCCGTAAGCGACATGTATATCGGCCTGTACGACTATCGCGACGGACGTGTCAACGAACAGTTCAACACCAACTTCATGCTCGACACTCAGATTCCAAAGCGCGGACTCATATTCACCACCTCGATACAATGCATGTGGTGGACCAAATCGACACGTCTGCGCCAGAACGGCACTCCCGTCAGCTATCTGTCGGCGGCTGACGGTCTGTTGCATCCATACACCTCCGCCGATGCGTCAGACCCTGCACGACAGTTCCTCATAAAGCATTACAACGAAGATACATACCGCACATTCCGTGTACCACTGGCAGTCTATGTCAACCTCAAGGCCACCAAAAGTATCGGGCGCTACCTCAATGTATCAATGTTTGTCAACAGGCTTTTCGACCACTTGCCGTCATACTATTCCAACGGTATACTGGTACGACGCTCCTCCGACCCGTATTTCGGCATGGAGCTAAACTTCACTATATGAAACATAATTGACCGATATGAAACATATATTACTTGCTTTACTGCCGCTGTTAGCGCTACTGTGCGGATGCGGAGATGACTCCCTGTCGGGTGCGGTTGACGTGGCCCGCGTTAACATACAGATTGAGCGCCCCTCCGACCTTGATGTCGATGCAGATGTGGCGCGCGGCAACCTATCGTTCCGGAATGTATCGTCGGGACTGACATCACAATGGCTCGAAGGCGACGATATCTCGGTAATGCCTGGCCTCTACGATATCGACTATCTGGCCGAGGTAAGACTACCCTCCGGCACGGTGACTCAACTGAAGGCTGCACGACGCTCGGTGGTCCTTCCGGCTTCGTCCACACCCGTAAATATAGTGATGCAGGCTTATAACAACCGCATCGCCGACGATCTGGTAATCGCCGAGGTATTCTTCTCGGGGACTCTGCAAAGCTCGGGCAACCAGTATTACGGCGACGACTATGTGAAACTGTACAACAACACCGACCATGTGTTGTATGCCGACGGAATAACCCTGTGGGAGTCTAAATTCACCACTGTCGACAAATACAACTATACTCCCGACATTCTTCCGGAAGCTGTCACCGTACAGGCCCTTTACACGGTGCCCGGCTCGGGCACCGACCATCCGGTTCTCCCGGGCGAATATTTCCTGCTCGCCGACACAGGCATCGACCACCGCACGATAAATCCCAATTCGTTTGACCTCTCGGATGCTGATTTTGAATGGTACGATGTATCGACCAAGCCCAACAATCTTGACATCGACTCACCGACCGTGCCAAATCTCGACAAATGGTACTGCTACACATTATCGTTCTTTGTGCTGCACAACCGCGGCTTCCGGGCCTACGGAATATCGCGCATACCTGTCGACTGTGATACATATCTGCGCGACTATCTGTATACCTACAATTACGACATTATAACCGAGGCGGGGGTGTTTCCGATGGAGACATCGGCATTCCGCATGCCCAACGGATGGGTTGTCGACGCCGTATGCTGCTCGGTGGCGTCAAGATACGCATGGAACGTGGTGGACGCCTCAATCGACAGCGGCTGGACGCATTGCGGCACTATCGACAAGGACAAGACACGCTATTTCCACTCGGTGCGCCGCAAAGTATTGTACATAGACGACAACGGCACACCTGTGCTGAAAGATACCAATGATTCGTCGGCTGATTTCAATCCCGACTGCATTGCTTCTGAAATCGAACTTCAGGGTACTGCGGCTGATGCCAACGGCACCCCCTGTACTACTCTTACATTCGACGGGATAACACCCGTCACTCCCGACGCCGAAGCCGCCTACCGCCAAGCCAACCACCGATGAACCGCTATCTTCTTATCCTGCCAATATTGGTGGCCACTCCCGCTCTATATGCCGCCGACGAGCCGGCCGACAGCATTGCCTCACCGGTAATATTGCACCGGCAACTGACTGTCGACGCACAGACCACAAGGTTTGTCAGCGCACCATATGCCTCTCCGGCGATGCGCCAGTTTCGACTTCCGTTTACCTACGGTACCGTAGGTGCGGGATGGCAAGGTGAATATATGTCCGAGGCCGTCAATCCACAGACCGGAAGCGGAGAGCAATATGGATTTTTCAGTGCCGATGCAGAGCTGAAGAGCGGAACATCCACGCTGTGGGGTACAGCCGGCTATACCAATGGTATAATACGGGATGTACGATACAACGAGACATCCGACATCAGCCTCATCTACCCTTACGTAACGGCAGATGAAGTGGGTGGTGACATGCGGGCTGAGCGATACAGTTTCTCCGGCGGATACTCCGACCACCACAGGCGTATGGCATGGGGAGTATCGCTGTCGTATGATGCCGGTCTGTATTACCGCAATATCGACCCACGCCCGCGCAATACCACCGGCACACTCGACATCGACGCAGGCGTGGCTTTACGCACATGGGCCGACTACTATATCGGCCTGTCGGGAGCATATCGAAAATACCGTCAGACCTGCGACCTTATGTTCATGAGCGAGACGGGCGAGGCCAAGGTGTATCATCTGACAGGCCTTGGAAACCATTACGCACGCTTCGCCGGCACAGGCTACAGCAATTATTACGACGGTGAGCGCTATCTCGCCCGGGTGACGCTGGTCAGAGCCTCGCGTACCGGCCTAAGTGTCGACGCCGAATTTTCCCGGTTCTTGTTCGACCATATCCTCAAAGACCTTAACCGTCTACCTATGGCCTCGGCCTGGCACAACGAGGCCCGGCTGCATGTCGCATGGCGTCACTCCGGAGAAAGCCACTCATGGGGGATAAAGACTGAGGGGGATTTATATCGCCGACATGGTTCAGAGAATATATTCGGCGATGCCGTAACGGGTACATACCCACAAATAGGCTCGCTTGAGATGTATGCCGACAACCTGCGGCAGATATCTGCCTCGATGTTCTACGAATTCACCGGCAAATCACTGACATGGAGCATTACCCCGGAGTGGGGATACACATCCCGGTCGGAAGTCTACGCCTCTCCGAGCGCAAGCCGCAGGACTGAATCCAACAATGTAGCCATCACGGCAGCAATAGCCTCTGTCAATGCCGACAGATGGTACTGGCGCATCGAAGCATCCGCCTTTGTATCCGACGGCCTGAACCTTGGCACACTCCGTACCGGCGCCATATCAATGTCATTGAGCCGGCGCCTTCGTGCCGACCATGCCATAGGGATATCTCTGGGCTATCGCCACAGCGACTACACCGAAGGCCCCACCGCCAATGGCGGAAACGCCTCCATACAATTTATCTTCTGACCTCAACGCAACAAACAATCATTTACCGTCTTGTAAATTTATGAACAAAAGAAAGATTCTACTGACAATCATGGCTATTGCCGCGTGCCTGTCGGCATCGGCATACACGGCTGTAAACGACACGGCAGTGCGTGTCGGCACACTCCCCAACGGACTCACGTATTATATCCGCCACAACACCGTGCCGGCAGGGTGCGCCGATTTCTTCCTCGCCAGAAACATGGGTTCTGTAGTCGAACGTGAAAATGAGCGCGGACTCGCCCACTTCCTCGAACACATGTGCTTCAATGGCACTGAACACTTCCCCGGCAACTCGCTGATATCATATCTCGAAACTCTCGGTGTAAAATTCGGAAAAAATCTCAATGCATATACATCGACCGACGAAACGGTATACAACATCTGCAAGGTACCCTCAGGCCGCATGTCGGCAGTGGATTCATGCCTGCTGATACTGCGCGACTGGAGCTGCGCGCTCACCCTGTCCGACAAGGATATCGACGACGAGCGCGGTGTCATAGTGAACGAATGGCGCCACCGCAACTCGTCGGCCAACCGCATGCTGGAGAAAGCCCTACCTACACTTTATCCGGGGTCAATCTACGGAGAGCGTATGCCAATAGGCAAGATGGAAGTCGTGGAAAACTTCAAGCCAAAAACCCTTAGGGATTTCTACCGAAGATGGCATCGTCCGGACAACGAAGCTATTATCATTGTCGGCGATATCAATCCCGATACAATCGAGGCCCGTATCGTAGCGCTATTCTCACAGATAAAGGCACCCAAAGGCGTCCGTAAAGCGGCTGCACCCACAGTGCCTGTAAGCGACAATCTTATAGTGTCGTGCCAGACCGACCCCGAACAGCCGGTACACATGGTACAGCTACATTTCCGCCACGATACACCCGATTACAACTCGGAATCCGACGAAATACGAGCCGCTCTCATCAGCGACCTGATGCTCAACATGCTTGTCAACCGCTTTGACGAACTTGAGTCGGAACCCGACTGCGCATTCCACCATATGGGTCTCGGCGACCGCAAGTATCTGATGTCGCGTCCGGCACGTTCGCTTATGATTCGCGGTCTGTGTCAAGCCGGACGCGAGGTAGAGAGCCTTACCGCATGGTACCGGGAGATGAAGCGTGCTTACGACTACGGCTTCCTCCCCTCCGAACTCGAACATGCCAAAGCCCAGCTGTCGGAAACCCTTGGAGCAGAACTGCGCAAAGCATCCCGCAAAAGCAACTCCGACTACGCGCGAGAGTACGTGCGTCACTACCTTGACGGCGGAGTGATTTCATCGGTCGAAAGCCGCGTGAACGCCAAGACAGAAATGATGCCCGAGATTACAGCCGATGATATCACCGCCGCACTGCGCTCGATAGTCAATCCGTCGGGACGCGGAGTGGTGATTCTGTCATATATGCCTGAAGAGGAGAACAATTTTGACGAGGATGATATGCGCGCGGCATTCCATTCGGTCAACGACCTGGCTCTGACTCCCTATGTCGACCGTGTGGTCGACGGCCCGATTCTCGAGTCGGAACCGCAACGAGGCGAAATCGCCCGAATTGACTCGCTGGGACGATTCGACGCCGTGCGCTATACTCTCTCCAACGGTATAAGAGTGCTGGCGCGGCGCTCACCGGTGACTCCCGGACAAGTACTCATCAGAGCTCTCAGCCCGGGCGGACTGTCGATGCAGTATGCCGACAGTATCGTTCCTTCGCTCAAGATGCTTGAAGAAGTAATACCCATATCGGCTTACGGGCGTTTTTCAGCCAATGACTTGAAGCGCCGCCTTACAGGAAAGGATTTGAAAGTATCGGTAGAAATCAAGGAAACGGAGGAGAAAGTCGAGGCATCGGCGACAACTGCCACGCTTGCCGACGCATTCCGTCTCATGTACCTGCGTATGACCGACATCCGTCCCGACCGCAAGGCTTATGAGTCTCTGGTGAAGACTCGCTCGGCACAGTTGCGCAACATGATGCGCAATGCCATACAGATAATGGGCGACTCCATACACCGCAATGTGTACAACCATCACCCGCTTGGTGCCAAGACCATAGCCGCCACTGTCGAGGCAGCCGACTACGACACTATGCTCGACCTGTATCGTGACCGTTTTGCCGATTGCAGCGACTTCACCTACTATGTGACCGGCGATTTCGCACCCGACTCTCTTGCCGACCTGCTTGAGCGCTACGTGGCCTCGCTGCCAGCCGCCGGACGCCTGGAACATCCGCGCGAGATGGGCTACCGTTATACTCCGGGCGACAAGGAAATACGATTTACAGCCGAGATGTCGACACCGCAGTCGGTTGTATATACATTCCGCCATGCCGCATTGCCTTATACGATGGAGAATATCGTGGCGGCACGGGCATTCGGCCAGATATACAAATCGCGCCTGCTCGCCGAATTGCGCGAGAAAAGAGGGTGGACCTACTCAATCAACTCCCACTGTTCGGTAGTGCCTGACATGAACGGAATCGACGGACCGACATTCCTCCTGCCTGTATATGTGAAGGTGCCCGATGGTAAAGAGAATGAAGCATCGAGCATCGTCGATGACATACTCGCCGGAATCGCCGCCGATGGAGTCACCGCCGAAGAACTCGGAAAAGTGCGCGAAAACGCACTGCGCGACAATGACGAGGCAGAGGCCGACAACTCCTACTGGCTTGCCGTACTTAAGGTGTTTGACAAGGACGGGGTGGACTACCCTGCCGAATATACCGGCGCATTCCGCGCCCTCACTCCCGAGGCAATACGCAAGTTCGCATCTGAAAGCATACTACCCTCGTCGCGTATGAAAATAATAATGAACCCTGCCACCCCCGCAGAGTCGTCAGCCAATTGAAATACCGGGTACTTTTCTATAAATCTCTACAAAGACAATGCCCTGCGAAGCCATTCGAGACTTCGCAGGGCATCTGCTATTTGTTCAAGTAATCTCTCTTATACGACAGGAAATGTCATTAAAGAGGGCCTACCGTTATCAGTTCTTGGGATTTACGTCGACAATCTCAACGTCAAATACGAGCATCTGGTTGGGACCGATGCCGGCGGCGGGCTGGCCGTTTACACCGTAACCGAGCTTGCCGGGGATATACAGAGTAGCCTTGCCACCCTTCTTGAGCATCTTCAGACCCTCTCCGAATCCGGGCACTACGCCACGGGCCATGAAGCGGGCGGGATTGCCCTTGCTTGAGTCAAACTCCTTGCCGTCGGTGAAACGTCCGGTGTAGTTTACAAGCAGCGGGGTATTGTCGGCGATAGCCTCGCCCTCACCCTCTTTCTCAATCTTATAGTAGAGACCTGTCTCGCTCTTCTTGATGGCAGGGTCGGTCTTCATAAGTTCGGCCATATACTCCTCGCCGGCCTTGATGTTGGCCTGTGATTCGGGAGAATTCTCCTTTTCGGCATTCTTGCGCTCCTGTGCAGTCTGCTCGGCACGCTGTGCGCAGCTCTGGAACTGCTGCTGCATTGCATCCATCTGAGGCAGAGAGTCGGCAAGAAGAGCCTTCTTAAACTCGGCCATCCACTGAGCGGCATCAACATTCATGCCGAGTTCCTTCATGGCATATGCGCGCTGCTGAGCCAGACGCACACCCATGCTCAGACCCTGAAGATAGCTCTGGTCGGCGGTATCGGCGAGAATGGCAGTCTGCACACCGCGCAGGAAAGCCTCCTTGTCGACCTTTACTCCGGAAGGAGCGGCCTGAAGCATCTGTGCGGCCTGTCCGCCGGCCACGTATCCCCATGCAGTAGTCAGAGAGTCATTGAGAGCCTGCTCCTCGGGGGAGAGTTTCGAGCTGCTGTTGCCGCCACAGGAAGTGGCTGTGCCCACAAGCATAGCTGCTGCTCCGAGGGCAAAAATCAGTTTCTTCATAATTGTATATGTTCTATAGTCAAATTAATTGTTTACCTTGATAAGTTCAACATCGAAAATCAGAGTGGCGTTCGGGCCGATTACATTGCCGGCGCCGTTGGGGCCGTAAGCAAGGTTGGAAGGTATAAAGAGACGCCACTTGGCACCCTCCTTCATCATCTGGAGAGCCTCTACCCAACCGGGGATTACCTGAGTTACACCGAATGTAGCGGGCTGGCCACGATCTACCGAGCTGTCAAACACAGTGCCGTCGATAAGTTTGCCGGTGTAGTGCACAGTCACACTGTCGGTAGCGGCAGGCATCTTGCCGGTGCCTTCCTCAATCACCTCATACTGAAGGCCTGAAGCGGTAGTTTTTACCTCGGCACGCTTGCCGTTCTCATCGAGGAATGTCTTTCCTGCGGCGGCGTTTACCTCGCCCATCTTTTCGGCGGCGGCGCGCTGCTCGGCTTCCATCTTTTCAAAGAATTCCTTTATTTCATTCTTAGCCTCATCGTAGGTCATTTTGGGAGCCGCGCCCTCAAACACTGCGGCAACACCATCGGCGAAATCCTTCACATTGATAGTCTTGATGCCCGAAGCCTGGAAATTATTGCCCATGCTCAGTCCGAGGGCATAGCTTATACGGTCTAATGAATTGTCCATGTTTTTATATATTAATTTTGGTTATTTAGAGCTTGTTTAATAATAATATATGGCCATCATTCTCCTCTTTCTTAAAGAATCAGAGCGGCCATATTCCCTACAAATTTAACCATAATATTTGAATTGTCAAATTCGGCCACTCCGAGCGCTGTAATATACAACAAATCAACTGCACAAATAGTTGACAGTCAGCCCGTGTAAGTTTACCGCAGGACTATGACGCATACTGTCTCGCCTTCTCTAAAATAAGTGATGTGTACATAACCTGCATCTGACTGCATGGTCATGCACACATCACTATTCGTTTACTCAACGGTTTGGCTATAGCCGTGGCTTCTCGGCGCGAAAAGTGGAGGCCGGCAGACCGGTGGCATTGACAAGGTTGGCGCGGGTGAACGGCTGCCACGCATAACGTATATAGCGTGGATTGGCCACCTCGTTGCTATAGACTTTCAGTCGCCCGTCAGCTGTCACTTCGGCAACCGCCGGATAATACAGCCCCTCTGTAGAGGCAAGCTCAAACGTGCGCAACGGCGCTCCGTCGGAGCTTTTCATGCCGTCGCCATACTCAAAATCGACATATACGGCATCGTCACGGAAATCGGCGCTGCGGAACAGGGGTCCGGAAGGAACAGTTGACGCCAACCCGTAAGTATCATGCAATGCCCAGCGGGCAAGCCTCTCTCCGATGGGCTGTTTATTAATCGGATGCACATCGAGCGAGTCGCCCCAGTCGCTTGATACCGCCATGCCTGTATGGTGTATCTTTTCCATCATTCTGCGCTGGCTGTCGCGGAACCATGGCCACGACGGACGGTCGATGCTCGATAACTGTACATAATAGAAAGGCATGCTGTCATTCGCCCAGGTCGTGCGCCAGCTGTCGACCAGCAAGGGGAACAGACGCTCGTGGGCCTCGCGGTTATGTGCATTTGACTCGCCCTGATACCATATCACGCCCTTTATAGGATAACGGTCAAGAGGACGTATGCCCGCCTCATAAAGATAGCATGGCTCGTAAGGGTGTCGCTGCCGCGATTTGTTTTCCGCCAAGCCGACATTAAGGGCGGCGCGCCCGCGCACCCAGTCCTGGATAAAATCGTTGTTGGTCCAGTCTTTCAGTATCTCGGGGAAGCCATACTCAAGTGAGTTGCGGCTTATCCAGGCCTCGGCGGGCGACCCTCCGATGGCGTTGCATATCAGCCCGACCGGTACATTCAGACTGTCGCGCAACATCTTGCCGAAATAATATGCTACGGCCGAGAAATCGGATGCATTGGCGGCAGTAGCCGGTTTCCACTCCGCGTTACGGTAATACTGTAGATGGTTGAGCGAATCGAGCACCGAGGCATCCCACTGCACAGGGTTGGTGCGCCAGCGCGCCTTCATGTCGTAGAGGCGCAACTGATTGTCGTCGCACTCGCTGTCAGCGCCCGAAGCATTGGCCGACTGGCGCAGTAGAAACTCCATATTCGACTGTCCGGAACATAGCCACACCTCACCCACCAACACATCGGAGTATCTCAGAGTGCGGGAGGGGGTGGATATGGTAAGCTCATATGGGCCTCCGGCTTTCATAGGTGGCAGAGTGACATGCCATTTACCATCGTGGGCCGCAGTCGTGCCGACCTTCACGCCATTGACAGCGACCGTTACTCTCTCTCCGGCATCGGCGATACCACGGACAAGCAACGGCTCATCACGCTGCAACACCATGTTGTCGGTATAAACGGGCGACATGGCCAGGCCGCCGTAATCGCCGGTTATAGCGGAATAGACAGTTTTTGCTATAATGCCTGCGCCCTCGGCATCGGGGTGCACAGCGTCGGGAAAGAGCTGGGGATAAGGATACAGCGGAGCATGAAAATCAATCAGCTCCACTCCGGCACAACCGGCTACCGTCTCAATCGCCGACTGTATCTCGCCATGCCAGTCGCGAGTACCGGAAAGGAAACGCGGATGACGGTCGGCAATCGGAGTCATGCGTGCGATAATCACCCGCGCCTTGGGATTTACCCGGCGAAGTGTATCAATCAGACTAAGGTAATCTCCAACGAAGAAATCACGGTAATTGGGCCAGTTGCGTGGGTCTGTGTCATTTACACCAAGATGTATCACCACAATATCGCCTGCAAAATCCAGCGCATCGGCATATTCCTGCTGACGGATATAAGGACGGTGTCCCTTGTTGAGAAGTGTAGCACCCGGCTTGCCGAAATTGCCTACGATATAACGGTCGCCGAGCATTTCCTGCAACCTCACCGGATACGCCTCTGTGTCACGGTCGGCCAGTCCGGTACCGTAGGTAATACTGTTGCCTACGCATGCCACCTTTATTTTATCTTTAGCAAAGGAGAGCTGACAACAGAGCAGACAGAGCAGCAACGATAATATTCTTGAGCCTGCCATCCTGCAATTATTTTTCGTCAACATAGGGCTTCACAATTCCTACCCATTTCTTGTATCCTTTACCAAGAAGATGAAGGCCGTCATTGGTATATTCGATATTCATCTTGCCTGTAGCATTGTCAACGAAATGGGAGTAAAGGTCAATATATTTAACACCCCGGTCAGCGGCAAGGCGCACAAGTCCGTTGTTTATCTCCGGAATAACCTGCCAGCGCGAGGTATGTCCGTTAAACATGTTATAGTGGTCCGACACCGGGAGTACACTCTGAAGATACAGTTTCGTATCGGGCGAGGTTTTCTGTATTTTATCTACAATCAAGCCGATACGCTCAACGATGGTGTCGGCCGAGGCGCCACGGTCTAAATCATTGATGCCGATGAGAAGGAATATCTTTGCGGGCGACCCTTTAAGTATCGCATCAAGGCGGTCGTACACTCCCATGCATACATCGCCGCTTATACCGCGGTTCTTGACATGAGGATTGTCAAAAAGCTCGGCCCATTCCCCACCGTTAGTAATGCTGTTTCCCAAGAATATTATGTCGGAAGATGTGACCGGAAGTTCCTCAAAAAGAGTGGCACGCTGGTAATAGAATGTTGAATATTTACGCTCCTGTGCGTGAATAGATGAAGCAAGGGCCAGGATGGCCATTAAAAAAATGAGTTTTTTCTTCATGGTTTATTTCTGTAGCTTATTATCAAATGCAAAGATATTAAAACTATTTTTAATCCGGCACTCCGTTATAAAAAAAGACAGATGGCCTAAGGCATTTACCGTAGGCCATCTGTCTTTTTTATTATTCCGTAGTATCAGCCGCGTTTACGCTTTCCGAAAGTAAAGTTGATGCCGAACTGTACGTTGAAGTTTACGTTGCCCACGGGAATGTATTGCTCAGTGACCTTGAAGAACTGGTAGTCGCTGCCGAGGAACAGGTTGAATCCGGCGGGATGGAAGTTGATTACCCATCCCAGCGAGCTGCCAAACGACGAAAGAGCATAGTTAGCCGAGAGGTCAAACCATCCGCAAGGGATGATATTGGCGGAAATTCGGCCCTCAGTCCAGGAATACATGCCGTCGATACGCTGTGTAAGGAGCAGGCCGCCGACGAGTCCCTTCCATACGGGAGCTGTATAAGCAGCACCCACACTTATGGTAGTGCCGAGGCCTGTAGTACGCTTTGCGCCGGTCTCAGTGCGGTGGAAGTTGAGGCAGTCCTCCATATCGTCGCCGAGTTTCTCAAACTGATTGCCAAGTTTGTTTTCCTCGTAATTGGGGTCGGAAGAATCTACAGCTATATTCTGGAATCCGTCGAATGTCCATGTAGTGGAGGGAGTCTGACCCTTTACCACATTGTTCCAGCTCATCATACCGAGGTCGAGCACTGCGGCGCTCAGCTCGAGGTTGGGAAGAAGCTGGTATGTGGCGCCAAGGTCCAGCCCGAGACCGAATCCCGACAGACCGAAGTTGTCGTAGTCGATATCACCCCATTCCACCATAGTGGCGTCAGGCGAATTGGCCGACTCCTTGCCGAGCTCATACTTTGTAGGCACACGCAATCCTTTGCCGGCAGCCATTGCCATCTCGCCCTGAGCCTTTATCTGCCATAACTGGTCGCTTAAGGTAATGTCCATGTTGCTGATGCGGGCGTTGACATTGGCTCCGCCGAGCAGCACCTTCACCTTGGCTCCGACACGAAGCTCCTTGGTAATAGAGCGGCTATGACCTAAAGCAATCTCACCTATCACGTTGGCATTCAAGCCAAGATCCTTGAAGTTGTAGTGGGTCGACGGGCCGGTCATGCCTTGCTTCATAAATGCAAGCATATCCTTTGGTATCACCAGCGACGCGCTTTCGCGCACACTTATGCCCACTGTGTTGTAGCCGCCGAATCCACGGAATCCGAACGACAGCAGATTGATGCTTGACGACTCGGTAAAATGGTTGCGGTCCTTGAGTTTGCCGAGGAATTCGTCGGCACCGACAGTGGGGCTCATGAATGTGGTAAGCCGGCCACCGCCGATGGGATATAGGAATGTACTTAATCCGATATTGCTGTTGAGGCCGATGTTGAGGCCGCCGAGAGCGGGTATGGCAACATAGCCCCGCTCAGGTGCAAGCGCAGGGTTGAGCTCGTGGCGGAAATTGTAGCCCGGAAGGAAGTAGGCTGAGCGGAGTGCCTCCTGTGCGGTGGCGGTCAATGCAGTCATAGCCACTACAGCGACTGCCATTGCCTTATATATAGTATGCTTCATTGCAAGTTGGTGATTAAAGGTTAGTCGTTGAGGTCTACGATTATGCCGCCGGCGATAGTCACACTCAACCGTGTGATGGTAAGAGCCTGCGATTCATTGAGCGGCTGGCCGGTAATAGGACTGTCGGCTGCGAATGTATACTCGATGCCGTCGAGTCCGGCGAGATTTTCCACATCGCTTACGATTTCTACGGTAAATGAGCTCTGGCTGGGAGAGGACAATGTACCGGCTGCGATATTTCCGGTGACATTCACGCGGATGTCGCGCGAGCGGTAGCCATTGGGATCATCCTTGAAGATGGCCCGCACCGAAGGAGTCATCGAGAGGGGAATTGTATTTGTGGTCTCTGCGGATATTATCACACGCTTGAAGTTGTAGTCCCCGAGATCTTCATCCCAACCTTCTTCCTTATCGGAATATGTGAAAGTAAGCGACGGACCGAAAGCAAGCGGGGCAATAACTTCGTTGGCTGTAGTGAACGTATAATCGCGGCCGAGGATGAATTCAACAGGCTGCTGCACTACAGCGACGTTGCAGTCGGCAACCTCGATATAGTCGGGAATAGTGGAAATCAGAGAGGTAAGGTCGGAAGCGGTCACATTGCCGGTTATGTCGCCTCGATTGCCGCGGCCGGTGCGTGATATACATATTACATTATGTCCGGGAACCACACGGATACCGCTGACATTCACACTGGCGAGCACACCATTCTCGTTTGATACAGAGCGCAGTGTGACATTTACATCGGCCGATACAGCCGAAGAGTTGTCGACGGTAAGATATATCTGCGGGTTGTCGATATCAAGATTGGACGAGCCGTCGTTGAGGAAATCAGGAATGTCGTTGATGGCAAACGAAGAGTTGTCGATAGTGACAACGGGATTTACCACACCCTCCACACTCTTTATCACAGCCGAGCTGAGAGAGAACGAGGTGTTAATATTAAACGAGACATCTCCTGCCGGCACTGAAAGACCGGCAACCTCAAGCTCACCGGTAGTAGTGACTTTTCCGTCGAAAATGAAATCATGGTTTACGAGACCCTGTCCGGATGGGAGTCGGCTGCAATCCATGCCTGTAATACGGATTACCAGGTCAAGATTGCTGACAATAACATCGGAGTTGAATACCAGATTGCTCCCTTCGAAAGCACAGTCGGCATTGGCCGATACTACCTCAAGCGAGAGCGACGGATCGAAAGCCACACGGAAGCCGCGCTTGATAGTGGCGTCTATCCGGCTGTTGTTCATTCCGACCCACATATTGAACACGCCTCTGATATCAGTGCCGATACGCTTAAGGCTTACGAGGTCGTTGTTTACCCCTGATTCGCTCATATGCACGGTATTCTCGATTGCATCGATTTTCTGCACGAGCCCCGAGGGAGTAGCGTCGCCACCGATAAGGATACCGAATGTAGGCAGAGTGACACCCGACGGAACTGTAAAATTGACAGGCACCGACTGAGTGGCTCCTACTGCCGACAGATTGGATATCACTACCTCGTCGACCGAGAATGTAGTGCTGCTGCCGGTGCCGCTCTGAACAAGAACATAGTCGCCCGCCGACAGGCCGTAAAGAGCTCCGTCAGGACGTATCGAACTGCTCCCGTCGTCCGGAAGGTTCATGATTTTCTTCATACTGTATGGAGCAACACTACTCGGTGGAAGTGTGAGATTTCCGCCAAATTCCATTGTCATATCGATATCCTGGGAAAGATCGTAGTCATGGTCTACGCATCCCTGCACCCCAAATATCGCGCCAATAGCCAAAAGGCTATAGATACCTCTGTGATAATGCATGTTTAATGGTTTATATTTATTAAATATCTGAAAAATCAGTTGCAAAGTTAATATATTCCGTCCAAATCACATAAAGTCATCTAAAATTTATTCTCATGAATATCATTATTAATACATTTATGTAAATTATAGTTAAAACAGCGTATATCAATCTCCTCTACTTACGATTATCCCACATTTTATATGTTATCTAAAATTTTAACTATCAAATCGCACAAATATGCAATAGTTTTCATAACTTTGCGTCACACACTCATTCTCTCCCCTCAATAATTATAATATGAACATATTACGACAATTATTTATAGTGAATGTTGGATATATATTGTCGATAATGACAATATTTTTTTCAGGAATATTTTCAGCAAATGCCGCAGAAGTAACCGTAGGAGGAGCACGCACCGAAATTTATACCCCTTTGCTATCGGGAAAAAAAGTAGCGCTTCTGTCCAACCATACAGGAATCCTCCCCGACGGACGCCACACGCTCGACGCCATGCTCGGAGCGGGTGTGAAAGTGACGCGTCTGCTGTCGCCTGAACATGGATTCAGGGGCACAGCCGATGCAGGCGAACATGTCGCGGCAGGCACTGATGCACCCACCGGACTTCCGGTAGTGTCGCTCTACACCGGCGGAAGCACCGGCCTCACCCAGGGCGCTCTTGACGGAATCGATGCCGTAGCAATCGATTTGCAGGATGTCGGAGTGAGGTTTTATACCTATCATATTACAATGATAAAGGTGATGGAGGGAGCCGCCAGGGCCGGCATTCCGGTAATTGTACTCGACCGCCCCAACCCGCTTGGATGGATTGTCGACGGACCGGTGCTCGACATGAAGCTACGCTCAGGAGTGGGCCGCCTGCCGATACCGGTGGTGCACGGGATGACCATGGGCGAACTGGCACTCGCGGCAAATGGCGAAGGGTGGCTCGACGGCAATCTAAAATGCGACCTCACCGTAGTGCCCTGCCTGAACTACACACATGCCACACGCTATGACCTGCCGGTAGCCCCATCACCCAATCTGCGCTCGACAAAAGCCATCGGCCTGTATCCGTCGCTATGCCTTATGGAGGGTACGACAGCAAGCGTAGGGCGCGGCACCGACTCCCCGTTCACTCTCTACGGACACCCCGACATGAAGCCGCGAGGATTTTCTTTCATCCCCCGCAGCATGCCCGGAGCCAAGCAGCCGCCACACCTGGGAAAAATATGTCAGGGTGTAGACCTGAGCGGCATATCCGACACCGACGCTCTCAACACAGGGTTTGACCCCGCGTATGTCATTGACGCTTACTCCAACATGCAGCGTGGCTCTGACAAATTTTTCAGCAGATTTTTCGACAAACTCGCCGGCAACGCATCAATACGAAGGTTGATTATGCTCGGCACTCCTGCCGACAAAATCAGAAATTCATGGGCCGATGAAGTAAACCGGTTCAAACAGCTTCGCAATAAATATCTACTCTATCCGGAAAAATAAACCACCTTGAATATACCATGTCACGCGACCTTTTCTCACGCTACATATGGCTGATTGACACGCTAAAGCGTTACGGGGCTCTCACGCGCGAGCAAATCAATCAGTTATGGATACGCTCGTCATTCTCCAATGGCGAACCGATGCCAAGGCGCACGTTCTATGCTTACCGCAATGCTATCGAAGAACTGTTTAAAGTCAACATCGAGTGTAATCCGTCTACTTTCGAATATTTTATCGCCCACAACGACCAGCACCATGAGAGTGTGATGAACTGGCTGCTCAACTCGGCGTCGATAGGCAACCTCCTCAATGATGCCCGCGACATCGGCGACAAGATATTTCTTGAGAATGTGCCCTCGGCCAGGCAACACCTGTCGATTGCCGTAGACTCCCTGAAGGAACGCCGGCAGATAAAATTCGCCTACCACCCCTATTCACGCATAAATCCCACTCCCGACATAGTCGTAGAGCCTTACTTCCTGAAGATATTCCGTCAAAGATGGTATATGACCGGACGCAACGTTAAGGAAAACACGATAAAGACATATGCACTCGACCGCATGTCGGAGGTGACTCTGCTGACGACCCCATATGAGATTCCCGACGACTTCAACGCCGAGGCATACTTCCGCGACAGCTATGGAATAATATTCGACGAGGGCGACGTCAAGCGTGTGGCTCTGCGCACCGACGCACGCCAGGCGAAATACTTCCGCTCGGTACCGCTCCACCATTCCCAGCAGGAGGTGATACACGACAGCTACTCAATATTCTATTTCAAATTAAAACTCACCCCCGACTTCGTGCAGGAGATACTGTCATACGGCCCGAAAGTTACCGTGCTGTCCCCGCCCGAACTGCGTGCCATAATGGTCGATTCGCTCAAAAAAACGCTCGACACATATGCCGACACGTCGCTGTTTCCCGAGCCGTGACGCGCCTACATCAGAGTATGCCATAAGAATATCTCTGTCTTTATTTCAAATGTGCTTTTTCACGCTCTTGTAATGACACACCGATTTTATCGGAACTTTTCATTATATTTGCATCTCTGACCAGTCAGTATATATCACGCCTAAACACATATGACAAAAGAAGAACGCCACTCACTAATTATCGACACACTTATCAAACACGAGTCGATCATGGTATCCGACCTGTCGTCGCTACTGGCAGTGTCGGCCGTGACAATCCGGAAAGACCTAACAGAGCTTGAAAAGGAGAACAAACTTTACCGTAGCCATGGAAAAGCGATTCTAATCAATCCTTATATCAACAACCGTTCGGTCAACGAAAAGGAAAAACTATACCGTGAGGAAAAGAAGCTCATCGGAAAGGCTGCCGCATCACTCATCACAAAGGACGATTCGGTAATTATCGCATCGGGCACCACAGTGCTCGCAATGGCGCGCTCCATACGTCCTATCCACAAACTGACCGTGATATCGGCCTCACTCCAGGTGTCGGAAATCCTCGGAAGCAACGAAGCCATAGAGATAGTACAGCTCGGCGGCTCGCTGCGCCACAGCTCGCTGTCGACAGTCGGAAAATATGCGGAAGCTCCTCTGGCCGATTTCTCATGCAGCAAACTGTTTCTCGGCGTCGACGGTATCGACCTTGAATTCGGCATCACAACTACCGACATCCGCGAGGCCGACCTCAACAAAGCAATGATGCGCTCGGCTCAAAAAACAATCGTACTGGCCGACTCCTCCAAATTCCGCCGTCGCGGATTCAGCAAAATCGCCAACATGGACGAGATTGACCTCATCATCACCGATTCGCGCATCTCCGACAAGCTGGCCCAACGCATCGAAAGCCTCGGCATAGAGCTTACAATCGTGCCCGACGAGAATCACGACATACGAGCGCTCGCAATGGCCAGCACCGACAATCTGGCCGTAGGCGAAGCCTGACGCACGGCCGACGCACAGGCCAGCACAGTGGCTCCGGTCGTCACCACATCATCAACTATAAGCAGATGCAGCCCGTCGATATCGCCGGGCCGCACTGTTTTATATAGCGACTGGGCGTTCTGCCATCGGCCGAACCCTCCGCGGCGGGTCTGCGAGGAGTGGCCATGTACAGCCACAAGATTGTCGAGCACGGGGAGACCGGTGGCATCATGCACCCCGCGTGCCACCCACTCGGCCTGATTGAACCCGCGGCGCAGTCTTTTCAGAAAATGCATCGGCACCGGCAATATGCCGTCGATTCCGTCGAAGAATCCATCACGTTGAAGTCCTGCGGCATACCTGCGGGCAAGCCACCGCATTATAGCCGGGCGCCCATGATACTTGGCATGCTGCACCAGCCGCGCATATGGAGCCCCGCGGTCATAGTGGCAGTAGGCCACGGCCCGCTCAATCGGCACAGAGCCGACAAGCCTCTCCTCAAGGGGATTGGGCGACACGAGATGCATAAGCGTCAGAGGCAGTGCACCACGGCAATGCAGACACATCACCTCCTCGCCGGCAATAAGCGTGCGCCCGCATACAGCGCATACCCTCGGAAACACCAGGTCGGCCACATAGGCCCCGACCCTGTTAATCAGCCCCGTCATACCCTTCAGCCTCTTCGGCAATCTGCGAGGCGGCCTCCCGCACCGCGCGGGCAGCCAACGACGGTTCATATCCTGCGCTTACAAGCGACCTCAGCACCTTGGTGCCCTCTTCATAACCGGCGTCTGTTCCGCCCAGACGCAACAGACGCGCACATGCGGCATGAAGAAGTCCGGCATAATATCTGTCAGGGTCAATCTCCTCGGCCACTGCCTCGCCGGCAATATCCGAAGGGATACGCTTCGCCGCAAGCCCCATCAGAATCTTACGCCGCCCCCAGTGACTGAAAAGCCATTTGTCGCGCACATAGGCATGGGCATAACGCTCGTCGTCGATATACCTGCGCTCCTGCAGACTCGAGATTATCATGTCGGTATCCTCACGGCCTATACGCCACGCATAGAGCTTGCGGCGCACCTCTTCGGTACATCTCTCTGATTTTGCACACAATGCTTCCAGGCGTTCCAGAGCCTTCTCGGGCGATATAGTAGTCTTCTTGCTTATCATACAGGATATATAAGGGTCACGGCGTTTCTTTTTCAGAAATAAAAAGTCAGCAAAGCCTCTGCGCGGTAAAAAACATTCCGGCGTCACTCCTTACGGGCCGAGGCAAATCGTGTGAGCCCGGCAAAATCACGATAAAGGGCCACATCGGTCAGGCCGGCTTCACGCATACACCTGGCCACCTCTTGGGCGCCGGCAGGGTCAAGCTCAACATAAAGCATACCTCCCGGAAGCAACGCCGCGGAGGCATACGCCGCTATCGGGCGATAGAACTTCATCGGGTCGTCGTCGGGCACAAACAGAGCTATACCCGGCTCGTGGTCGAGTACGTTGCGGTCCATCCCCTTGGCATCGCTCTGAGGTATATATGGGGGATTGCTCACTATTATGTCATACTCCGGAGCGGCAGGAGCCTTCATGTCAAGCAAATCGGCATGAATGAAGTCGACTCTGACATGCTGCCCCGCAGCATTCTCACGCGCCACGGCAAGCGCCGCCTCCGAGATATCAACCGCATCGACCACGGCAAATGGGAGTACGCGTGCAAGCGTCACGGCTATGCAGCCGGAGCCTGTACAGAGATCCATCACACGCAAATCGCGCCGCTCGCCAAAGCGGTCGACAATCATATCTACAAGCTGCGCGGTCTCCGGGCGCGGAATAAGCACATCGGGCGTCACCTTCAGTCGGGCCCCATACCATTGGGTATGGCCGTATATATACTGTATCGGCTCTCCGTCGAGCAGGCGCGACGCGATACGGTCAATACGGGTAAGACTCTCCGGCATCACCTCTTCGTCGCGACGCAACACGACATCGACCGGCGAGAGCCTAAGCGACTCCTCAAGTATGATTCTCGTCATAGCGTCAGCCTCTCCGGTGCCATAGCGTGGAGCAAGAGCATGCCGGAGTGCGTCGCCAAGCACTCCTACAGTAGCCGTAGCCGGTAAAATCCGCTTTTCCATATTGATATATTTCTGATGCCAGGTTTACAAAGATAACAAATTACCTGCGTTTCCGTGCACACGGTCTGCATCTATTTTCCTTAGAGCTTGTTTAATAATAAATGTTACCGTCAGGGCGGTCAATCGCCGAGCAGTTTTTCGCTTGTGATGAGGGAGTTA
>NZ_JAIDKI010000112.1 GCF_029051885.1 Muribaculum sp.
GTAAGGATGTGCATATATCTCAAGGCCTGATCTCATTATTGCCGATACCAATCAACCAATGATTCCGTTTCTCAAACGTATCGCCGACATATACTTCGCCCGTCATGCCGACTCGATGGACGATTTCTGCTTCGTATTTCCCAACAAGCGAAGCGCCACATTCTTCCGGCATTTTCTCAGCCTCCATGCCCAAACCGGCACACCGCTTATAGAACCGGAGGTAACTACCATCAGCGACTTTATAGCCGACTTTTCCGATTATGTAGTAGCCTCGCGATACGACCTGCTGTTTACGCTTTACAACCTCTACAACGGATTGTCGCCACAAATCGAAGAGTTTGACAGATTCGTATTCTGGGGCGATATGCTATTGAGCGACTTCAATGATGTAGACCGTTATCTGAGCGATGCATCGCAGCTGTTCCGCAATCTGAAAAATTACAAGGAAATAAATGCGGATTATCTCACACCACAGCAAAAGGAGATAATCAACAAATATTGGGGAGCACAGATACCGCTTGACAATATCGACCGTTTCTGGACACATCTTGACAATCCGCGAGAGCCGCATACCAACCGCGAATCGTTTATGCGACTCTGGGAAATTCTCGAGCCATTGTACCGACAGTTCCGCGAATCGCTTTCAGAGCGCGGACTTTGCTACTCGGGCATGCAATACCGCGAAGTTGCGGAAAAATTTGCCGAGATGACCCTTGACGACATACCATACCGCCGTATAATTCTGGTCGGATTCAATGTACTGTCGATTTCGGAACTCAGCATATTCTCTCGACTGCACGAAATGGGTATTGCCGATTTCTATTGGGATTATTCCTTCCCTGAAGAACTCCGCACCGACAATATGGCCACACACTTCATACGCAGGTATGTAAAGTTGTTCCCATCGCTATACGACATTACGGAAGAAGATACCACACGATTGCCGGAGATTGAAGTGATTGGCATACCATCGAATGTAGGACAGGTAAAATATACCGGACGGCTGCTTGAGCGCATGGTAGCCGACGGCCGCATCGCCAATCCGGATAACGCGATTGACACTGCTGTAGTGCTACCTTCGGAGGATTTATTCATTGAGTTGCTCCATTCACTCCCCGACTCTATTCCGTCGGTCAACATCACGATGGGGTATCCTATGAAACTGACCCCTGCGGCAGCCCTGATGCGCAGTGTGATGACCATGCACCTCAAAGCAAGGAAGATACGTGGCGCATGGTGCTTCTTCTACGAGGATGTGTGCGACGTCCTTGCCAATCCGCTGCTTGCGCGCATAGCCCCGGAGGTATGTGAAGATATCCGCAAGGATATCAGCAGTAAGCGCATGTTCAGCATACCGGCCGAATATCTACGCGACACATGGCAATCTGTCGGAAAGATATTTTATCCGGTCGATGACCTGCACTCAGGCACCGAGGTGTTTGATTACACACTGCAGCTTGTGTCGTTTCTCGAGCATGAACTGAAAATATTGCAATCGACTGACAGCAATACCCACCCTGAACAGAACTCGCCCGATATTCTTACCGACACCGCAGACAATGATTTTCTACTACTGCCTCCGGAAGCAGTGGAGGCACCGGGTCCGGTGACACTGGAAGTCGGATTCCTGTCGCGTTACCGCCAAAGCGTAGAACAACTCCGCGACACAGCGGCAAGATACCGGGTCACTATGCGCGAGGCTACTTTCTTCCACTTGATACGCAGTGTGGTAGATGCCGAAACAGTCAGTTTCACAGGAGAGCCGCTGAAGGGTCTGCAAATAATGGGCATACTCGAGACAAGGGCCCTCAACTTCGACAACCTGATAATATTGTCGATGAACGAGCGCATATTCCCCAAACGCCAGTTTACACGTTCGTTCATCCCCAACATCCTTCGCCGCTGCTTCGGCATGGCCACGATGGAGTTTCAGGAATGCATATTCGCGTATTATTTCTACAGGATGATATCGGCGGCACAGAATGTGACTCTTATATACGACACACGCACCGAAGCTCTGAATTCGGGCGACATGTCGCGATATATATATCAGCTGATACACCATTATCCTTCGACACATATGACGCTTAAGAGCGCAGCATTCAGTATGCCTGCTCCGACCCCGCCCAATGACATAGCCATTGCCAAGGACGAGAAACTGATGGAAATTATTGAATCGTACCGCGCTTTAGAGGGCACACGCCGATATCTGTCGCCATCGGCAATAAATACCTATCTCAGCTGTCCGCTTAAATTCTGCCTCCACTATCTCCGCGGCCTCAAAGATGAAGGAGAGGTCACCGACTATATGGATGAGAGCACTTTCGGAAGCGTGCTCCACCAAGTGGCGGAATACTCTTACAATCATTTGCGCGGCGCACGCAATGAGGTAACAGTGAGCGAGGAGATGCTCGACAAAATGGCCAATGATACTGTAGGCCTTGAAAAACTGATTACCTCGGCAATCAACCGCTACTTCTATCGTCTACCAAATCTGAATGACACCGGCAATCAGGATGACGAATATATAAATCCGACTCCGCTCAACGGAGAGGCGCGTGTGCTCGCCGACATCATGCTCATACAGATGAAGCTGCTTTTCCGCCTGGAAAAACGGCGTGCGCCATTTACTTTCATCCATGCCGAGCGTAAGTTCTCGACCTCCATCCCTCTATCGGAGAGTCTATCGGTAAATCTCCGCGGAGTAATCGACCGCATAGACCGTCGCGACGGAATAATCGAGATTATCGACTATAAAACCGGCAGCGACGATGTGAAAGTCGCAAATCTCAGCCACCTTTTCACTCCGGTCAACAATAGCAAAGAGCATCATAAGGCCATACTTCAGCTGTTCCTATACTGCAACGCATTGCATGTGGATATGAGATATGACGGTCCTATCAAGCCAATGCTGTTCAGATTCCGGAAACTTAACGCCGAGAAATCAATACCGGATGTGACGATAAACAACGCCACTCTGTCGGACTATCGCGAATTAAACAATGAAGTGCTTGGCGAGCTTGCCGAAAGGCTTGCTCCATTGTTTGACCCGACTGTACCCTTCTCCCCCACACCACATCCGGCCCACTGCCGTTTCTGCAATTATAAATCAATCTGCGGTCAGAATCTCTGATCCCACTCCCCTACAATGTATGGCCGGAATATATATACACATACCGTTCTGCCACTCTAAATGTGCCTACTGCGACTTCTTCTCTACCTCCGGAAGCAGAGGCAGAGCCACATTCGTAGAGTCACTGTCGCGAGAATGGAGTATGCGGCGTCACGAACTTGGCGATGCACACGTACGAACTATATATATGGGAGGAGGCACTCCGTCAATATTGTCGTGCAGCGAACTCAATGAAATCGCCTCTCTGCTGCCGAAATCAGATGTGGAAGAGTTTACCATAGAGGCAAATCCCGAAGATATCAGTGCTCGACACGTGGATGACATGATATCTGTCGGGATAAACCGAATAAGCATAGGCGTGCAGTCGCTAAATGACAGTGAACTCCAGGCTGTCGGGCGACGCCACTCTGCACAGGACGCAATTGAGGCAATCGCTACAATACGCAGGACAGGCATATCCAATATAAGCGCCGACCTCATCTATGGATTACCGGGACAGACTGCTGATTCCTGGCGCGATTCCGTGCTACGGCTATTGGACTGCGGCATCACCCACCTGTCGGCATATGCCCTGTCGTACGAGCCGGGGACGCGACTGTACACGATGCTTCAGGCCGGGAAAATCAAAGAGGCTCCTCAGGAACTGTCGGAGGAGATGTACAATATTCTCTGTGAGACAACAGCGCGACAAGGATTCTGCCATTACGAGATTTCAAATTTCGCCCTCCCCGGGATGCATTCGCGCCACAACAGTTCATACTGGGAC
>NZ_JAIDKI010000113.1 GCF_029051885.1 Muribaculum sp.
GCCCTGTTCCTCAGTTGTGTACATAAAGTACACTCCTTCGTCACATGTCGAAAATCGTCTCAAGCTATACGACCCTGTCGGCAACATTTATTATTAAACAAGCTCTTAATGTTATTCTACGGTAACCGACTTGGCCAGGTTGCGCGGCATATCTACGTTGCAGCCTTTCATTATGGCTATATGGTAGGCCAGCAGCTGCAGGGGGATGGCTGCTATAATCGGTGAGAGAGCCTCAGGCACTCGCGGTATCTCCAGCACATGGTCGGCCATGGCCGGGATTGTAGTGTCGCCTTTTGTCACGATGGCTATTACCGAGCCGCCGCGTGCTTTTACCTGCTGTATATTGGAAATCACCTTTTCGTGAAGCTCGTCGTCCGGAGCAATCACGACTGTAGGCATCTCCTTGTCGATAAGGGCGATTGGGCCGTGTTTCATCTCTGCGGCCGGATATCCTTCGGCATGTATGTAGCTTATCTCTTTCAGTTTGAGAGCGCCTTCCAGGGCATTGGGGTAGTTGTAGCCGCGGCCAAGGTACAGGAAGTTGTGGACATATGTATATATGGCCGACAGTTTTTCTATCTGAGGATTCAGTTCGAGAGTCTCGGCGATGAGGTCGGGCAAGCGGAGTATAGAGCGTCCTACCTCGGCTATCTGCTCACTGCTGATTGTGCCCTTCAGCTGCCCGATTGCCAGGGCGAGCATGGTGAGTACTGTTACCTGTCCAGTGAATGCTTTTGTAGAGGCCACACCGATTTCCGGCCCTACGTGTATATATGTGCCGGTGTCGGTCTCTCGGGCGATGGAGGAACCCACTACGTTGCATATGCCGTAGACGAATGCTCCTGCCTCCTTTGCGAGTCGTATGGCGGCCAGGGTGTCGGCGGTCTCTCCGCTTTGGGATATGGCAATCACCACATCGTCGGGGCGGATTACGGGATTGGCATATCTGAATTCAGAGGCATACTCCACACGGGTCGGTATGCGGGCGAAGTTCTCGATAAGGCGGGCTCCGATTAGTCCGGCATGCCACGATGTGCCGCATGCCACTATAAGTATGCGTCCGGCATTGATGAAGCGGTCGGGGTGGTCGTTCACTCCCGAGAGTTTTATGGCGGTGCCGTTGGCGACGACACGTCCGCGAATGCAGTCGAATATGGTATCGGTCTGCTCGAAAATCTCTTTCAGCATGAAGTGGGGATAACCTCCTTTCTCAAGCTGAGATACCGACATGCGCAGTGTTTGGATGTCGATTTTAGACTCTTCATTAGCGGTGGTGATTACCTTTAACGGCCGGTTGCGGGTTATTATGGCGATTTCGTTGTCGCGCAGGTATACGACTTTGTTGGTGTATTCGATAATCGGCGAAGCGTCGGATGCGATGAATGTTTCGCCCTCACCTATGCCGATAACGAGTGGAGAGCTCTTTCGGGCGGTGATTATCGTGTCGGGATTGTCAGAGTCGATGACTGCTATCGCATATGCTCCGACAATCTGATGCAGAGCCTCGCGTACGGCATCGAGCAGAGTGCAGTTGTTTTCGTTCTGAATATATTCAATAAGTTTGACTATGACTTCCGTGTCGGTCTGGCTATTGAATTCGCATCCGTGCTGCTGAAGGGCCTGCTTGAGTATACTGTAGTTTTCTATTGTTCCGTTGTGTACAATAGCTATGCGACCATTGGTGCTTGAGTGGGGATGGGCGTTTATGTCGCTTGGCTCGCCGTGCGTGGCCCATCGGGTATGGGCGATTCCGATTGTTCCTGAGATGTCCTTCGACCGGCAGAACGATTCGAGTTCGGCGACCTTTCCGGTGTGTTTATATATGTTCAGTCGGTCGTCAGGGTTGATTATCGCTACTCCGGCGCTGTCGTAGCCTCTGTATTCGAGTCGGTGTAAGCCTTTTATAAGGATGCTGTAAGCCTCTTGATGTCCGATGTATCCTACTATTCCACACATAAATAAATAATTAATAATCAGAAATAGATATTTTTCAATATGCAAATTTAACTAAAAAATGTGACAACGGGTAATGTTTGTCCAAGATTAAGAGCTTGTTTAATAATAAATGTTACCGTCAGGGCGGTCATTCGTCGAGCAGATTTTCGCTTGTGATAAGGGAGTTATGGGGTTCCATAACGACCGAAGAACAGGCGGAAAGATGCCGGCGATTGACCGACTGGAGGTAATTTGTTTCATATCGTTGATATATTTTTGCATTTATTTCAAAAGAAGGCAAGAGGTTGAGTGGTTATAAAGTTACTTTTAGGGACTGTGGTTGCTGTGACAAGCTGTAACGGCAAAACAGGCGATGCGCCTTGAGTAGGATGCATCGCCTTATGCAGTATTACAGTTACATTTGTTAACTGAGAGTGTCAGAGTATGGACGTTGTGGGCAGGATGTCGGTTGCGGTATCCGAAGGGATTGCCTTTATCATGGTGCCGTCGGTGGTGTAGAATACATCCATGTCGGCACTTCCCGCTTTCTCTACCTCAAAAACATAGAATTCAGATGCTTTCTGTTTGTAATGGGTAATGTCGTCGATAGTCCAGGTGCCATATTCGCCTTTGGGGAATGCGGCAGTGACGGCATTGTCAGGAACCAGGAAGATATCCTTGCCATAATCCATTTCGGTCATGGCCCAGGCGGTAGTCTTGTCGAACCATACATCGTAACCGACTCCATTTTTATTGAATTCGGCTACGCGGTATTCGCTGTTTCTTTCCCATTTCACATTCTGTGCGTCGGGAAACTGCTCTTTGAGAGCGTCGTTGAAAGCGGCATCGACACGCGACGGGGTGTAGGGATTGTTGTGTTCGTTGCTGTCGCATGATGGCATCGTAACGGCTATGGCAGCCATTGTAAAGAGAAATGCCGGTATCGAATATGATATTTTCATAATTCCTGGATGTTTGGTAATGGCCAATTGTCAAGTATCGGAATATTAACAATCATTGGGTCAAAAGAGTTTCTTACACCGGAGAAATTGCCTAACTTCACGGCATGGAAAAAGGATACACTACTAAACGTTTCGCTATATTCGCCTCAGGCGACGGGAGCAATGCGGAGAATATCGTAAGATATTTCCGCGACAACTGTTGTGACGCCGAGGTGGAGCTTATAGTATGCAACAATCCGGCGGCCGGCGTAATAAGCCGGGCAGCCAGGCTTGGTGTTGATGTGGCAGTGTTGTCGCGGCATGATATCAATGACTCTTCGCGCTTGCTTCCTCTGATGGAGGAGCATGGTATTGACGTGATTGTGCTTGCCGGGTTTCTGCTGATGGTTCCGGAATTTCTAATCGAGCGCTACTGCGGAAAAATAATCAACATACACCCCTCGCTTCTGCCCAAATTCGGCGGAAAGGGTATGTACGGACGCCATGTCCATGAGGCAGTGGTTGCCGCCGGAGAGTCGTGCACGGGCATAACGATCCATCATGTAAGCGATAAGTATGACGAAGGACGCATTATATTTCAGGCCTCGACCGAGGTTACACCTGACGATACCGCAGATGATGTCGCTGCCAAGGTAAGAATTCTCGAAACACTGTATTTTCCACGTGTGCTTGCTGAAACTTTTCTTTAAAGTACTCATTTATTGTCCAACCGACTCTTGAACAAGTCTTAAAATATCTGTTTATCTATGTCTGAAAGTATCAAGGAAATCGTCGGAACCATAGCTCCTGAAACTCTTCATCCGCATCTTGCGACTGTGCTTCTGCTCACCGGCATAGCGATAATATCGGTAATTGCCTATTTTGTGACCAAAGGTGTGCTGATGATGTTTGAGAAGATGATATTGCGCAGTCCTACCGAATGGGACGACGATATGCTCAATCCCCGTCTGATGAGAGCTGTATCGCAGCTTGCTCCTGCTCTTGTAATTTCGTGGCTACTTCCGCAGACATTTGCCGATTCTCCGGGGTCGGTCAAATGGATCGACGTGGTGACTTCGCTGTATATCCTGTGGGCGATAGTGAGGATTGTAGTAATAATAATCGACAATCTTTATAAGGCACTTCTCAGAAGGGACAATCTGAAGGCATATGCCATAACCGGTATATTTCAGATGTTTAAGCTAATAATGATTGGCATCGGGGTGATAATAGCAATAAGCATACTCATAGGAAAGACTCCGATAGCGATACTCACAGCTCTGGGTGCTTCGGCGGCGGTACTGTCGCTGGTGTTTAAAGACACGATACTCGGGCTTGTAGCAGGCATTCAGCTTACAGCCAACAAGATGTTGCAGCGTGGCGACTGGATTACGATGCCTAACCGTGATCTCAACGGCGAGGTCATTGATGTATCGCTTACCACCGTCAAGGTGCGCAACTGGGACAATTCTGTCACTACCGTGCCTCCTTACTCCCTTATCACAGACTCATTCCGCAATTACCGTCCTATGCAGATTTCGGGAGGTCGCCGTGTAGACCGGTCCATATATATCGATATAAATACAGTGAGACTGGTTTCCGAAGAAGAGCTGACCCGTCTTTTTGACGACGGCATGATTCCGGATTTTGGCGGCGATGATGTCAGAAACCGGCGTGGCGGAAATGTCAATCTTCGTCTGCTGAGGGATTATCTGGAGTGGTATCTGCGGTCGCTCCCCGACGTGAATACAGATATGACACTGATGGTCAGACAAATGGCTCCCACCCAGTCGGGACTTCCCATTCAACTGTATTTCTTTATCCGCGAGACAGCCTGGGTAAAATATGAGCATATACAGGCCGACATATTCGATTATGTGTACGCTGTGGTGCGGAAATTTGGTCTGAGCATCTTCCAGGCTCCTGCCGGTACCGACCTGCTGGGACGTGGACTCATAAATTCTTAGCCGTTAACAAACTTATATTGATAATACCAGCATACGGTTTACATAATTTAACACTCCGAATTAGCTGAATAATAGCCGCATTGCATATATTTGCAATGCAAAATGTGTGATTAGTCAAATGAAATAAACGACTATCATACATCGGGAGATTACATCACCTTGGCAATTCGGCATATTAGCTCCGATAATGCTGTGTGACTACAACATCGGAAGCCTGTGCTGAAAGTGATGGGACGGCTCTTCTCTCGTTAAAACACATATTCCTGCGTCCCGTCTTGCAGAATCAATAAATTGTGCTCCTGTCGGGGGTATGCGTTTTTATGCATATCAACTATAGGGGGCGTAACGATTGTATTCTATGCAGACATATGCCTACAGCAGGATATATTCCTCTATCGACATTTGTAATTATATTATAGCTTGGCTCCGCACCCTGCCGGCAGGTAGGTTTTGGGGGCCGGTGTGCTGTATACCGGCGGATGGTCTACAGTCGCCCTGCCATGCATTACGATATTCCCCAAATATGGCGTGACCATCAAGATATTAAGGCAGTTTAGGCTTACGTTATCAATAGTCCGGACAAAATTTATTGATTGTGGTGCTCCCCGTTTATTATTATTGATAAAATAAGTATAATCGTCACACCTACGGAGAGCGGTATCAGTTTCCGGAGTACAGGGTACCCGCAGGATTGGTAATAATCCTGTCGTGAAAATGTGAAAGACGCATGCTTAGCGCCGTGGCATAGATTAAGCCACGGCGCCAAACGCATGTAAGACCCCGTTCCCCAATATTTGTTAACGCTGGGGCGGTCAAGCGTCGTGCAGATGTGTTCGCGCAGTGAGAGAGCAATGCGGTTGCATTGTGACCGAAACAAGCGGACGCAGATGCATGACGATTGGCCGTGGCGATGGTAATTTCCGCCACGGACTGCTGAGAATAAATATAACTGTGATGAACTAGGGATGAAGCTGAATTAAACGAACCGCAACATAAACA
>NZ_JAIDKI010000114.1 GCF_029051885.1 Muribaculum sp.
TACTTCCATTTTTATATATTGTATAATATTATGTTTTAGTGATTCTGCAATGAACCGAATATCTTGTCAAAGTTAGTCAATTTCACTTCCAGCCACAAATTTTGACCTTACAAATTGCATACTTTTTTTATCTACCGGCATGCTATCAGACAATGTGCATCCGTCATTCTGTGATACGGGAAAACCATGGAAGAGGTGCGGGCGACATAAATATTTTGTCGCAAAGACGGGTGTAAAGCCTTTTAGCCTTGGTATCGTTGCCGACTACATGCTCGGCACGGAAAAAGACAACTCCGCTCACACCGTTCATTTTCCTGGCCTTCGTTATCTGATCTACAATCACTTCATCGCTCCATCCTGCATCCATCATCTTGTAAGCGGCAAGGCCGGCAGCTACAGGAGCTGAATGAGCAACCTCTCGCGCCCAGGTCTCAAGATTGACAGAATAGCCGAATTTCTCATCCCAATACATCTGCGGGGCGATAAAATCATGATGCCCTGAAGAAATCCATTCTACAGGATCCTGATAAAACGAATCATAAGCAGTTGAATTACGCAACTTCCCGACATTCTTATATGTGCCGATAGGCGCCGAGCCTACCATCATGTCGGGTCGCTCTTCAGTGACCATATCATACAATTCAGCGACAAAGCTATTGAGATTGGAACGACGCCATTCGGCAAGCGACATACGCTTAGGCGCATATCTCTTGTGTGTATGGCTGTCGGGGAAGTCAGCGCCGGGATAACGGGTGTAGTCAAGGCTCAGTCCGTCGAAGTCGTAAGCGCGCACAAGTTCGCGATAAAGTTCCACAAGCCATTTACGGTTGTCAGGAACTCCCGGGTCAAGCCATAGTGTACCGTGATAGCTCACACAATACTTGCGCCGTGATTGTCCGGGATGCTTTACAGCATTGTCCTTGTAACGGGCAATATGTGAAGTCGCCCCCATACGGAACGGAACTATCCATGCATGACACTCCATACGGCGCTTATGACACTCGTCAATCACGAAGCGGCACACATCAAAATCAAGGTCGGCACTCCCGTTGCCTGTGACGGCCTCCATGGCCGGTTCCCGACGCGATTTCCAAAGTACATCGCCGTTGGCCTGTACCTGAAACAGCACAAGATTGAAATTGGCCTTCTCCAGCCTGTCGAGCATCTCTACAAGAGCCTTTTTCTGGGCCTCGGCACCTTTTGCGCCACGCGGCCAGTCGAGACCGCCATTAGTAGTAAGCCACACACCTCTTATTTCGGGAGATACCGCAGGATTCTCTGCGGCCGCCGGCATGCCGCCTACCAAAAGGACAAGCATGACCATGGCTGCCGACACTATATTAAGAGCGGCAGCCATGATATTATCAATGCGGTATTTATACGTAGCCACGGATGATGCCTCGCTTGGCATTGCGCACGAAAAGGATAATCTCGTCACGCTCTTTTGTGGCGGGAAGTTCGGCCTCAATGCGGTCAATGGCATCCGAGAAATTCATGCCCGACAGATAGAGATAGCGGTATATTTCCTGAATCTCGCTAATCTGCTCGTTGGTAAAGTTGCGTCGACGCAGACCGATAGAGTTCACACCGGCATATGCAATCGGGTCGCGACCGGCCTTTACAAACGGAGGGATGTCCTTGTTGACCAAGGCTCCGCCCTGAAGCATCACATGAGGACCGATATGGCAGAACTGATGCACAAGAGCACCGCCACCGATTACGGCATAATTGTCGACCTGCACCTCGCCGGCCAACTGCACGGCATTTGACATGATGACATTGTCGCCTACCACACAGTCGTGGGCTACATGGCAGTAAGCCATAATCAGACAGTTGCTGCCGACTACGGTCTTTCCTTTGGCGGCAGTGCCGCGGTTGACGGTTACAAACTCTCGGATGGTGGTATTATCGCCAATGATTGCGGTAGTATCCTCACCCTTGTATTTAAGATCCTGCGGCACAGCACCGATTACAGCGCCGGGGAATATCGTACAGTTTTTGCCGATACGCGCACCTTCCATGATGGTCACATTGCTGCCGATACGTGTGCCTTCTCCGATTTCCACATTCTGGTCGATAGTGACAAACGGGTCAATCACCACACTCGGAGCAATCTTGGCGGCCGGATGCACATAGGCTAACGGTTGTTTCATATGTCAGTGTGTTTTTATTTATTTTTGATTACCTGAGCCATAAATTCGCATTCGGTGACAATCTTATCGCCAACGAAAGCATAGCCTTTCATCACAGCGCAACCACGGCGCAGCGGAGTCATAAAGCTGACATGGAACAGAAGTGTATCTCCGGGGACAACCTTGTTGCGGAACTTCACATTGTCAATCTTCATGAAGTATGTAGAGTATTTCTCGGGATCATCCACAGTACTCAGCACCAGCAGACCACCTGTCTGAGCCATAGCCTCGACCTGAAGCACACCGGGCATCACCGGCTCCTGGGGGAAATGTCCCTGGAAGAACGGCTCGTTGCCGCTGACATTCTTCAGACCCACAATATGGCTGTCGCCTACCTCGATTACCTTATCGACAAGAAGGAAAGGATAGCGGTGGGGCAACAATTCGCGGATACGGTTTACATCCATTATAGGTTCGGCCGACGGATTGTAGATTGGAGCCTGCACATCCTGGCGCTTGATTTCTTTGCGAATCTTCTTGGAGAATACAGTGTTGAGAGAGTGTCCGGGGCGAGTAGCGATAATCTTGCCTTTCAGAGGACGTCCAATAAGAGCTATATCGCCAAGTACATCAAGGAGTTTGTGGCGAGCCGGCTCATTGTCGCAGGTGAGAGGTATATTATTGATATATCCGAATTCGTTTACATTCTTGTGGGGCACGCCCATGAGATCGGCCAGACGGTCGAGCTCGGCCTGCTCCATCGGGCTATCGTAAATCACGATGGCATTGTCGAGGTCGCCACCCTTTATAAGGTTGTTCTTGACCAGCGGCTCTACCTCACGCACGAATACAAATGTGCGGCTTGCGGAAATCTCCTTGGGAAATTCAGCAAGGTTGTCAAGTGTGGCATACTGATTATTGAGCACCGGAGAGTCAAAATCAATCATCACATCAATAGAGAAGTCGTCGTCGGGCAATACAACGAGAGATGCGCCTGTTGCCTCATCGCGCACCTCGATTTTCTGGCGTACAATATAGTAGTCCTTCTCCATAGCCTGCTCCTTGATGCCGACTTGTGAGATTTTCTCACAATATTCCTTTGCCGAACCATCGAGAATAGGGATTTCAGGAGCATTGACTTTTATCAGACAGTTGTCGATGCCTGCCGCATACAGAGCTGCGAGGGCATGCTCTATGGTGCTTATTTTTATATCACCTTTAGCCACTACGGTACCACGCTGGGTAGCGATTACATTTTCAGCTACAGCATCAATTACAGGTTCGCCATCGAGGTCAGTACGCTGTATCTTGTAGCCATGTCCTTCGGGAGCAGGGCAAAACTCGGCGTCAATCATAAGACCGGTATGAAGCCCTTTGCCATGTACCTTAAAGGAATCGTTGAGTGTACACTGTTTCATTTTCGGAATTTATTTCGAGGAGTATAATTTATTAACTGTATTTTCCTAATCGATATTTCACCGCGTCATCAGCGGTCGGTGTCAGAGAGGCGCTTTTCAATATCCGCTACACGTCGGTACAGAGCCGAGAGATTGCGGATATTAATGGTCTGACGGGCGAATTCGCCATATTCCACCGCCGGATAACCCATAATGCGGGCACCATCAGGTGTGCTCTTGCTTATTCCCGACTGCGCTCCAATCTGTACATTGTCGCCTATATGCAGATGTCCGGCAAATCCTACCTGACCTCCTACCATACACCCACGGCCTACTTTTGTCGACCCGGCGATACCACTCTGAGATGCCATCACCGTATTATCACCGACCTCGCAGTTGTGGGCCACCTGTATGAGATTGTCAAGTTTCACACCGTTGCCGATACGGGTGCTACCCATGACGGCGCGATCAATAGCTGTATTGGCGCCAATCTCCACATCGTCACCGATAACGACATTGCCAAGCTGAGGAATCTTGTTGTACACACCATCGGTAGGAGCGAATCCGAATCCATCGGCGCCCACCACCGCACCACTGTGAACAATACAGCGCGAACCAATCTTACAGCCATGATAGACCTTCACTCCGGGATAGAGCACAGTACCCTCCCCTATTTCGACACCGGCGCCGACAAATACCTGGGGATATATCTTGACTCCTTTGCCGATTTTCGCGCCGGCCGACACATAGGCAAAAGCTCCGATATATACATCCTCCGCCATTTCTACGCCTTCGCCAACAAATGACGGCTGTTCAATGCCTGAAGGATGCGGTGCAGTCATGGCTGCTACCATCTGCAACAGCTGGGCTATGGTGGCATATGGATCGTCGACTCTTATAAGCGTGGCTTCTATAGGACGCTCGGCGACAAAATCGCGACGCACAAGCACAATAGAGCTTTGCGTATCGTATATATAATGGGAATATTTCGGATTAGCTAAGAACGAAAGTGCACCTCTATGTCCCTCCTCGATTTTAGCGAATGTAGAAACGGCTACATTGCCGTCGCCCTCTACTGTACCACCGACAAGTGACGCAATCTGATTGGCTGAGAATTCCATCATTAGGCTGTTAAAAAAGTTTTAATGCGCAAATTTGCACATTTTTTTTAAGAAAATCGGCATAAATGGTCGAAAAAACGCCGCCGACAATCTGAATACAGCACAAACGTCCAAAAGAACTCGCACAAATGACACGTAGCCCCGCCTTATGTCGACGTAAAAGCATCGACGGCGGAGCTACGCACCCATGAATGGATTACATTAATCGCACAATATCAATATACGTCAAAAAAACGATATGTTGCATATCGATAACGGAATTAACATCCACTATAAAGTATACCCCGGCGGCCCATTCATGGCTATAAACCAACCGCCGGGGTTATTAAGTTAGAACAACGGGAAAGTGGAGGCGGTTGCCTCATATTTGCGCTCGAAGTCCTCAGGCGTCATCACCAACATAAGAATGCCCTGGATGAGCCAAAGAATACTCGGAAGGCCACACAATACCCATGTGCCTATGAGAGCTATGATACCTGCGGTAGTCTTCCCGAGGTAGAAATACTGAACACCGAAACCACCCAGGAATATAGCCAGAAGCCCACACACACCGCGGCTCTTGCCGTAGCGGTCGGTAGCAAACATATCGTTGGACTGGGGAGGATTGGGATACTGACCTCCCGTGTTAGGGTTAGAATAATTGTTGTTCTGATTCATTGAAGTAAGATTTTAAACGTGATTGAATGCAAACACTATAACAAAAGTACACATAATATCTGTATATGCAAAATTAAAAAAACTGTTTAAGAGCTTCTTTTAATAATAAATGTTGTCGCCAGGGTCGTATGGCTTGAGACGATTTTCGACATATGACGAAGGGGTGACTTTATGTACACAACTGAGGAACAGGGCGAAAAGCGACCAAGACATACGAGACAAACGGTAATTTTACAATCACTCAATCTCTTGCTGACTATTGAAACAAATGCAAAAATTCATCACCGATAAATTACCTCCCATCATCTCTTTGGGATTTGTTCAACTATCAAGCCCCCCAAAAACTCCATCATCGCAAACAAAATACACCCGGCGCCCGGGCGTCCCGACGTCGGCATTTATCGGGGAACGTGGGTTAATATTTATTCAGTCCTTGACCACTATTGCCCCTATCAATTCCACATTGAAGATGCGCGAATTTTCAATAAAAAGCAAAGTGAATGTGATAAATAGACAGACAAAGCAAGTCATATTTCCTCAAGGATAGAGAGCAGGCGCAAGATTTCCTCAAGATTTTTGCCACCATAATGCAATATTTCCTTTCAAAAAACGCATCTTATCAGATTATTTCTTTAACTTTGCGCGGTTTTAGCCAACTACTGCAACCTTTTGATTTTTCATCAAAGAAAATGTAAACCTATGCGCGATATTAAAAAGGCATCACTCGTGCTGGAAGATGGCATCATATTCCATGGCAAATCATTTGGATATGAGGCTTCGACTGCCGGCGAAGTAGTGTTCAACACGGCAATGACAGGCTACCCTGAAAGCCTCACCGACCCATCCTATGAAGGACAGATTCTCGTAACTACTTTCCCCATCCTTGGCAACTATGGTGTGCCTCCGCGCAGGGAAAAAGACGATGTCAGCGAATATTACGAGAGCGATCATATACACGCCAAAGCAATAATAGCCCAGGATTATTCGTGGGACCATTCCCACTGGCAAGCCGACCGAAGCCTATCGGAATGGCTGCGGGAGGAAAATATACCGGGAATATACGGAATCGACACCCGAGCCTTGACAAAACACCTGCGCGAGCATGGCTCTATGCTCGGAAAGATAATCGTGGACGGATGCACCGACATTCCATTCTACAACCCCAATCTGGAAAATCTTGTAGCCAAGGTAAGTTGCCGCGGTGTCGAGGTGCATGGCGAAGGCCCACGCACAGTGGTATTGGTAGACTGTGGTGTAAAGCACAACATCATACGCTGTCTTACCCGCCGAGGAGTAAGGGTGGTACGTGTGCCCTGGGACTATGACTTCACGTCGATACCCTACGACGGACTCTTCATATCCAACGGCCCCGGAAATCCCGACATGGTAGATGTCACAGTCGACAATATCCGTAAGGCTATGCAGACAGGCAAGCCGATATGCGGCATATGCATGGGCAACCAACTGCTGGCGCGTGCTGCCGGAGCATCCACCTACAAACTCCCCTACGGACACCGCAGCCACAATCAGCCAGTGCGCCGTGCCGGAACCGACAAATGCTACATCACCTCCCAGAACCACGGTTTCGCAGTAGACAGCTCTACCCTACCCTCCGACTGGGAACCGCTTTTCATCAACATGAATGACGGCACAAACGAAGGTATCCGCCACAAGTCGAAACCATTTTTCTCTGCCCAGTTCCACCCCGAAGCATCGTCGGGACCAAAGGATACGGAATTTCTATTTGATGAATTTATCAATATGCTCTAATCAAAATGGCTACCATACAGAATACAGATATATCTCTCCCTAAAAAAGTGTTGCTTCTTGGCAGCGGGGCACTTAAAATCGGCGAGGCCGGCGAATTTGACTATTCAGGCTCCCAGGCTCTGAAAGCCATGAAAGAGGAGGGAATCCATACCGTGCTCATCAATCCCAATATCGCCACAGTACAGACCTCCGAAGGCATTGCCGACACAATCTACTTCCTGCCGGTGACACCCTATTTTGTAGAGAAAGTCATAGAGAAAGAACGTCCCGACGGCATACTTCTTGCATTTGGCGGACAGACTGCCCTGAACTGCGGAGTAGAGCTACAGCAGTCAGGCGTACTCGAAAAATATGGTGTGAAAGTGCTCGGCACCCCGGTGCAAGCCATCATGGACACAGAGGACCGTGAACTGTTCGTAAAGAAACTCGACCAGATTAATGTAAAGACCATAAAAAGCGAAGCTGTAGGCTCGGTCGACGATGCCAAGAAAGCGGCAGCCTCACTCGGCTATCCGGTAATCGTGCGCGCCGCTTATGCGCTCGGAGGTCTCGGAAGCGGATTCTGCGACAACGAGCAGGAACTCGTCGAACTGGTGGAGAAAGCCCTGTCTTTTGCTCCGCAGGTGCTTGTCGAGAAGTCGCTGAAAGGATGGAAAGAGGTCGAATATGAAGTAGTGCGCGACCGATTCGACAACTGCATTACCGTATGCAACATGGAGAACTTCGACCCGCTCGGAATCCACACCGGCGAATCAATCGTTGTAGCTCCGTCGCAGACACTTTCCAACGAGGACTACCACTACCTGCGCAAACTCGCCATAAAAATCATACGCCACATAGGTATCGTAGGCGAATGCAACGTACAGTATGCCTTCGACCCGGCATCAATGGACTACCGCGTAATCGAAGTAAACGCACGACTGTCGCGCTCGTCGGCCCTTGCATCGAAGGCCACCGGATATCCGCTTGCATTTGTAGCCGCCAAACTCGGGCTCGGCTACGGCCTCTTCGACCTGAAGAATTCAGTCACCAAGGTGACTTCGGCTTTCTTCGAGCCGGCTCTCGACTATGTGGTAGTAAAGATTCCTCGCTGGGACCTTGGAAAGTTCCACGGCGTGAAGCGCGAAATCGGTTCTTCGATGAAATCAGTCGGAGAAGTAATGGCTATCGGACGCACATTCGAAGAAGCCATACAGAAAGGATTGCGCATGATAGGCCAGGGAATGCACGGATTTGTAGAGAACAAAGAGCTTAAAATCGATGATATCGACAAAGCGCTACGCGAGCCTACCGACAAACGCATATTCGTGATATCCAAGGCAATGCGCAAAGGATATACTGTAGACCAGATACACGAGCTTACAAAAATCGACAGATGGTTCCTCTACAAGCTGCATAATATCGTTGCGACGGCCGACGAGCTTGAGGCCTACAATTCACCCGATAGCCTGCCCGATGGCCTGCTGCGCCTGGCCAAGGAGCAAGGGTTCAGCGATTTCCAGATAGCCCGCGCAATATTCAAGAGCAATATCACATCCAATATAAAAGCGTCCGACGAGATTAGAGCCTTCCGCAAAGCATCGGGAATCGTACCGGTAGTAAAGCAAATCGACACACTCGGCGCAGAATATCCGGCACAGACCAACTATCTGTACCTTACATACAACGGTTCGGAGGATGATGTCAACTATCTCCATGACCACCGTTCGATAGTCGTGCTTGGCTCCGGAGCATATCGTATCGGAAGTTCGGTAGAATTCGACTGGTGCTCGGTCAACGCACTGATGACAGTCAAGCGCGAGGGATGGCGTTCGGTCATGATCAACTATAATCCGGAGACTGTGTCGACAGACTACGATATGTGCGACCGCCTTTACTTCGACGAGCTCACCTATGAGCGCGTAATGGACATACTCGAACTCGAGCAGCCACATGGAGTAATACTCTCGGTCGGCGGCCAGATACCCAACAACCTGGCCACTCGCCTCGACGACGCAAAAATTCCTATTCTCGGCACATCCGCGACATCTATCGACAACGCCGAGGACCGCCACAAATTCTCGGCCATGCTCGACCGTATCGGCGTGGACCAGCCTCGCTGGCGCGAACTCACATCGTTTGCCGACATCGAGGAGTTTATCGGTGAAGTGGGATTCCCTGTGCTCGTACGTCCGAGTTATGTACTGTCAGGAGCCGCCATGAACGTATGCTCCAACAACGAAGAGCTACAGCGCTTCCTCCGCCTTGCAGCCAATGTGTCGCAGGAACACCCTGTGGTCGTGACCGAGTTCATACAGTTTGCAAAGGAGATAGAGATGGACGCCGTGGCTCAGAACGGAGAGATAAAGGTATACGCCATCTCGGAGCATATCGAATTTGCCGGAGTACACTCCGGTGACGCCACTATACAGTTCCCGCCCCAGAAGCTCTATGTTGAGACCATCAGGCGTATCAAGAAAGTAAGCCAGAAGATAGCAAAGGCCCTCAACATATCAGGTCCGTTCAATATCCAGTTCCTCGCCAAAAACAATGATATAAAGGTCATCGAGTGTAATCTGCGTGCTTCGCGCTCTTTCCCATTTGTAAGCAAGGTGCTGAAACTCAACTTTATCGACATTGCCACACGCGTGATGCTCGGACTGGAGGTGGAGAAGCCCCACAAAAATGCATTCGACCTCGACTATGTAGGCATAAAGGCAAGCCAGTTCAGCTTCTCACGTCTGCAGGGTGCCGACCCGGTGCTCGGAGTAGACATGTCGTCGACAGGCGAAGTAGGATGTATCGGAGCCGACACTGATGAAGCCATCCTCAAGTCGATGCTTTCTGTAGGCCTGCGAATACCGTCAAAAGGCAAGGGAGTGCTGCTTTCTACAGGTACACCCAAGCAGAAAGCCGACATGCTCGAAGCCGCTCATGAACTCAACAACAACGGCTACCGGCTTTATGCCACCGGCGGTACCCATCAGTTCCTTACCGACAATGGCATACCCGCAGTGAAGGTATACTGGCCAAGCCAGCCCGACATGCAGCCCCAGGCACTCGAACTTCTCCATAACAAAGAAGTCGACCTCGTTGTCAATGTGCCCAAGAATCTCACAGAGACAGAACTTACCAACGGATACCGCATACGCCGCGCGGCTATCGACCTGAACATCTCGCTGCTGACAAATGCTCGCCTGGCATCGGCATTCATCGACGCGTTCACTCACCTTTCGCCCGATGACATAGAGATACGCCCATGGAATGCGTATTGATTGACATTCGGCAATCATCCAGACAACGCATCGGCTCCGTCGTAGCAATTACGACGGAGCCGATGTGCTTTATTTAGGAAGTCAATACTTGCCGATTCAATCATCGCCAGGCTCAGTGCCCGACATGAGCCTGCGGGCAAGCTCGAAATCTTTGCGACGCACCATCAGACGGAAGCTACCTACAGCCGGAATACCTCCGAGCAGAGTGCCCATGATAGAATTGTCGACAATGGCCGGCACGCCATTTGTCTCGAGCACACCCATGGCTATATATGCGTCGGAACTGTTGCCATACTCTTTATAAAGGACAAGGTCATTGCCTGTTGTGTCGGAGAATACTTCCATATGGGTAGGTATTATTTAATATTGCGGAGATTCAGAGCGCGATGGTATGCCGCGGCATTGCGGTTGTGTGTGGCCAGGTCGCGGGCAAACAGATGCCGTCCCGAAAAATCAGGCGACGCACACATATAAATATAGTCGTGCGGCTTACTCTGGAGCAGGGCGTCAATCGTAGCCCGTTCAGGCATACGTATCGGACCGGGAGGCAATCCCGTGCGCTTATATGTATTATAAGGAGAAACCACTCCAAGATGTTTACCGGTAATACGCCTTATTGAAAAATCGCCTACAGCATACTTCACAGTCGGGTCGGCCTGAAGCGGCATGCCGCGTTGCAGCCTGTTGAGATAAAGCCGCGCCACGACACCACGCTCATCCTTCCTGTTGGTCTCCTCCTCGGCTATGCTGGCAATTATCGACGCCTGGGCCGGTGTAATACCAAGAGCCGACGCCTTTGCACGGCGTTCCTCTGTCCAGAACCGGCCATGCGACTTTACAAGCGCAGACACAACATCGCCGGCCGGAGCCGTCCAGTAAAACTCGTATGTATCGGGGAAGAATGCTCCTATGTATTCGGCAGTCCTGTATCCTTTAGCAGAAAGCACACTGTCGATTGCCGACATTATGCTCGCCGAATCCGCCTCCAGCCGCGCCGACATACGCCCGGCAAACTGAGGAAGGAGCCGCACATTATTGAATGTCAGTTTAACCGGAGTCTGCGCTCCGCGCGATATGCGTTTAAATATATCCAACGACCGGGTTCCCGGTTCTATCCTGTATGCGCCATGCGCCACAGAGGGCGATGCTCCATAATGACGCCATAATGTTGCAGCCCGCCGACCGCATTTGCCGAGGTCACGCGAAAGAATAGCCGAAACCGAATCGGCATCACAACCTTTAGGGATAAACACCCAGCATGGCTCCTCACCGTCATACTTAGCCCCGGCATATGCTCTCCACACTATTGATGCGGCTACAGCAATAAGCACTATTACAGACACTGCCAGAACTATCAGCTTTTTCCGTTGAATTTTCATAATTTAGAGCTTGTTTATTATTCAGGAAACTGTTTACTTGCAGGCCTTTGTTATTATCCATATCACAAAAATCCGGCAGATATGAGGTGATATCTTAGACACTCTCCTAATCCAAACAATTTCTATGAAATACAAAGATAACAACTTTCATATAATTCTTGCATCGCGACCAATGATATTGTATTTTTGTAACAGATAAGTAAGTCGTAAAAATTATTACGTATATGAATACTTTTAAAACTTTATATTTCAGGCGGAGTCTTTTTTCCGCTGTTCCCTCTCTTCGTCAGTCGTGTAGCTCGCTACACTCCTTCCTCATTGAGGAAAAATCAATCAAAAATCTTCTCGCCGGAAATATAAAATAATTTTTACGACTTACTTATGCTCCACCCGTTTTTTCATGACTGAATTATCCGAAATACCTAATATAATAGCATTCATCCGCAATGCATGGCCCGTAAGCGACACCACTCTCAGGCAACTTGCCGAAATACTTGTACGTAAGGACTTTCCACGGAGGGGCATTATCGTAGGAGCCCACACACAATGCGGTCGTGCATACTTCATCGAAGAGGGCATGACGCGCAGCTATTGGCTCGTCGACGGCGAAGAGTTTACCACATCGTTTTCCACCGAGGGCAGCATCGTGTTCAGCATGGACGAGGTATACTACGGATTACCGAGCGAAGAATATGTCGAAGCCGTCGACCCGGTAAAAGCATACTCTATAGATATAACCCGTCTTATGAATATGATTGAAACCGACATCGGTATGTGCAACTGGTGGAGTAAGATACATCAGGACGAGTACCGGCGCATACACCGTTCACATAAGGAGCGGCTCACGCTGCCTGCACGGGAAAGATATATCGAGTTTTCAAACCAGTTTCCCGAGGTATGCCGGCGTGCACGACTCGGCGACATAGCCTCGTATCTCGGCATCACCCAAGCGACACTAAGCCGCATCCGAGCATTACGTGAATAATATACTTGCACATTTTGTCCTGCATCAAAAAATCAATTCTTATATTGGTGTAAATTTGCGCAATCATTATCAATCAAAAGTAAGTCGTAAAAATTATTACGTATATGAATACTTTTAAAACTTTACGACTTACTTAATCAGAAACAACCGCACATCAATGACTTCAACTTCCGCCATACAGCCGGAGACCTCCTCACAACCCCGCTATGAAATACTCGACGGACTGCGCGGGGTAGCCGCAGTACTTGTAATACTTTACCATTTCGGTGAAGGCTTTGCCACATCTCCTGTCGACCAGATGATGAACCACGGATATCTGGCAGTAGACTTCTTCTTCGTATTGTCAGGATTCGTAATAGGCTATGCCTACGACCGTCGATGGAAAAACAACGGAATGACTACAGGCCGCTTCATGCTCCGGCGATTGATAAGACTACAGCCGATGGTTGTACTTAGTGTCATACTCGGTGCAGCAGCATACCTGCTTCAGGGGAGTGTACAATGGGATGGTACGCCTGTGCCGTTCCATTGGGTATTGGTAGCGCTCGTACTTGGTTTGTTCATGATACCGGTGCTGCCGGGGGCTGCGGCCGATGTGAGAGGCAACGGTGAGATGTTCCCGCTCAATGGCCCGTCATGGTCGCTGTTTTTTGAATATATCGGTAGCCTGATGTATGCCGTCGTTCTACACCGCCTTTCGAAAAACGGTCTACGTGCAGTTGTGGCGATATCAGGAATCGGGCTGGCGGCGTGCGCGCTATTAAACATGTCGGGAGCCTATCATCTTGGAGTAGGCTGGTCTATAGCCGATATGGGATGGCTTGGCGGATTCCTGCGTCTGTCATTCTCTTTCGGCATCGGTCTGATGCTCACCCGCAATTTCCGACCTATGCGCATACGGGGAGCATTCTGGATATGTGCGGCACTGATTACGGTGCTTATGTCATGTCCATATATCGGGTCGACCGACGGCAATCCATCCATCGTCAACGGAGTTTACGACATAATCTGCACACTCTTCATATTTCCCGCAATAGTTTATATAGGCGCTTGCGGCACTACCTCCGATATATTTTCAAGAAAAGTGTGCGGATTCTTAGGAGAGATATCCTATCCTGTATACATCATACACTATCCTGTCATGTACATGTTCTATGCCTGGGTATGGAACAACGGTATCACTCTGCCCGAGGCATGGCCGGTATGTACGGCATTATTTGTCGGAATCATCCTTGAAGCATGGATAGCCATGAGATGGTATGACACACCTGTACGCAGATATCTGTCGAAAAAATTGCTCTACAACCACAACGCTTAACACCTATCAAACAGAGCGTTACAACTGATATACCGGAATTGTCTGATTAAAAATATTTCAGACAATTCCGGACATCAAAAAAATTGGTTGTAAAAATTTGGATATTTCACACAATATATCTACCTTTGCAATCGCAAAAAGGGATAAGAGAATCCCCTCGGGATAAGCATCCCATGCAAAAATGGTTCGCTAGCTCAACTGAATAGAGCATCTGACTACGGATCAGAAGGTTACAGGTTTGAATCCTGTGCGAATCACTCAACATCGGCAACAACATTACCGGTGGCCGTAAAAGGCAACACGGTTCGCTAGCTCAACTGAATAGAGCATCTGACTACGGATCAGAAGGTTACAGGTTTGAATCCTGTGCGAATCACTC
>NZ_JAIDKI010000115.1 GCF_029051885.1 Muribaculum sp.
TTTGTAATAAGTAAGGAGTACGGTCTCATTTATTATAAACGGGAGGATGGGGAGGAATTCTTCCGGGAAGATTTGCTGCCCGAGACTTTGGCTTGCGATAATCAATAATGGGGGGCATACCGACAGCCTTCCTGCCATCTACGACTACATATATTGATACTCTATAGGGACATAGGATTGTATCCATAATCTCCTGCGAAAAAAAATTAGGGCTGAGGAAAAAAGATGGGCGAGTGGATGCGGTGGATTCGTGGAAAATTAGTAACTTTGTGCGCAATAAATACAACCATATCGCCATATGTCATCATTTATTGCAGACCGAGTGAAGATGGAGGGACTAACATTTGACGACGTCCTCCTTATTCCCGCTTACAGTGAAGTGCTTCCGCGCACAGTTGATCTCACCACAAGATTTTCCCGCCGTATTACATTGAATGTACCTCTGGTGTCGGCCGCCATGGACACCGTCACCGAGGCCCGTCTTGCCATCGCGATAGCGCGCGAGGGTGGCATTGGCGTTATCCACAAGAATATGTCGATTGCCGAGCAGGCCCGTCAGGTGCATGCCGTGAAGCGTGCCGAGAACGGTATGATTTACGACCCTGTGACGATACTTACCGGTAGCACAGTGCGCGACGCTCTCGCCATGATGGAGGAATACCATATCGGCGGCATACCCGTGGTAGACAGCAACAAGCTGCTGGTGGGTATCGTGACCAACCGCGACCTGCGCTTCGAGCGCAATCTTGACCGTCCGGTCGACGAGGTAATGACGAAGGAAAATCTCGTGACCACCCGTCAGTCGACCAATCTTGAGGAGGCGGCCGCCATACTTCAGGAGCACAAAATCGAGAAGCTGCCCGTAGTTGACAGCGAAGGCCATCTGGTAGGGCTGGTGACATACAAGGATATCACCAAGGCCAAGGACAAGCCCAATGCATGCAAGGACGCTCTGGGGCGTCTGCGTGTAGCCGCCGGTGTGGGTGTGACCCCCGACGTGATGGAGCGTGCTACCGCACTTGTCAACGCCGGCGTCGACGCCATCGTAATTGATACCGCCCACGGCCACAGCAAGGGTGTGGTAGGCGTGTTGCGTCAGATTAAGGAGACTTTCCCCGAAATTGATGTGGTAGTAGGTAATATCGCTACCGGCGAGGCTGCCCGTTTCCTTGTTGAGAACGGAGCCGACGGTGTGAAGGTGGGTATCGGCCCCGGCTCGATATGCACTACCCGCGTAATCGCCGGAGTGGGTGTTCCCCAGCTTTCGGCCGTCTACGATGTGGCTAAGGCTCTCGAGGGTACCGACGTGCCTCTGATTGCCGACGGCGGCATACGCTATTCGGGCGATATCGTGAAGGCTCTTGCCGCAGGCGCTTACTCTGTGATGCTTGGCGGCATGCTCGCCGGCGTGGAGGAGAGCCCCGGCGACACAATAATATATAACGGACGTAAATACAAGGCTTACCGCGGCATGGGTTCGCTGGAGGCCATGGAGAAGGGTTCGAAGGACCGCTACTTCCAGGGTGGCGAGACCGATGCCCGCAAGCTCGTGCCGGAGGGTATCGCCGCACGTGTGCCCTTCAAGGGTTCGCTCTACGAAGTCACCTATCAGATGCTCGGCGGTCTGCGCTCGGGCATGGGTTACTGCGGAGCAGCCAATATCGAGAAGCTGCATGAGGCCAAGTTTACCCGCATTACAGCCGCCGGAGTGATGGAGAGCCATCCCCACGACGTGGCTATCACAAGCGAGGCGCCCAACTACAGCGCATCACATCAGTAAACAATGAATATACGCAGCCACGACCCGGTTTCTGCCGGATTGTGGCTGCTTGCTATACACGAGATAAATGTTATCGGCAGAGATATAATAAGGAGCTGTGGTTCCGCGTTATATCTCTGTTGTAATTTTAAACATTCTCTTAACATATAAATAATGAATCTACGCAAATCGCTAATTGTGCTTGCCATGGGCATGGGCGTGGCTCTGGCCGCCGATGGAAAGAAGCCGTCGGACCCGGTGCTTATGACTATCGACGGAAAGGATGTGCGCCTGAGTGAGTTCGAATATCTGTACGGAAAAAACAACATGCAGCAGCAGTCGCCGGTGGCTGTCGACGAATATCTCGATATGTTTATCGCCTACAAGCTGAAGGTGGCCGACGCCATTGCGGCCGGTATCGACACAACTGCGGCGTTCAGGAAAGAATACGAGGGGTATCGCCTCGACCTTGTGCGCCCTTATCTTACCGACAAGGATGAGGAGGAGCGCCTGGTGGCGGAAGCCTATTCCCACTATCCGGTGGAGGTAGAGGCAAGCCACATAATGGTGGCTCTCGGCAAGACTCCCGAAGAGCGTGACAGGAACAAGGCGTTTCTCGACAGCATCCGTACGGCGGCTGTCGGTGGCGAGGACTTTGCAGCCCTCGCGCGTAAATATTCCATCGACCGCTCTGCCTCGCGCAATGGCGGAAGCATGGGCTACATTACCCCCGGGCGTTTCCCCTATGTGTTTGAGAAGGCGGCCTATGATACTCCCGAGGGTGAGATATCGCCGGTGATAGAGACACCGTTCGGATTTCATATCGTAAGGTCGGGTGCACGTCGCGCCGCTACCGGCGAAGTGCTCGCGCAGCATATCCTCAAGCTCACCCAAGGCAAGAGCCCCGAGGAGCAGGTCCGGGCCAAGGCTCAGATTGACTCTATCTACACTCTGCTCAAGGGTGGCGCCGACTTCAGCGATCTCGCCCGCAGGGAGAGCGAGGACCCCGGCTCGGCCAAGAACGGCGGCATGCTGCCATGGTTTGGAACGGGTCGCATGGTACCGGAGTTTGAGAAGGCCGCCTTCGCACTGGCTGACAGTGCCGTGTCGGAGCCTTTCCAGACCTCCTACGGCTATCATATCGTAAAGACTCTCGGCCATCGCGGAGTACCTGCCCTTGACGATGTGCGTCAGCAGATTATGGGCATGATGCAGCGCGACGGACGCGCGCAGCTGCCTTATCAGAAGAAGATGGACGAGCTGAGGGCGCGTTTCCAGACCTCGGCCACCGATTCGCTGAGCGAGAACGAGCTTATTGACCTGGAGATTGAACGTCTGGCTTCGGAAGATGTAGATTTCGCCAACCTGTTGCGCGAGTATCACGACGGAATGCTCCTGTTTGAGATAAGCAACAGCAAGATATGGGAGGGCGCGGCAAAGGATACCGAGGGTATCGAGAAATATTTCGAGGCCCATCGCGGCGACTATTCGCTGGCCGAACCAAAATACAAGGGATTCATGATCTACACCCCCAGCGACTCTGTGATGACTGTAGTCAAGGAGTATGTGGAAGCAGCCGGCGACATTAATCCCGACTCGATAGGTGTGGTGCTCAAGCGTCAGTTTGACAAGGATGTGCGCATCGAGCGAGTGCTTGCCGCCAAGGGCGACAACCGTGTGGTCGATGCAGTGGCCTTCGGAGGCGAGCGTCCCGAACTGCCCGGCAAGTGGAAATACTGGATGCCCTGGAACGGACGTATTATAGAGGCTCCCGAGGAGGCTGCCGATGTGCGCGGCGCCGTCACTACCGACTATCAGGCAGCGCTTGAGCGCGAGTGGGTGAAACAGCTCCGTGCTACCCACAAGGTCAAGGTCAACAAGAAGGTGCTGAAATCAGTGAAACGGCATTGACTCTCTTACGGCGATAATGCTGTGCTAATCAGTGTTATCCCGTTTTTGAACCGTTGGGTTTCACTATACCATTAAAATATATTAAAAGACCGTATTGGCCGGGCTATTTCATCAATCCATGAAATAGCCCGGCCAATTGCTTGGGAAGTTAGGCGGAAAATTTGTAAATTTGGGGCTTGAATCCGGACGAGCGTCTCACAGTCATGCTGTAGCGCGCTTAGTCACGGTCATGAAAAGATACTTTGCAATGCATAATTTACTTGTACGCTTCCCGATAGCCTGTGTCATCGCCGCGATGGTAACATCATGCGGCAACGGGTCGTATGGCGGTGTGTCGGAGCCGGGGGTGCTTGTGAAGATAGGCGATTCGCGTCTGACCGTGTCGGAGTTGAGCGAGGCGATGCCTTACGGGCTTGCCGGAGCCGACAGCGCGGCATGGTGTCGGAGCTACATTGACAACTGGATTGAGCGCAAGGCCGTAGGGCTTGAGGCCGCGCGTAATATTGCCGACACAAGGCGTATCGACCGTATGGCCGAGGAGTATCGCAACGACCTGCTGATGCTGGAGTACCGCAAGGTTATGGCCGAGCAACAGGAGTCGCCGGAATACTCCGACGACTCCCTGCGCAGAGAGTATGACCGTCAGCCGGGCCTGTACCGCTGCTCCCAGCCTATGATACGTGGCATCTTTCTCTCTGTCGACAAGAAGCATCCGCATATCAACGACCTGCGCCGGTGGAGCCGGTCGTCGGCGGCCGCTGACCTTGAGAAACTGGAGAAGGAGAGTCTCGACCCGGTGGTGGAGTATCTTTACTTCCGTGACCGTTGGCTGCCATGGAGCGATATCGAGGCGCGTGTGCCGGACGGAATCGGCGCCGAACCCGGAAAGTTGCTTGCCAGGCATCCTGGGTTTGAGACCACGGTGGGCGACAGGGTGTATATGCTCGCTGTCAATGACCACCTGTCGGCCGGCGACCAGATGCCTTTCGAGCTTGCCCGCGATGCGGTGGCCGGCATGCTTCAGTCGGCTTCAGCCGCGGATTATGATCTGCGCCTGCGCCGCGAGCTGGTAAAGCGTGCGTATGACAACGGACAGGTAAAGCTGTCGCCGGAACTTGCCGGAAAGGTCGGCATGTCGCCGGATAATAAATAGAATAATAAACAACTATAATATATTAATCGCTTACGAAAGTGAAAATATCAAAGCTAATACTCACCGGCGCTTTCAGCGCTATGACTATAATGGCTGCCGCCCAGAACAATATTGTAGAGGAGGTGGCCTGGTGGATTGGCGACCAGCCAATCTATAAGAGTGAAATCGAGGAGACATACCAGACCTTGCAGTCGCAGCGCAGCGATATCGAGGGCGATCCGTACTGTGTCATTCCTGAGCGCCTTGCTGTGGAGAAACTTTTTATCCACCAGGCTGAGATTGACTCTATCGAGGTGCCTGACAATCAGGTGATGCAGATGGTCGACAAGCAGGTCAACTTCCTGATAGCCAACCTTGGCTCCCAGCAGAAGGTAGAGGAATTCTACCGTCGTCCGCTCCCGGCGGTGCGCGAGCAGATGCGCGACATGATACGCAACAATCAGCTCGTGGATGAGGTGCAGAATTCGCTTACCAAAGAAGTAAAGGCGACGCCTAACGATGTGCGCCGCTACTTCAACTCCCTGCCAAAGGACAGTATACCTTTTGTGCCTCTCCAGGTGGAGGTGCAGATCATGACTCTCAATCCCGTGATACCGCGTGAGGAGATTGACGAGGTCAAGGCCCGTCTGCGCGATTATGCCGAGCGCGTCAACAAAGGTGAGATTGACTTCAGCACCCTCGCAATCCTTTACAGTGAGGATGGCAGTAGCCTGCGCGGCGGTGAGCTCGGATTTATCGGGCGAGCCAATCTTGAACCCGAATATGCCGCTGTGGCCTTCAACCTCAACGATACAAAGAAGGTGTCGAAAATCGTAGAGACACAGTTTGGCTACCATATCATACAGCTTATCGAGAAGCGAGGCGACCGTATCAATACCCGCCATATACTTCTGCGCCCGAAGGTGTCGGACAAGGACCTTGTCGAGGCTGTGAATCGCCTGGATACCGTGCGTCAGGAGATACTGGCCGAGAAATTTACTTTCGAGGAGGCCGTGCCTTATGTGTCGCAGGACAAGGATACCCACAACAACCGTGGTCAGATGGTGAACCAGGAGAACAATACCACTCGCTTCGAGATGGGTGAACTGCCCCAGGAAGTGAGCCGTGTGGTGGCCGACATGAGTGTCGGAGAGCTGTCTAAGCCATTTATAATGAAGGACCCCAAGCGCAACTGTGATATCGTGGCGATGGTAAAGCTGAGCAACCGTATCGCCGGCCACCGTGCCAATATGAGCGATGACTATCAGCTTATCAAGAATCTTTATGAGTCGCGTGCCAAAGAGGATATCGTGACAAAGTGGGTTGAGAAGAAAATCGCCGATACCTATGTGAGAATAGAAGAGGGTTGGCGTGACTGTGACTTCAAGCACAAAGGCTGGATTAAAGAGGGTGTGAATTCATCCTCTGCATCAGACGAGGATGATGACAACAATCAGTGACCTTAATCCCCACTGACCATACCTCACGTAATCATACAATTTACAACTCACACTCATGCAGGATCCGAAAAGCGACAGTATGCTTCGGGAGACTGACCGCGGCAGGCGCGGATGCAATAGCTGGCGCCGTGGCCGTTGGGCTGTGGCGTGTCTGATGGCTCTCGGTGTGCCGGCGATATTGTCGGGACACCCCGACGCTCCTAAATCTCCGGCCACGGAATTGCCTCCTGTGAATCCGCCCAAGCGATATGAAATCAAGCCGACAGTGCCGTCTACCGACAGGCATACGCCGGGAAAAGTGTTTCTGGAGCATGCCGACAGACTGTGGACCGACGATAGCCGCGACTCGGTAGCCTACCAGATACTTGTCGGGAACGTGCAGTTTCGCAAGGACGATATGTTCATGTATTGCGACAGTGCGCACTTCTATGACCAGGTGGGTAGTTTCGATGCTTTCGGCAATGTAAGGATGGAGCAGGGCGACACACTGTTTGTGTATGCCGACGAGCTTAACTACAACAATCCCGACGAGATGGCCGTGTTCTATGGCAACGGGGTAGAGGATGTGCGTCTGATAAACAATGAGGTGCAGCTTACCACCGATGTGTTCAATTACGACCTGGGTCAGGACCTCGGATACTATACCAACGGCGGCACATTGGCCGATACTGCCAATGTGCTCACCTCGGTATACGGTGAGTACAGCCCTACTACCAAGGACGCCCAGTTCAGGCTCGACGTAGTGCTTAAGGACAAGGGTGAGCGTGATTTCACCCTTACTACCGAGGAGCTGCTGTATAATACCGACAACCATATAGCCCGTATTGTGAAACCGTCGGTGATAGTTACCGACAGCGCTACGGTATATTCCAGCAACGGTATGTATAATACCGACGCCGACACCACACGTCTGTACGACAGGTCGCTTATCAAGACACGCCGTGGCAATACGCTTACCGGCGATACATTGTTCTACAACCAGGTGACCGGTTTCGGCGAGGCCTGGGGAAATATGATTCTCACCGACTCGGCGCGTCAGTCGGCTCTCGAAGGTGGCTACGGATGTTACTTTGAGAAGAAGGACAGTTCGTTTGCCACCATACGCGCCCGTCTGCTTGAATATAGCCGTAAGGATACTCTCTATCTCCATGGCGATACAATACGCACCTATGTGCAGCGCAGCGACAGCGACTCGACACATATAATGACGGCCTATCCGCGCGTGCGCTTCTGGCGCGTCGACCTCCAGGGGCTGTGCGACTCGCTCAGTGTGGTGGAGCGCGACTCGCTTATGTATATGCACCGCCATCCGATAGTATGGAGCGGTGAGCGCCAGGTGTTTGGCAATGTCATTCAGGTGCATTTCAATGATTCTACTGTCGACTGGGCCAAGTTGCCTGAATTCGGATTCGTGGCCGAGCATATCGGCGATGAGTTCTACAACCAGCTTACAGGACGCGAGATGCTTGCTCGGTTTGTCGACGGGTCTCTGTCGCAGCTTGACGTGAGCGGCAATGTAGAGAATATCATGCTCCCTCAGGAGAACGACTCTACATATAATAAGATAATAAGCTCGACAAGCAGTTATCTTACCGCCCATTTCAACGACTCGACGCTCCAGAAACTGACCATGTGGCCCGAGGTCGACGGGACGGTGACACCTCTGTATCTTGCAAAGAAATCGATATACTATCTGCCGCAGTTCAAATGGTATGAGGCTTTGCGCCCGAAGGACAAGGACGATATCTTCAATGTGCCACCCGAGATGGAGGCGCTGCTGAAGGAACCTGACCCGGGAGTAAGGCGCAGGCGCGTCAACTGATATATGTCTGTTGCAATCAAAATTCAATTCCAAATAGAAAATGTTGTCTGACAATAGGATTTCCGCTCCTGACGGAGTGAGCGGTGTTATGCGCATTTCGGCCGGCAAGGCTCTGGCGCTTTTTGTATGTTGCTGGATTTTTTCATGGGCCATAGGCCTGGTGGTAATCGGGTTTATGGGCGGTACCACTCTTGACCGCATACGCCTGGCCGTTGTGCTCCAGGACCTGATTATATTCATGCTTCCGGTGGCTATGACGATGCTTATAGCAGTGTGGCGTCCATGGCATTTCATTGGTATCGACCGCAGCCCGGGGTGGTTTGGAATGTGTAGCGCACTGTTTACGCTCGTTGTGGCTATCCCCGTCATGAACTGCATCGTGGGATGGAACGAGAGCATTCATTTTCCGGATAGCATGGCCGATTTTGAAAGACTGCTGCGTACTTATGAGTCGACTGCCGGCTCTATGATTGAAAGTCTGCTCGGAGGCACCGGTGTGGGCGACCTGCTTGTGTCGGTACTTATAATAGGTGTTCTTACCGGAGTGGCCGAAGAGTGGTTTTTCCGTGGAGGGCTTCAGTCGCTGCTTATGCGTCTGTTCGGCAATCCGCATGTGGCAATCTGGTCAGCTGCGATAGTTTTCAGTGCTATCCATATGCAGTTTTTCGGCTTTGTTCCAAGAGTGCTGCTGGGGGCGTTTTTCGGATATCTTTACTGGTGGAGCGGCTCGCTGTGGCTCCCGGTGGTAGCGCATGCATTCAACAATTCTCTTGTTGTATTTTCAATGTGGCTTACACGTCGCGGTGTCGACACTGTGGCGCTTGACGAGATTGGTGCCGGTGACGGCGGAGGGCATGCAGTGCTGGCTGTGGTGAGTCTGGTATTTGCATTTGTGTCGGTATGGTACATATGGCGACACCTTCCGAGAATGCGCGATACGAATCAATAATTTATGTTGCAGACAGTTGTGGAAATTTACATTTTAGCAAATGTTGCGTGCATGTTTTAAAGCATAGTTTTCCGAAAATTTTCACAAACATCTGATATATAATAGTTTGTAAAATGAGCTGATGCCAAAAGTTTTCCAAAATGAAAACTTTTGGCATTTTATATGTGTTGATAATTGCATAATTGTGCAGCCTTATATAACTTTGCACTCGCAATAAAAAAGCATTTTATTGAGCAGCTACCTAACCATAAAATAAGATGATACAGACTGTAGTAAAACGCGACGGCCGTGTCGTGGGATACAATGACGAGAAGATAAAAGCAGCTATCCGCAAGGCTATGTTGCAGACCGAAATCGGAGAGGATGAGAGTCTTATCCTCAAGATTACCGACCGTATCAGCATGACGGGCAATGAACGCATGACGGTGGAGGAAATCCAGGACCGTGTGGAGTTCGAGCTTATGAAGAGTCCGCGAAAAGAGGTGGCCAAGCGATACATAGCTTATCGCGACCAGCGTAACATCGCACGCCGCGCCAAGACCCGCGACATGTTCCTTGAGATAATCGAGGCTAAGAATAATGATATCACCCGCGAGAACGCCAACATGAACACTGACTCTCCGGCGGGGATGATGATGAAGTTTGCGAGCGAGACCACCAAACCGTTTGTCGACGACTATCTCTTGTCGCACGAAGCGCGCGAAGCTGTGCGCAACGGATATCTGCATATCCACGACAAGGATTACTATCCTACCAAGAGTCTGCCATGCGTGCGGCATCCTCTCGATAAAATATTGAATGATGGCTTCACTGCCGGTCACGGCGATTCGCGTCCGGCCAAGCGTATAGATACGGCAAGTATCATCGGCTGTATATCTCTTGAAACCGCCCAGAATGAGATGCACGGCGGCCAGGCCATCCCTGCATTCGATTTTTATCTGGCTCCTTTTGTGCGCTCGTCGTACATCGAAGAAATCAAGACTCTTGAAGCGCTCAGCGGCGAGGACCTGAGCGATCTTTACAATGCTCCTGTCGACGACTATCTGAAGCGTCCGCTCGATGGCCTCAAGGGTAAAGAGCGCATGAAGCAGCACGCTATCAACGAGACGGTAGGGCGTGTGCATCAGTCGATGGAGGCATTTATCCATAATATGAATACCATCCACTCTCGCGGAGGTAATCAGGTGGTATTCAGTTCAATAAACTATGGTACTGACACTTCGGCCGAGGGGCGCTGCATCATCCGCGAGATACTTAACTCGACTTACGAGGGTGTGGGCAACGGTGCCACCGCTATATTCCCCATACAGATATGGAAGAAGAAGACCGGCATCAGCTATAAGCCGGGCGACCGCAACTATGATCTCTACAAACTGGCTTGCAAGGTGACAGCACGCAGATTCTTCCCTAACTTCCTGAATCTCGACGCCACATTCAACCAGCATGAGAAATGGCGTGCCGACGACCCCGAACGATATCTTTACGAGGTGGCCACTATGGGATGCCGTACCCGAGTGTTTGAGAACCGTTATGGTGAAAAGACCTCGGTAGGACGCGGAAATCTCAGTTTCTCGACAATCAACATCGTACGTATCGCCATCGAATGTATGAATATTCAGGACAAGGAGGAACGTATAAGCCGCTTCTTCAGCCGTCTTGACTATGTGCTCGACATTACCGCACGTCAGCTGTGCGACCGCTTTGACTTCCAGAAGACCGCCCTTGTAAAACAGTTCCCGCTGCTTATGTCGCGCCTGTGGATAGGCTCGGAGAATCTGAATTCAACCGACACAATCGAGTCGGTGATAAACCAGGGTACACTCGGTATCGGATTTATCGGTCTGGCAGAGTGTCTGGTAGCTCTTATTGGCGCGCATCATGGTGAAAGCGACGAGGCCCAGGAGCTTGGTCTGAAGATTGTAAGCCATATGCGTAGCCGCGTAAATGAATTCTGCGAACGCTATCAGCATAATTTCTCAGTACTGGCCACCCCTGCCGAAGGTCTCTCCGGCAAGTTCACGAAGAAGGACCGCAAGTCGTTCGGCGTCATACCGGGCGTGACTGACCGCACTTATTATACCAACTCCAACCATGTGCCGGTGTACTACCATTGCTCGCCGCGCCACAAGGCCAAAATCGAGGCTCCTTATCATGCGCTGACCGGCGGAGGCCACATATTTTATGTGGAAATCGACGGCGATGCTACCCATAATCCCGATGCTATCAGCGATATTGTAGACATGATGGACAAGTACAATATCGGTTATGGCTCGGTCAACCACAACCGAAACCGCTGTATGGCCTGCGGGTATGAGGATGCACAGGACAATCTTGAGAAATGTCCGGTATGCGGCAGTCATGCCATAGACAAGTTGCAGCGCATCACGGGATATCTTGTAGGAACTACCGACCGCTGGAACAGCGCGAAACTCGCTGAGCTCAACGACCGTGTAGTACATAAATGATGTCATAGCCGGTGTATATGTTGCAGGAAACGGACTGTACTCTGACCGAGGAGGAAAAGAATGTGAGGCTGAGGGTGCTTGACATCGTTGCCGGCACCAGTGTCGACGGCCCCGGACTCCGTACCTCGATATATCTTGCAGGGTGTGACCATGAGTGTCCGGGTTGCCACAATCCGGAATCGTGGGCGCACGACGGAGGCCGTGAAATGAGTGTGGCCGAAATAATGGACACGGTGAAAGAAAATGACTTCAATGTCACACTTTCAGGTGGCGACCCGCTGTATCAGGCCGATGGAGTGACCGCTCTGGCACGTGCTGTAAAGCGTGCCGGCTATACACTGTGGTGCTATACCGGATTCACCTACGAGCATGTAGCAGTGTCGCCACGCTTTGCCGGGCTTCTGGGGCTTGTCGATGTGCTTGTCGACGGTCCGTTTATCGAAAGTCAGCGCGACACCACATTGCTTTTCCGCGGATCATCCAATCAGCGTCTTGTCGATGTGGCTTCATCGCGCGAGGCAGGAACGGTTGTGGTGTGGAGTCCTGACTGAAAAAGTTTCCTTACCGACTGATGGAAAATATTCAAAAATCGCTATCTTTGCATAAAAATTGCATGTAACTTAAGATAGCGATTTTTTGTTATTATCAACATAACCACATTGTCAAAAGAGAGCCTTTATGACCCAGCATACCGGTACTGCAAATCATCGTCAGCATATGTCAATGATACTCTATAATGTAGGGGCGCTGCTCACCGTAGCGGCCTGGGGAGTGTCGTTTGTATCTACAAAAGTACTACTTGAGCATGGGCTTCAGCCCACCGAGGTATATGTATACCGAACATTGCTCGCCTACCTGCTGATACTGCTCGTGTGTCATGGCCGTATGGTGTCCAACTCGGTGCGCGATGAGCTGCTGTTTGTGGCGTGTGGCATGTGTGGAGGCTCGCTGTATTTCATAGCTGAGAATACCGCTCTCGAGCATACTCTTGTGTCGAATGTGTCGCTCATTGTCACGCTCGCTCCGCTTATAACCACGTTTCTTGTCGGTGTGCTGTATAAATCTGAGCGTCCGTCGCGCGGTATGGTGGCGGGTTCGCTTGTGGCGTTTCTTGGAGTAGGACTGGTGATATTCAACAGTTCGTTTGTGCTTGAGGTAAAGCCTCTCGGCGACCTTCTTGCGCTGGCTGCCGCTGTGAGCTGGGCTGTATATTCACTTGTGTTGCGAAAACTCAGTGCGTTCTATACGGTGTTGTTTATCACGCGCAAGACATTTTTCTATGGGCTCCTCACAGCATTGCCATTCCTGTTTACCGAGCCTGACCATGGAAATCTTAAAGTGTTCGCCGATACCACCGTATGGGTCAACTTCATTTTCCTTGGTGTGTTCTGCTCTATGCTTGCGTTCCTTATATGGGCTTGGGCTGTCAAGGGCATCGGCGCTGTCAAGGCCAACAATTACCTGTATGTGCAGCCTATAATCACACTTGTGGCTTCGGCTTTGCTTCTCGGAGAGCAGGTGACATGGATCGGATATCTCGGATGCGGTCTGATACTTTTCGGTGTTGTCCTTGCCGACCGGCTCAGCCTTGGGCATCCCAGTAAGCCCGCTCACTGAGCGTGTGTGTGGTGGTTGACATTGATTTCAGATGAGTATTTAGAGCTTGTTTAATAATAAATGTTGCCGCCAGGGTCGTATAGCTTGAGACGATTTTCGACATGTGACGAAGGAG
>NZ_JAIDKI010000116.1 GCF_029051885.1 Muribaculum sp.
TGTTTAATAATAAATGTTGCCGCCAGGGTCGTATAGCTTGAGACGATTTTCGACATGTGACGAAGGAGTGTACTTTGTGTACACGACTGAGTAACAGGGCGAAAAGCGGCCAAGATATACGAGACAAAAGATAATTTTATAATCACTCAATCTCTTGCTGACTTTAAAAAAATGCAAAAATATATCAACGATATGACCCAAATTACATTTCGTCGGTCATTCGCCGGCATCTTTCCGCTTGCGCCTCGGTCGTTATGGAACCCCATAACTCCCTCATCACAAGCGAAAATCTGCACGACGCTTGACCGCCCCAGCGTTAACAAATATTGGTGAACGGGGTCTAAACAAGCTCTAATCAGTTTGCATTACGTAATATTTATTTTAATTTTGCATTCTTGCTTAAGCATTCTGTTAAATTCCAACATATAACCCTATGAATAAAATTCTTGAGAAGGAGCACTTCTCCGAGAAAGTGGTCAGGCTTGTGGTCGAGGCGCCATCTATAGCGCGTTCGCGACGTGCGGGTCACTTTGTGATAGTGCGTTGTGGAGACCACGGCGAACGCATTCCGCTTACGATTGCCGATGCCGATACTGACCGTGGAACAATCACACTGGTAGTGCAGGCAATCGGGGAGTCGACTTCCAAAATCTGTGCCCTTGAGCCGGGAGAATATCTGACTGATGTGGTAGGACCGCTGGGTCAGGCCACTCATATCAGTAAGGTCGGGACAGTAGTATGCTGTGGTGGCGGCGTCGGCGTGGCTCCATTGCTCCCGATCATCAAGGCTATGAAAGCTGCCGGAAACCGTGTGGTAACTGTGCTTGCCGCGCGTACGCGTGAACTTATCATTCTTGAGGAGCAGGTTGCTGAATACTCCGACGAGGTAATAGTAATGACCGACGACGGCAGTTATGGCAAGCAGGGGCTTGTGACCAACGGAGTCGAGGAGGTAATCAATCGTGAGAAAGTCGACATGGTCGTCACAATCGGACCTGCGGTGATGATGAAGTTTGTGGCTCTGCTGACCAAAAAGTATGACGTGCCGACGATGTGCTCGCTTAACACTATAATGGTTGATGGAACCGGAATGTGCGGCGCCTGCCGTGTGACTGTCGATGGGAAGACCCGCTTTGTATGTATCGACGGGCCTGAGTTTGACGCACATAAGGTTGATTTTGATGAAATGATGATGCGTTTGCGTTCATATAACTAACTTAGAAATAATATGTCGACAACCATATCGCCTCGTGATGCCCAGTGGCGCGAGGATTTGCGCAAGGCCCGCTCTGCCAAAGAGCGCGCGTCGATTGCGCGTGTGAAGATGCCGGAGCTTGACCCGGCTTATCGTGTTACATGCAACGAGGAGGTAAACCGTGGGCTTTCGCCCGAGGCCGCCGTGATTGAGGCTACCCGATGCATGGACTGCCCCGATCCGCAGTGTGTCACCGGTTGCCCTGTAGGAATCAATATTCCCGGATTTATAAAGAATATTGAGCGTGGCGAGTTTGGCCAGGCCGCTCGGGTGCTGAAAGAGACGTCGGCTCTCCCGGCAGTATGCGGCCGTGTGTGCCCGCAGGAAAAACAGTGTGAGAGCCGCTGTATATATCATAAGATGAAGAAGGAGCCGGTTGCGATAGGATATCTGGAGCGTTTTGCCGCCGACTTCGACCGTACGTCGGGAGAAGAAAGCGCGGTTTCCCGTCCGAAGAGCAACGGCATAAAGATTGCTGTTGTCGGCTCCGGTCCGGCGGGACTTTCGTTTGCCGGCGACATGGCAAAGCGTGGCTATGATGTCACCGTATTTGAGGCTTTGCATGAAATCGGCGGTGTGCTCAAGTATGGCATTCCTGAATTCCGACTTCCTAATTCGGTGGTCGATGTCGAGATACGCGGTCTTGAGGATATAGGCGTGCGTTTTGTGAAGGACACTGTCGTAGGCAAGACTTTAAGCTATGAAGACCTTCATGAAATGGGATTCCGCGGGATATTCGTGGCTTCCGGAGCTGGGCTTCCGCGCTTCATGGGCATCCCCGGTGAAAACTATATCGGCGTGATGTCGTGTAACGAGTATCTCACCCGTATCAACCTGATGGGGGCCGGGCGCTCCGGATACGATACTCCTGTCATGCATGGAAAGCGTGTGGCGGTAATCGGTGGCGGAAATACCGCGATGGATGCTGTGCGCACCGCACGTCGTATGGGTGCGGAGAGTGCAATGATTGTGTACCGCAGGAGTGAGGATGAAATGCCTGCACGAGTGGAAGAGGTGAAGCACGCAAAGGAAGAGGGTGTGGAGTTCCTGACACTGCACAACCCGGTGGAATACCTTGCCGACGAGAAGGGCCATGTCAATATGATGCGTTTGCAGCGCATGGAGCTTGGCGAGCCTGATGCATCTGGTCGCCGTTCGCCTGTACCTGTAGAGGGTGCTGTGGAGGATATCCCTGTCGATATGGTTGTGGTAAGTGTCGGAGTATCCCCCAATCCGCTTATCCCCAATGCCATAAGCGAGCTTGAAGTCTCGCGACGCGGCACAATTGTCGTAAACGAGGATACGATGCAGTCGTCGATTGGCGACATCTATGCCGGTGGTGACATTGTGAGAGGCGGTGCTACCGTGATTCTCGCTATGGGCGACGGCCGGCGTGCTGCTCTACATATGCATGAGGCTCTCAACTGCTGATGGCCTTATGGAGTCATAAAAATGTAAGGAGATAAACTCAATCCCCGGCAGCCTGTCAATCTGATGGGACTGCCGGGGATTGTGGTTTATCGGTGATTTATCGGTCAGGCATGTGTTACAGGCGGCGTCGACGCTTTTTTATCAGGCATGTGTTACAGGCGGCGTCGACGCTTTTTTATCAGGGATGGATTGTAGAAATTGAATACAGTCATCGGATTGATGGCTGTGCCGTTGTAGCGTGTCTCGAAGTGGAGATGAGGTCCGGTCGAATTGCCTGTGTTGCCGCTTAAGGCAATAGGCTGGCTGGCATCGACCTTATCGCCTGTTTTGACAAGTGATGAACTGAGATGGGCATAGCATGTCACGATACCATTATCATGGACTACCTCAACGTAGTGGCCGTAGCCATGGGCCTCATAGCTAACTTTGTCGACGATTCCTGGAAGTGCCACGCGCACCGTATCGCCTACCTCCATGGCTATGTCGATGCCTTTGTGCACTCGATTGAATTGCTCGCGGAAGCCGAATCCCGATGTTATGCGTCCCCATTCAGGACTGTAGTATGACACGCCGCTTATGGGCGGTACAAGGGAGTAGGTGTCGGTATATGGTTTTGTCTTTACGCAACTTCCCGATTGATAGAATCCATATGCTGAATATGCGCCGGATATGAAGTCGAGACTGCCGTATCCGCCATTGCCCTGTCGCGTTCCGTCTGATTCGGTGTATGCCGATGAAATATCCGACAGGGCTACGTATAAATCTTCATGGTCGGCATAATATGCTGCCGTATCGGCTGTGGCATCATACGTGGTTATCTGTATTGAGTCGTTGCCGATATAGTCTACCAGTATGTCAAGCGGAGATTGCGATGACTGAGTGTTATCGACAACAGTGGTAGAGTCGGGAGTCGCCGATGATGCCTCTATCAAAACAGAAAGGATGTCTGTATGCCTGCTTTGTGATATGGCAGGCATTACAGACATCACTATAAGAGATGCGAAATGTATTGGTCGTAACATATACGTCTATACACAGGGGGAGGGGAGAGCCTGAAAGGTCTTAGCCTTGGAGTGCGCTATCAGTCTTTGTGGCTACGATTGTGCTCTTGGCTGATTTCAGCTTTTTTTTCAAGCTGCTTTTCCTTGTACTGGGCCAGGAAAGGAGATACCGAGAGAATCCATGCCGCACAGGCTACGAAGCCCAGGAATGTAAATCCGATGAGAATCAACAGTTTCTTGGGGCTTGCAGGCTTAATAGGTACTGTAGCCGGGGTGATTATAGCGTATACCGGAGTTGTTTCCTGCACCTTTGCCTGGGCGCTCTGTACGTGCTGGGCAGTCTGGTTGTACAGGTTGAATGCCAGTGTCGCCTCGTTTGCAAGGCGTTCCTTTATGGTCTGCGCCGAGTGGAAAGCTATTCCCTGGTTGCGGTCAAGATAGTCGGCATAGCGCTGCTGCACCTTATAATAGTTGTCCTTGGCTTCCTTGTTGAGCTTTTCGGCATATTCAAGGTCCTCGCGGGCTTTATTGGTACGGTAAGCTGTGATATACTCTTTCAGGCGCGATACAACGGTGTCGGCGAGGACTGCCGATACGAGCGGGTCCTGCATCTTGACATTAATCGATACAACCGATGTCTTGGCATCGACTGCCGCCGATATTCTTTGGTTAAGAGCCTCTACGAGAAGACTCTCATCCTGTGTGAGCTGGAAGCTGTTGAGCTTGTGGTCTGCGCCTACTTCGTCGACCGACTTGAAAAATCCGATAATCTTACCGGGCAGTCCGAGAATATAGCTCCACCAAGGCACGCTTGTCTCATCTTCCATAAACTGCTGCACGGTCATTTTCTTGCCATCTTCTTTGGTCGTTACCTCGACGTCGAATAGGCTTGTGACAAACGGTACAGAGCTTACCACATCAGGATAGAGCATCGGGTATACGGCATCGGCGCCGGCATCGGCTCCGGTATTGATACCGGCCATCGAGGCGAGAGCTCCCAGGCCACCGCCGGGCATTTTCGCACCGTTGCTTTCTGGGGCAAGCGTTACGGCAGTAACGTATTCGCGAGGGATGCTGAATGCTACTACCAGTCCGATTACTGCGCCGCATACGCTCCATTTGATGAGCTTTTTGCGCTGATCCCACAGTCTGGAGGCAAGATCAAGAAGGTCTATTTCTTTCTCTTCTATCTCATTATCGTTGTTTATCTTATCCTCTGTCATGGCTGTTTATTTGAAGATGTTGGTAATGGTCGCTCCCAATGCTGCTACAGAAGAGAATGTGGTAGCGAGTGTGAGAATCTTTGTCCAGTCGGTGTTGGATGTGTTGGGCTTTGACGGCACGATAATCTGGCATCCGGGTTCGATGGGGGTGCTGCGTTTTGCCTTGGCCACAGTACCGTTGAGGTATACGATAAACGCTTTGTTCTTACGTGCGCGCTGTCCGTAGCCGCCGGCCTGGTCGATGTAGTAGCCGAGTTTTTTGCCGGGCTCGTATACTACGGTGTTGGGGAACATAACGTCGCCGGCAATCTTGACTGTACTCTGCTGTTCGGGGATGAATAGCACGTCGCCGGGCTGGAGTACAACGTCGTAGTGTGAGCCGGGATTCTGAATGGCTTTCTCAAGATTGATACCTACATTGTAGGAGGGGGATACGTCGATTTTGCTGATTGCGATTGAATCGCCCATGCCGGGTCCGCTGTTTGCCATGGCAAGGCGGAGCACTTCTTTACGCGATGCGAGTTCGTCGTCGGAGAGGCGGCGTGTGAGGTATGCGCCCTTTATGTATGCTTCGTCGAGGACACCGCCGGCGCGTTTAATCAATTCTGTGAGGCGCTCGTTGCGCTTCTGGAGCACGTAGCTGCCTTCGAAAAGCACTTCGCCTCTGATTGATACCGACTCCTGTGCGTTGTATCCGGGGCTCTTTCTTACCTCTACATGGTCGTAGGGCATAAGTTTGAATCCCTGGCCGTTGTTCAGTGCCAGACCGTTTTCGATTGATACGGTGTATATTTCCGAAATCTGCTGTGTCTGCTGTGTCGAAGTCGGGTCGACGATTCTGCGAGAGATGTCGACGCGGGCTGTGGATGCGCCTTCCAGAAGGCCGCCGGCCTGGAAGATAAGGTCTTCGAGGGTAGTGTTGGCGGCAAACGGGTATGAGCCGGGACGTGCCACCTGGCCGCCGATGTAAAGGGCTCCGCGTTCTTCAAGCTCATGGATGCTTGAGATTACAAGTACGTCGTTGCGCTTGAGGGTTACGTCCTTGGCTCTGCCTTCGAGTATGTCCTTGAGGTCAAGTGCCATTACCTGGAGTTCGAGATCCGGACCTTCGCGATAGAGGAGCACACGGTCGGTGTATGCGTCGTCGGTCACACCATCGGCTTTTTTTACGAGATCGCCTACGGTCGAGATATCCTTGCCTATGGCAAACATGCCGGGACGGTATACGGCGCCCTTGAGTTCAACGCGGTTGGCATAGCGGTCGAGAATGGTGCCGACGGTGATGATGTCACCGTCCTGAAGACGATAGGAGGCAAATTCGCCGCGGTCGATGTTGTAGAGTTCGTTTTCAGTGCCTGACTGACGTGCCAGTCTTACCATGCCTTCATATGCGTCGCCTGTGAAGCCGCCTGCATATTCAAGGAGTGATTTTACAGTTTCTTCGGGTTTGATTTCGTAATACATCGGACGCTTTACATTGCCGTCGATGCTGACAAGCTGGCTGTAGGGGGGAACGATGATTACGTCGCCCTCCTGGAGGCGTATATTGCCGTTGGTCTTTCCGTCAAATAGGTATTCGTAGATGTCGACGCCGGCTACTTTCTTGCCGTTGCGGAGCACCTGGATGTTACGCAGCGAGCCGATGTCGTTGATGCCGCCTGCGCGGTAGAGCGCATGGAACACCGATGCGAATGGCGACATGCGGAATGTACCGGGGGTGGCTACCTCGCCGAGAATGTCGACCTGTATGGTGCGTACCTGTCCGAGTGTTACCTGGATGTCGGTCTCGGCATCTTCCATTCCGGCATATTTTTTTGAGAATGAGTTCTTGATGTGCTTGTTGGCATCGTTGATGGTCATTCCGTTGAGGTAAACCGGGCCGATCTGGGAAATCATGATGCTTCCTTCAGGAGAGATTGTCTGGCGCAGGTGGTCCTCCGATGTACCCCAGATGTCGATAATCACTTCGTCGCCGGGGCCGAGACGGTAGTTCTGGGGTGTGGCGATATTCTCGCTGGGCTCGAATGTGAGCGCGCGCGAGTTGAACACTTTATGGCCATAAATCTGGCGTGATGATACCTGTCCGTTGGCGCCTTCGTTTACTTCACGGCCTATGTCAATCATTGACTCTGAAGCAATGTCATTGTTGACATTGTGGCGACGTTCGGCTTTCGCTTGAGAGATGCTCTGTGTGGTAGGTGAGGTCTCGCTGTTTTGCTGCGACTCAAATTTTTCCTTGATTCTCTGAGCCTGTTCGGGAGTCACACCTTTTGCCATCAGTTCTTTTCCGATCTGTTGGTTGCTTTTTCCGGCAGCGGTCTGCTGCTTGATGTAGTCTATCACCTGCTGGTCGGTCATTGCGGCAGCCATTAGTGAGCATGCCATAAAGAGCGATAGAATAACACGCCTTATTTTCATCTGATAATGTAATTTATATGAGTTTCACACGCTTAAAGAGAAAAGAGATCTGTAAAAGTTAGATAAGTAATTATCGTAACTGTAAAGCCTCCCCCATTGTAGAATTGTATAAACTGGTTGAAAAACAATATTTTCCAATTCGGCGACAAAGTTAATAAGAATATCGGGTATACGCAAATTTTTGGCTGCTATATGAAGGCGCATGAAATATGAAGAACTGTAAAATGGAGCAGTATGAAAACAGTTACGGCAAGCACACCCGGGTGTGCTTGCCGTAATCTATATTGGTTGTCGCTAACGTGCTGTCGTTTAGTCGATGAGCTCGTCGGCCTTGTATCCGCCCATTTCGCGGATAGCGTTCTTGAGCATTGTGTACTGCTGGAAGAGGTTGTTTACGGGCACTTCGTCTACAGTGTAGTCGTGCATCGGGCTCTTGAGGAAGAAGCTCAGGAAGCGCTGTGTGCCGTAGCGGCCGTTGCGTGCGGCAAGATCGATGAGGAGGCAAAGGTCGAGACAGAGGGGAGCTGCGAGGATAGAGTCGCGGCAGAGGAAGTTGATCTTGATCTGCATCGGATAGCCCATCCAGCCGAAGATGTCGATGTTGTCCCAGCCTTCCTTGTTGTCGTTGCGCGGGGGATAGTAGTTGAT
>NZ_JAIDKI010000117.1 GCF_029051885.1 Muribaculum sp.
CCCTCATCACAAGCGAAAATATGCTCGACGATTGACCGCCCTGACGGTAACATTTATTATTAAACAAGCTCTTAATTTATTGGATAAATTACGTAAATGAACAATCTTATCGAAGCCTCCGGTGTCGTCAAGCGCTATGACGGACATACTGCTCTCGACGGCGTTGACCTGTCGATACCGGAAGGTACTATCTACGGTCTGCTTGGGCCTAACGGCGCCGGCAAGACTACACTCATACGTATAATAAATCAGATTATCACTCCCGACAGTGGTACTGTGCTTCTCAACGGAAAGCCTTTGCACCCTGACGATGTGATGCGGGTCGGTTATCTCCCGGAGGAACGCGGACTGTATAAGAAAATGAAGGTCATCGACCATATCGTATATCTCGGACGGTTGAAGGGGATGACTTCGCGCGATGCACGGGCCGAGGCTGAGAAATGGCTGCGGCGTATGAATCTTGTCGAATGGGCCGGTAAGAAGATTGAAGCGCTTTCCAAGGGCATGGCTCAGAAAGTACAGTTTATCGGCACGGTTGTGCACCGTCCGCCGCTTATGATTTTCGATGAACCGTTCTCCGGTTTCGACCCCGTGAATGCCGAGCAGCTGAAGCAGGAGATACTCGAGTTGAACCGTGGTGGTGCCACAATCCTGTTTTCTACCCATAATATGTCGTCGGTCGAGGAAGTATGCGACAGCATATCGCTCATCAACCATTCAAAAGTTGTGTTGCAGGGCAATGTTGCCGATGTAAGGCAGCGGCATAAAAAGCACCTTTTCAAGGTCAGGGTAGCCGAGCCTGTCATTGCTCCCAATCCCTCACTTTTCCAGATTGACAGTATTGAGCCGGATATAATGGGCGGATCGCAGATAATTCTGCGTCTTGCTCCGGATGTGGCCATGCGCACTGTCATCGACTTTCTCAATCCGATATACACCATTCTCGGATTTGAGGAGATTTTCCCGACAATGAACGAAATTTTCATCGAAACTGTGACCGGAAATGAATAAAACACGTTTATGGCTTGTGCTCAGGCGCGAGTATCTTTCTATAGTAGCAAAGAAATCTTTTATATTGACCACTCTCCTCGTGCCGTTTCTGATTGTCACTATCGGCTTTGCCATGGGGATGATGATGGTGCTTAATGAGGCTGAGGGCGACCATGTGGCCGTTATCGACCAGAGCGGGCGCTATGGCGCGTGTCTGGAAAACACCAGTGAATATATATTTGATATGCCCTCCGACTATAATGAGGGGAACATGCGCCAGAAGTTTGCATCCGATGATGAGTCTGCCGACCCTGACCGCCCCCCGTATTATGCCATTGTGGTGATTCCGGCTACTCTCGACTCTACGTTGCAGGTAAATGTGTTCAGTTCTTCGCCCACACGTTCATCGCTTCGCGAAGTAATTGAGGATCAGCTGAGCAAGGCCGTGTCGGATACCAGGGTGCAGTCTTATGGCATACCCGAGCTCGACCGAATTATAAAGGACAGCCAGGTGCAGGTGGCGGTTCGCACGAATACATGGAGTGACGACGGTGACACCTCCGTTACATCCGATGAGCTGATGTCGGTTATCGGTCTGGCACTTGCATTACTTACCTACATGTTTGTGCTTACTTACGGTGCGATGATTATGAGTTCGGTTGTAGAGGACAAGGTCAACCGTATCGTGGAGGTAATCGTGAGTTCGTGCAAGCCGGTCGAGCTGATGCTCGGCAAGATTCTCGGTGTGGCTCTTGTGGGCCTTACGCAGGTTGCCATATGGGCTGTGCTGATAGGGATAGGTCTGCTGGTGCTTGGAGGTCTTGGCATTGCCGGGTCGATAGATGCCTCGTCGCTTGATGCCGCTTCGGTCGGAGCCGCCGCCGATATGGCTGCCGACAGCGAGCGCGGCGACATGATTCATGCCATTCTTGGAGTGAAGTGGCTGCAGCTGCTGGGAATGTTTATCGTATACTTTATTGGCGGATATCTGCTTTATGCATCGCTTTTTGCCGCGTTTGGCTCGGCAGTCGACCAGCAGAGCGATGCCAATCAGTTTATGACTCCGTTGATGATGGTGATTGTGTTCTCACTGATGATTGGAGAGACTTGTATCCAGAATCCTGATGGCACGCTTGGTGTGGTATGTTCGATTATCCCGTTTACATCTCCTATTGTGATGATGGTGCGTCTGCCTTACGATGTACCTGCATGGGAGATGCTTGCTTCGATTGGGGTGCTCTACGGTACTGCGGCATTCTTTACATGGCTGTCGGCGCGTATCTACCGTCGGGGCATACTTATGTATGGTCACAAATCTACCTTTGCCGACCTGTGGCGTTGGATAAAATAATCAAATCGACACATTAGCGCGGATGATTCCGCAAAATTGTTGCCGATAATATTGAATTGGCGAAATAATCCGGCTTTTGCTTGATTGTTTCGCCAATTTCTGTTATTTTTGCCGAATATTGGAATTTGAAAAAGTATTAATAAAGTTTTCCCTATGAGTGACAGACTTTTTATATTTGACACTACTCTTCGCGATGGCGAACAGGTGCCCGGATGCCAGCTCAACACGGTTGAGAAAATCGAGGTGGCCAAGGCTCTCGAGGAGTTGGGTGTCGACGTCATAGAAGCCGGCTTCCCTGTATCGAGCCCCGGCGATTTTAATTCGGTTGTTGAAATATCAAAGGCCGTGACATGGCCTACCATATGTGCCCTTACGCGCGCGGTGGAAAATGATATCCGTGTCGCAGCAGAGTCGCTGCAATATGCCAAGCATAAACGCATACATACCGGTATCGGCACTTCCGACCCACATATTAAGTATAAGTTCAACTCCAATCGCGAAGATATTATCGAACGCGCGGTTGCGGCGGTCAAGTATGCCAAGAGTTTTGTGGAGGATGTGCAGTTTTATGCCGAGGACGCAGGCCGTACCGATAACGAGTATCTTGCCCGTGTAGTGGAGGCGGTGATAAAGGCCGGCGCTACCGTTGTCAATATTCCGGATACTACCGGCTATTGCATGCCCTGGGAGTTCCGCGACAAGATAAAATATCTTATGGAGCATGTCGACGGCATTCATCGTGTCACAATAGCCACACACTGCCATAATGACCTGGGCATGGCTACCGCCAACACTATTTCAGGAGTGATAGGAGGGGCACGACAGGCCGAAGTGACCATAAACGGTATCGGTGAGCGTGCCGGCAACACCTCGCTCGAGGAGGTTGTGATGGCATTCCGTTCGCATAAGGAGCTCGGCATCGACACAAATATCAACGCGACAAAGATATGTGGCGTAAGCCGTATGGTATCATCGCTCATGAATATGCCCGTACAGCCCAACAAGGCTATTGTCGGGCGCAATGCTTTTGCCCATAGTTCGGGCATACATCAGGATGGTGTGCTTAAGAACCGTGAGAGCTATGAGATTATCGATCCGAAGGATGTCGGTGTCGACGAGAATTCGATTGTTCTTACAGCCCGCTCGGGACGCGCGGCACTGAAACATCGTCTGCATGTGCTTGGTGTGGAATTGAGCAAAGAGGCGCTCGACAAGGCTTATGAGGCATTCCTCCGCCTGGCCGACCGCAAGAAGGAAATCAACGACGACGATGTGCTGATGCTCGCAGGTGAGCACCACAAGGCCAACCGTCGCCTGAAGCTCGATTTCCTCCAGGTCACTTCAGGAGTCGGCGTGAAGTCGGTTGCATCCATCGGGCTTGATATCGCCGGTGAAAAATTTGAGGCGTGTGCCTCCGGAAACGGTCCTGTCGATGCGGCCATCACCGCCATCAAGCAGATTATCCATCGCAAGATGCTTGTTAAGGAATTCCTTATACAGGCCATCAACAAGGGCTCAAACGATATCGGCAAGGTGCATATGACGGTTGAGTACGACGGCAATAGCTACTACGGATTCTCAGCCAACACCGATATTATCGCAGCATCTGCCGAGGCGTTTATCGATGCTATCAATAAGTTTGTACATTGATTATTAAACAATCTTTATCTATGCCGAAAACTCTTTTTGATAAAATCTGGGATGCCCACGCTGTAAATGTCATTGAGGGCGGGCCTACACAACTGTATATCGACAGGCATTATTGCCATGAGGTGACAAGCCCGCAGGCGTTCGACGGTTTGCGTCGTCGCGGCCTCAAGGTGTTCCGTCCCGGACGTACCGTGTGTTCTCCCGACCATAATATACCTACTCTTAACCAGGATAAGCCGATTGCCGACCCGGTGTCGCGCAATCAGGTGGAGACACTCAACCGCAATGCGGCTGAGTTCGGCCTGGATATCTTCGGAATAGGACATGAACGCAACGGTATAATCCATGTCATCGGTCCGGAGAATGGCCTGACGCTCCCCGGCTATACTATTGTGTGTGGCGACAGTCATACTTCTACACATGGTGCTTTTGGCGCGGTGGCGTTCGGAATAGGCACCTCGGAGGTAGAGATGGTGCTTGCATCGCAATGCATACTCCAGCCCAAGCCCAAGTCGATGCGTATTACTGTAGACGGACATTTGCGCCCGGGCGTCACTGCCAAGGATGTCGCTCTTTATATAATATCCCGGATGACCACCTCCGGCGCCACCGGATATTTTGTCGAGTATGCCGGAGAGGTTGTGCGCGATATGTCGATGGAGGAGAGGATGACGCTCTGCAATCTGTCGATTGAGATGGGCGCGCGTGGCGGCATGGTGGCCCCCGACGAAACGACTTTTGCCTATATCAAGGGACGTGACTTTGCTCCCAAAGGTGAAAAGTGGGACGAGGCTGTGGCATATTGGCGCACTCTTCCTACGGATGATGGCGCCGTTTTCGATGCTGAGGTGAGATTTGACGCTGCCGACATAGAGCCGCGTGTTACGTTCGGCACCAATCCCGGCATGGGTATCGGCATTTCGGACGTTGTGCCCCCAAATCCCGGTGAGAGTGATGCGGAACGTGCAGGATATACCCGTGCGCTCCGGTATATGGGATTTGAAGAGGGTGAGAGGATTACCGGCACTCGGGTCGATTACGTGTTTGTAGGCAGTTGCACCAATGGACGGTTTGAGGATTTCCGTCTTTTTGCGGAAATGGTAAAAGGCCGTAAGAAAGCTCCGGGTGTGATAGTGTGGCTGGTGCCTGGAAGCCGTCGTGTGCTTGATCAGATTCGCAGCGCCGGGCTTGACCGCATTTTTGCCGAGGCCGGATTTGAACTGCGCGAACCGGGATGCTCGGCGTGTCTTGCCATGAATGATGACAAGGTGGCTCCCGGCCGACTTTGTGTATCTACCTCCAACCGCAACTTTGAAGGACGTCAGGGGCCCGGCTCCCGAACGGTTCTTGCCGGAGTACCTGTGGCCGCCGCTGCCGCTGTTACCGGATATATCACTGATCCCCGTACGATTTAATCTCTGCTTGAATGGACGAGAAAATAACAATAATAACATCCACGGCAGTGCCTCTGCCTGTGGAAAATGTGGATACCGACCAGATTATTCCTGCTCGATTTCTTAAGGCTACTTCAAGAGAGGGATTCGGCGACAATCTGTTTCGCGACTGGCGATTTGACAAGGACGGAAACAAAATCGACAGTTTTGTGCTCAACGACCCGCGCTATTCCGGCTCGATACTTATCGCCGGGAAGAATTTCGGCAGCGGCTCATCGCGCGAACATGCCGCATGGGCTATTCATGACTATGGATTCCGTGTGGTAGTGTCGAGTTTCTTTGCCGATATCCATAAGAATAATGAACTCAATAATTTTGTGCTTCCTGTAGTGGTGTCAGAGGATTTTCTGAAAGAACTTTTTGATACCGTGCTGGGCGCCCCCGACTCGCAGATATGTGTGAATCTCCCAGACCAGACTATAACAAATCTGTCGACCGGACATTGGGAGCACTTTGATAT
>NZ_JAIDKI010000118.1 GCF_029051885.1 Muribaculum sp.
TTCGTCACATGTCGAAAATCGTCTCAAGCTATACGACCCTGGCGGCAACATTTATTATTAAACAAGCTCTTACTTATTAAACAACGAGCGGAATATAATATCTGATATATCGGCTATCATACGCTCGGTATCTTCCATATTGCGGGCAGAGTCGGAGACGAAAACCGCGACAGCGTATCCTCCACCATTAGGGAGGAACACATATCCGGTATCGTTGACACCTATTATACGGCCCTGGGAATTGACATCGCCCGTGCCGGTCTTGTGCCCGATGACAGCATTCGTAGGCAGTAACGGAGCCGGCAGACGCCTGTTGCCGGTAGTGCACGCCATCATTATCTCGCCAATTGCCTCATGCAACGGAGAGTCATGGCGCATCTCCCGGCGGTAAAATCTATCGAACAGTGAAGCCATGGCTATTGGAGTGGATCGATTCTGATAGCACAGATAGATATCCCGGTGCATCTCATCCTCGGTAGAGGCTATGACAATATCGTCATAGCCCATGGCTTTCATCAGACTGTCGGCCACGTGGGTGCCACCTATCAGGCGGAAAAGGATATCGCACGCGTTGTTGTCGCTGTCGCGAAGAGAGTATTCAAACAGTTCGTACAGCGGCAGGCGCAAGTCGCCTACCCCATATCTGTCGCGCATAGGGCTCCATGTATTTTCCTTCATCTCATCGCCATGGATTGAAATGGTGTCAGAAAGTCCGACACCATTCTTCATACAATAGTCGGCCACGGCCAAAGCCTGCGGAAACTTGTAGACACTCAGCATCGGGAAATCCCGGTTGCCGTTGACAGAAACGGTATCTTTTCCGTCGATTATGACAGCGACACCAATCCGGGCATCCTGAGCGGCGATATATGTCGCCAGCCGATTTTCCATATGCGAATACCGACGTTCATGCTTTACATGCCGTGTGGTTGAGCATCCTGTGCCCACCGACAACAATGTGACCAGGAGTATGATAAATTGATTCAGTCTAAACATATTTTTTTAAGTAAGTCGTGACAACAACAGAAGGGGGTGGAATCATCGCAAAGATACGAATATTTCCTCAGATTTTTCACTATCTTTGTAATCCACCCAATCGACTATAATCATGACTCCACATAATATTTTAGACGTACAAAAACGTATAGAATTCCGGAAATGGCTAATCGAAAACCATGCGACAGAAAAAGAATGCTGGATAGCGGTGAAACGTGGTAAAACACCTCCGGAGGATATGCTGTGGTATCTCGATGCCGTCGAGGAGGCTCTATGCTTCGGCTGGATTGACTCGACATTGAAGAATGTCGACGGCAAGTCGCTACAACGATTCGGTCCGCGCACAAAATCAGGACGCTGGACCGAACTTAACAAAGAACGATGCCGCCGGCTGGAGAAACTCGGACTTATGACCGACAGCGGGCGCTCCATATGCCCCGACCTTGACGCGGAATTTCGTATTGACTCCGACATACTCGCAGAGTTTCAGAAGAACAGTGCCGCATGGAGCCGGTTCAATTCATTTCCCGCACTTTACCGGCGTGTAAGGATTGACAATATACAGCGAGTAAAGGCCAAGCCGGAACTGTTTATCGCCCGACTGACAAAACTCATCGAAGCGAGCGAACGCGGCGAGATGATTGGCGACTGGCATGACTACGGGCGTCTGCTTGATTATTAAACAAGCGCTTAGAAACTGTTTTTCAGCATGAAGAATGTCATTATCATCGGATGTCCCGGTGCCGGCAAAAGCACTTTTGCCAGAAAACTGTCGGCAAAGACGGATTTGCCGCTTTATTACCTCGATATGATATGGCATCGTCCTGACCGGACTACACTAAGCCGAGAGGAATTTGTCAGGTGTATCGAGCAAATAATGTTGGGCGACAAATGGATTATTGACGGAAATTACATCCATACACTCCCCCTGCGCCTTAGCCGGTGCGATTCTGTATTCTTTCTCGACTTTCCACTTGACATATGCCTCTCGGGAGCAGAAGAGCGTATCGGAAAAGAACGTGAAGACATGCCTTGGACAGACGACCGTATGGACCCGGAGTTCCGCCAATGGATTATTGATTTTCCCACGCAACAGGCACCAGAAATCCGCAAATTGCTTGCTGAATGCAACCGTGATATAGATATCACCGTATTCCATACAAGAGACGAAGCCAACGCATTCATCGAGTCCATCCAATAACGGCACACCGACAACAAAGGCCTTATTTTTAGAGCTTGTTTAATAATAAATGTTACCGTCAGGGCGGTCATTCGTCGAGCAGATTTTCGCTTGTGATGAGGAAGTTACGGGGTCCCATAACAACCGAAGAACAGGCGGATAGATGCCGGCGAATGACCGACGGGAGACATTTTGTTTAATATCGTTGATATATTTTTGCATTTATTTAGAAAGCAGGCAAGAGGTTAATATAAAGTCACCTTTTGCATCGTATATCTTGCTGCGTTTCGTCCTGTTCCTCAGTCATGTACATAAAGTACACTCCTTCGTCACATGTCGAAAATCGTCTCAAGCTATACGACCCTGGCGGCAACATTTTTATTGAACAAGCTCTAACATTTATCTTTTAAATATGCTCTTAAACATTTAAGTTTTTGTAACTTTGCACAGAATGGGACGACTAATGGCAATCGATTACGGCAGACGTCGCTGCGGCATAGCAGTGACCGACTCGTTGCGCATTGTCGCTACCGGACTTACCACAGTGCGGACATGTGACCTTGCCAAATGGGTGGCCGACTATATACTTAAGGAAAATGTTGATGCAATCATCGTAGGCAAGCCGTCGACCATGCGTGGCGAAGACTCGGAATCGATGAACTATATCCGCCCGGGTATAGCCATGCTTCGGAAAGTCCTGCCGCCGGAAATTGAAATCACATATTGGGACGAACGCTTCACCTCAGTGCTCGCCCACCGTGCCATGATTGACGGCGGTATGCGCAAATCGCGCCGTCAGGACAAAGCTGTAGTCGATGAAATCGCCGCCACCATCATACTTAACGATTATCTGCAAAGCAAACAATTCAACCAATGAAACTACCTGTATATCTTTACGGACATCCGGTGCTGCGTGCCATCTCGACTGATGTCACACCCGAATATCCGGAACTCAAGAAATTTGTAGCCGACATGTGGGAGACAATGTACAACTCCGACGGCGTAGGCCTGGCAGCTCCGCAGGTTGGCCGCAACGACCGCATCGTTGTTATTGACGCAGACCCTGTAGGCGATGCATTTCCCGAATGCAAAGGACGCAAATTCACTCTGATAAACCCTGAAATAGAGATACTCGACGGGCCTGTCGAGACCCGTAACGAAGGGTGCCTGTCATTGCCGGACCTTTCCGAATCGGTAGCGCGCGTAGAGCATATCCGCCTCAAATGGGTAGACGACGATTTCCAGCCCCATGAAGAGGAAATCTCCGGATTTCTCGCCCGTATCGTACAGCACGAATGCGACCATCTCGAAGGCAAGCTGTATATCGACCATATTTCAGCAATCCGTCGCCAGTTGCTCCGCGCCAAGCTGTCGGCAATCATCACAGGCCGCAAACGTGTGGACTACCCCGTACGCTACGCGCCCCAGAAAGGCAGAAAGTAACATTCCCGATATCACACATTAATATAATGGCTGACGACAAGAAAATCATTTTTTCGATGGTAGGTGTATCAAAAATATACCCGCCACAAAAGCAAGTACTTAAAAATATCTATCTCTCCTTCTTCTATGGAGCCAAAATCGGTATCATCGGTCTTAACGGCTCGGGAAAATCATCGCTGCTGAAGATTATCGCCGGCATCGACAAGAGCTATCAGGGCGAAGTGGTATTCTCACCCGGATATTCCGTAGGATACCTCGAACAGGAGCCGCAGCTCGACCCCGACAAGACCGTGATAGAAGTAGTGCGCGAGGGCGTAAAGCCTGTGATGGACCTTCTCGCTGAATTCGAGAAAGTCAACGAGGCATTCGGCGACCCCGACGTACTTGAGGACCCCGACAAAATGGACGCCCTCATCCAGCGCCAGGCCGAGCTTCAGGACAAACTCGATGCCGCTGACGCATGGAATATCGACTCAAAGCTCGAGCGCGCGATGGACGCCCTTCAGTGTCCGCCCGACGACCAGAAGATAGACACTCTGTCGGGAGGAGAACGTCGCCGCGTAGCCCTGATACGCCTCCTGCTCCAGCAGCCTGACGTGCTGCTGCTCGATGAGCCGACCAACCACCTTGACGCCGAATCAATCGACTGGCTCGAACAGCACCTTCAGCAATATCCCGGCACTGTAATCGCAATCACTCACGACCGCTACTTCCTCGACCACGTAGCCGGCTGGATTCTCGAGCTCGACCGTGGCGAAGGCATACCCTGGAAGGGCAACTACTCCTCATGGCTCGACCAGAAGACCAAGCGCATGGCCCAGGAAGAAAAACAGGCATCAAAGCGTCGCAAGACCCTCGAGCGTGAGCTTGAATGGGTGCGCATGGCCCCAAAAGCACGCCAGGCCAAAGGAAAAGCCCGTCTGAACTCCTACGACAAACTGCTCAATGAAGACCAGAAAGCACGAGAGGAACGCCTGGAGATATTTATCCCCAACGGTCCGCGCCTCGGCAACAAGGTAATCGAAGCTACCGGACTGGCAAAGGCATTTGGCAAGAAACAGCTCTTCTCGGACCTCTCATTCTCACTGCCACCCAACGGCATAGTAGGCGTAATCGGTCCCAACGGCGCAGGCAAGACCACCCTGTTCCGCCTAATCATGGGCCAGGAGACTCCCGACGCCGGCACATTCGATGTAGGCGAGACTGTGAAAATAGCATATGTCGACCAGCGCCATCACGACCTCCTGCCCGAGAAATCGGTATATGAGGTAATATCACAGGGAACCGACTCATTCCGCATGGGCGGCCGCGACATAAATGCCCGCGCCTACCTGTCGAAGTTTAACTTCACAGGTGCCGACCAGGAGAAAAAAATCGGCGTGCTGTCAGGTGGCGAGCGCAACCGTCTGCATCTGGCCATGGCCCTCAAGGAGGAAGGAAATGTGCTGCTGCTTGACGAGCCGACCAACGATATCGACGTCAATACACTGCGCGCCCTTGAAGAGGGTCTTGACGATTTCGCCGGATGCGCCGTAGTGGTAAGCCACGACCGCTGGTTCCTCGACCGCATCTGCACACACATACTTTCGTTCGAGCCCGACGGCAACGTAGTGTTCTACGAAGGCTCCTACTCCGACTATGAGGACTACAAGCGCGCACGCAACGGCGGCAAGGAACTGCCCCGTCGCCGCTACCGCAAGCTCATGGAGTAAGAACTTGACTATCCCCCCAAAAAAACAAGCGCGCCCCGGACATCTGTCCGGGGCGCGCTGTTTATGTAGTCATATGTCTGTGACTCCTTATCAGAATTCAGCGTTGTTAGGAGTACGCGGGAACGGAATCACGTCGCGGATGTTGGTCATACCGGTCACAAAGAGCACAAGACGCTCGAAACCAAGTCCGAATCCCGAATGAGGAACCGTGCCGAAACGACGGGTATCAAGATACCACCACATATCCTTCATGGGGATATCGAGCTCCTCGATGCGTGCAAGCAGCTTATCGTAATTCTCCTCACGCTCAGAGCCACCGATAATCTCACCGATATTCGGGAAGAGCACATCCATCGCGCGGACAGTCTTGCCATCCTCGTTCTGCTTCATATAGAACGCCTTTATCTCTTTGGGATAGTCGGTAAGGATAACCGGCTTCTTGAAATACTCCTCTACAAGGAAACGTTCGTGCTCGCTCTGAAGGTCAGCGCCCCAGAATACCGGGAATTCAAACTTATGTCCTGATTGCTCAAGTATCTTCACACCTTCGGTATATGTAAGGCGTACGAAGTCGTTGTTGATGACAAAATTCAGACGTTCGATAAGCCCCTTGTCGTAGTGCTCGGCGAGGAACTCTATGTCATCGCGGCAATTTTCAAGAGCGTATGAGATACAGTACTTGACAAATGCCTCGGCAAGGTCCATGTTGTCGGTGATGTCGAAGAACGACACCTCAGGCTCAATCATCCAGAACTCCGACAGGTGGCGCGGAGTATTGGAGTTCTCGGCACGGAATGTAGGACCGAATGTATAAATCGCGCCAAGCGCGGTAGCGCCAAGCTCGCCTTCGAGCTGACCGCTTACAGTAAGCGCGGTAGGCTTTCCAAAGAAATCCTTGGAATAATCCACGGCACCGTCTTCGGTCTTAGGCAATTCGTTAAGAGGAAGCGTGGTCACCTGGAACATAGCTCCTGCACCCTCGCAGTCGCTGCCGGTGATAAGCGGGGTATTCAGATAGAAAAATCCGCGTTCCTGGAAGAAACGGTGTATGGCGAACGCCAAAGCGCTGCGCACACGCAGGATGGCACCGAAAGTATTAGTACGCGGACGCAGGTGGGCCTTCTCTCTGAGGAATTCCAAAGTATGCCCCTTCTTCTGGAGAGGATATGTCTCAGGGTCGGCAGTGCCGTACACCAGCACATTGTCGGCCTGAACCTCTACAGTCTGTCCCTTACCCATAGACTCTACCAGACGACCGTCGACACGCAGAGCCGAACCGGTAGTAATCGGCTTCAGCTGCTCGTCGGAGAAGCGGGCCATGTCAAGCACAATCTGAATATTGCGCACGGTCGATCCGTCGTTGAGAGCTACAAACTGCACGTGCTTGTTACCGCGACGTGTGCGCACCCAGCCCATCACTGTGACTTCGGTGCCTATAAGATCGGCCTTCTTGAAAAGGTCGATAATCTTTTCTCTTTTCATTAGAAATGTAATAGTAATTCATGCCAGGCAGGCTGCGCGCCATATGCCGGCGCGCGCCTACTTGTCATGATAATATTTTTCATTATTCAAATGAGCCCATTTTAAGGAAGTTGACCTCTTCCTGTGTAAGATAGCGCCAACGACCGCGAGGGAGGTTCTTCTTAGTGAGGCCGGCGAAATATACACGGTCGAGTTTTGTCACGTGGTAGCCGAGGCTCTCGAATATACGGCGCACGATACGGTTGCGGCCCGAATGGATTTCGATACCGGCCTGATTGCGGTCGGTCTCCGTAGCGTAAGAAATAGCATCGGCATGGATGGGGCCGTCCTCAAGCTCAATACCGTCGGCAATTGCCTGCATGTCATCTTCCGATATATCCTTGTCGGTCCACACGTGGTAGATCTTCTTCTTCACATATTTGGGATGTGTAAGTTTTGAAGCGAGGTCACCGTCGTTGGTAAGGAGGAGCACACCGGTGGTATTGCGGTCAAGACGTCCCACAGGATATATACGTTCGTTGCATGCACCCTTCACGAGGTCCATCACTGTAGTACGGCCATTGGGATCATCGCTGGTGGTAACACAATCCTTGGGCTTGTTGAGGAGGATGTAGCACTTGCTTTCCAGTGTCACAACCTTTTCATCGTATTCAACCACATCGTTGTGGGAAATCTTTGTTCCGAGTTCGGTCACTACCTCTCCGTTGACCTTGACGAGACCCTGCTGGATAAACTCATCAGCCTCACGACGCGAGCAGATACCGGCATTGGCCATGAACTTGTTGAGACGAATCTGTTCATTGGGATCGGGTATAGGCATCTCGTACTCTATACGCTTGGGACGTGGAGTAAAGCTCTTGCCCTGACGCGGAGCGCCGAATCCGCCCTGCTGGCGCATTCCACCCTGCTGGCGATTCTTGTTGTAGCCACCGGGACGATTCTGATTGTAGCCTCCCTGACGGTTCTGATTGTTGTAGCCACCCTGGCGGTTATAGCCTCCCTGACGGTTATAGCCGCCTTGGTTGTTATAACGGGGTTGGTAGCCACCCTGGTAATTCGACTGCTGCGAATCGGAATTATATGGAGTAGCCGACTGAGCAGAAGTGGCGTCAACGCCTTCCGAAGCAGCGGTTGGCTGAGTATTATTATTGTAACGGGGCTGATAGCCACCCTGATTGTATCGGTTGTTGTAACCTCCCTGACGGTTATAGCCACCCTGGTTGTTGTAGCGGGGCTGGTATCCGCCCTGACGGTTGTTGTTGTATTGACGGGGCTGATAAGGACGCTGCTGTCCGTAATCATTACGTGGCCCTTGTGAATCATCTCCCGACGAGGGATTAGTATAGTTAGGTTTTGTGCTATTGAACACGGCATCGCCGCCTTCACCTACCTGCATGCGATCACCGATTCTGGGTCGGCGCGGTTTCTTCTCTTCGTTGTTAGTATCCATAATCTAAATAAATTTCTTGATGATAAATGTTGACGTAGAATGGTGCAGCCTCTCGGCGTCAAAATCCTTTGAATAAATTTGACAGAAGCGATTTCAATTAAGGATTAAATCGGCATAATCTGCCATTCAGTGAGTTGTCGTTTTTTTAATCTTTAGCTATATTTCTTGATTAAGCAGTTGGTAAATAATTATTGACTAATATATCTTAACGGATTAAGAGAATACAGCATGCTTACCGCCTACTACGTTCCGCTGGTTGAGACATCCGATGCCGTTACGGCAAAAACTGTAGTCGTATATCATGCGGCCGGTTACACAGCTTCCCCTTAAAACGATGCAAAGTTAAGATTTCTATTCCATTACAACAAATCTGAGCATCCAAAATCACGACACCACAAATCCCCAGACATACATTTTACATTATTTAACTATTACACTTGCGTGCGCACGCCTCACACAGCCCTTTAATCACATAATTAACAGAATACACTTCATATCCATCCGGCACAGGGACCAGCGGTATAGGGGTATCCTCCAGGCAAACCGTCACACCACATTCCTCACAATGAAAATGAGGATGCATATCATCGACCGAGTGGTCGGAATGGCCTTGACATACTTCATACTTCGCAGCCCCACTGCCATCCTCGATTACATGTACAAGATGACGGGAAGCAAACAAGCCAAGCGTACGCGACAGTCCCGACTTATCGATAGTGACCAGTCTCTCTTCAAGTTCAGCCATACTCAGCGGCCCACCGGCATTCATCAATTCCCGAAAAATGACAATGCGATTGGCCGTAGGACGCACTTGCCTGCGCTGCAATATCTCATCAATATCTACTATACATTTGTTAGTGGAATCCATATACTATATTTTTGGATGCACAAATTAAGCAAATATAATTGACGTGTAAGCAAAAAAAGCTAACTTTGTTAACACATGCTGAATCCTCAACATACACCAGACGCCGAATAGCGTCAAACCAAATCAAACAACCAAATGAAGTTTTTAAGAAAAATGTTTACAGCTTTGTCTCTCGGCGCGCTTGCGACCGGAAGTATATCGGCACAAAACGGTGCACCAAGAATCATCCGAATCGACTCCCCGAAAATGACAGTATTTCTGCCCCCATCCTCCGCAGCGACAGGTCGCGCGGTAGTAGACCTGCCCGGCGGCGGATATTCACATCTTGCCACGGGGCATGAAGGTTTCGACTGGGTGCCATACTTCAACGAAATGGGTATCGCTTACGCCGTAGTAGAATATACACTGCCTGCCGGCAACCGCGAATTGCCCTATAAAGATGCGACCGAAGCCATCAAAACTATGCGCAATAATGCATCAGAATGGGGCATTAAGACTAATGACATAGGCATAATGGGCTCTTCGGCCGGCGGACATCTCGCAACTACCGTAGCCACCCACGCCGACAACGAAGCACGCCCCGACTTCCAGATACTGTTTTATCCCGTCGTATCAATGAAAGATGGAATCACCCATGGCGGTTCACGCAAAAGTCTCCTTGGAGAAGCTCCTTCGGAAGCCGACATACTCGAATTCTCAAATGAGCTAAAAGTAACACCCAACACGCCTCCCGCAATCATACTCCTGAGCGACGATGACAAAGCGGTAATTCCGGCCAACAGCCTGCGCTACTATGAAGCCCTGCATGCAGCCGGCGTGCCCGCATCGATGGTAATATACCCGTCAGGAGGCCATGGATGGGGCTATAAGCCGTCGTTCAAATACCACGATGCGATGCTGAATCAACTTAAAGAATGGCTTAAGGGATTCTGACCGACGACCCGTATTAGCGCAATCCACACGACACATATGCCACAGGGCCTTTATAAAGCCGCCTGTGGCATATTATTTTTTTTCAATATTTTTTCACCCCGTTAACGCTATCGCATTCAGTAGATTGGCATCCGATATCCGCTTCTTGGAGGCAGAAGGCAAGAAAAAAAGCAGCGAAAAGATTTGGTCAGTTCAAAAATAGTACCTACCTTTGCATCGCAAACGACAAAAACGCCTTGCGAAACGCGAAAATAGCTCAGTTGGTAGAGCACGACCTTGCCAAGGTCGGGGTCGCGGGTTCGAGTCCCGTTTTTCGCTC
>NZ_JAIDKI010000119.1 GCF_029051885.1 Muribaculum sp.
CTCCCTCATCACAAGCGAAAATATGCTCGACGATTGACCGCCCTGACGGTAACATTTATTATTAAACAAGCTCTTAAACAAGTTCTTATTTGTATTCCGGGATTTCATCGGGATGAAACTCAACTGAGTCAGATACCGGAGAAGTGGCCATGAAATAGCCAAGACATTTGTCGCCAACGAACATTGCCGGACCATTACTGTCATTCTGCAACGCTTCGAGATAATCATGCATGGCGCGCGAAATCGGCGAGACTGTAAATGTGATGACATCGCCGTCGAAGAGCACTGTATCATCATCCTCTTCATCAGTATCCTTGCGGGTGGTCATAGTCAGATATGTGCACACACCATCGACAGCATTTCGGTCGTCCATTTCACTCCACCGGTAAATCTCACCGTTGCGATAGAGCTTTACCCAGTAACATTCACCATCGGAGTCCTTATTGTCGCGGAACTGCGCCTCAAACACCGCCACGTAGTCGTAAGGCATCTTTATCCAGTTGAATTCCAGACTTTCGATTTCTGTAGGAGGATACATGGTGGCATCGGCCTCGTAACGGCAACCGTCACGCTCCACCACCAGACGATAGTCATGGCCTATTATACCAGGCGTCGGGTCAACGAACAACCCCTCGGCATCAGTGTGCAGGTTGTAAACCGTTCCGTCGGTCAGGTCGGTAAGAGTAACCACCGCGTCTGTAAGATGCGTCCGGTCCATCGGCTGGTCCATCGGAGTCGTGTAAGTAATAGCCACCTTAGCACCGCCGGGAGTCAGTTGCGCCTCAATGACAGTCAAGGGGTCTATATCGTGATACTTAAAATCGAGTTCCTTCTCGCACGACACAAACAGGAGCATCATGCACATAGCCGGTATAATACTATATAGCTTCATAAATGTCAGAATTTAAGTGTATAGGACACCGAAGGCACAAGACCATACATAGCATGGAGCACTGCGCGGGTGCCGGAGGGTTTGGAGGAATCATCCTCGAAATAAACCACATATGGATTGTAGCGACAATAGGCGTTATATACACCGAAAGCCCATTCATACGTAAGTTTCTTTCCGACATGGGTATATTTTGCGGACAGGTCGAGCCGATGGGTCGGAGGCGTCGTATATGCGTTTCTCCTGGAGTAGTAATAACAGGTCTCCCCTCCTATCTCATATTTCACATCAGGAGCCGTCAATGGCTGGCCCGACAGGAATATCCATGATGTGGAGAGATTCCAGCGGTCGGTCAGCCGGTAGATAGCCGTGACGGAAATGTCATGGCGTCGGTCGTTGGTAGCATTATACCACCGGTCACCATTGATGCCCGGTATCCTGGTCTCTGTACGTGAGATTGTGTATGACACCCATCCGGTGAGTCGTCCGGTGTTCTTGCGCACCATGAATTCAGCCCCATAACTCCGGCCACGGCCGCCAAGTATGAGGTTTTCAATCATTATATCGGAAAATGAACTTCGGCCGTCCTTGTAGTCATAAACATTATCTATACTGCGGTAGTAGCCCTCGGCCGACCAGTCAAACGCTCCGTTCTCGGTCATACCGCTGTAGCCAATGCCGTATTGCATCGATTTCTCAGGCTTTACCGTAGCCGAGGTCAGTGCATAGCGGTCAAAAGGAAACGACGTCGCGCTCGAGCGTATTGCATGGAGATTCTGCGTTGACATGCCGAATCCCGCCTTTACGTTGTGGAGGGGCGTGATGTCGTACTTCAGATTCATACGAGGTTCGGCTGTTATGTAAGTTTTGCCATCAAACTGATTGTAGGCCTGATAGATGCTTTGGAACTCATGAAACCTGTTTTGCGAAAGAACCGAGGAGACATTCAGACGCAGACCGGCGGTAACATCAAATTTTTCAGCAAACGACCCGGAGTATTCAGTCCAAACGGAATTTTCCCAAAGCGACCTGATTTCGCATTCGCGCGAGGCCACGAGCATCCACTCGGCAGATTTCACCTTCAGAAGTTCAGAGCGGAGTCCGAATTCCAGACCATGACCGTCGGCAATCAGCCATCGCATCTTCTCGTCTAACGAATAATTATGGACATATGTCTCATATACACATAT
>NZ_JAIDKI010000012.1 GCF_029051885.1 Muribaculum sp.
GATTATTATTGTATTGTTTCCATGGGATGTACTTACCGGATATAATCCCGTCACTCCGGCTTCGGCTTTGTTTGTGGGGCTGATGTTTGCTATTTGTTTCGGTTGTCCATTCCCTAAGTTCAACAAAAAAAGCAGCAAGTATCTGCTTCAGGCGTCGGTTGTCGGTCTTGGCTTCGGTATGAACGTGGTCGAGTCGCTCAAATCAGGTAGTGACGGCATGCTGTTTACCGTTGTCTCGGTAGTAAGTGTCATGGTGCTTGGTGTGATGTTTGGCTATTGGATGCATCTCAACCGCAAGACATCTTATCTGATAGCATCGGGAACGGCTATATGTGGTGGAAGTGCCATTGCTGCTGTAGGGCCGGTAATCCGTGCCGACGAGAAGGAGATGGCCGTATCGCTGGGTGTTATTTTCATTCTTAATGCGATTGCATTGTTTATCTTTCCGCCTATCGGTCATTTTTTTGATATGAGCCAACAGCAGTTCGGAACCTGGGCTGCAATTGCTATTCACGACACATCGTCGGTAGTCGGTGCGGGAGATGCATACGGCCCGGAAGCTCTTAGGATAGCTACCTTGATAAAACTGACACGTGCGTTGTGGATTATACCTCTGGCATTCGTCACGATGCTTATTTTCCGTGACAAAAAGGCAAAAGTCAGCATTCCGTGGTTTATTTTTCTGTTTGTTGTAGCTATGGTGGTCAATACTTACTGTGGTCTGCCGGCGGAACTTAGCGAATGGCTTGTATGGCTTGCAAAGAAGGGCCTTGTACTTACTCTTTTCTTTATCGGTGCAAGTCTGTCGATAGATACGATCAAGTCTGTAGGAACGCGTCCGTTGCTGCTTGCTGTGGCTCTATGGATTTTTATTGCTGTATCGAGTTTTATGGTAGTTGAATTCACGATAGAATGAAATTCGGTTAAACAAGCCAAGCTCCAAATATTGTAAAATCTCTCTTCTCGCAGCCATGCGTCCTCCTCTCTCATACGTACCTGCATTGTTTCCTCTTGTAGGATTCATTGCAGGTATGCTTTTATCAGGTGCTTTTAATTTGTACTGGTTTATAACTGTGGGTATAGGTGGAATAGCGCTGATATGTGTGTCCCGTCGCTTACCGGAGTGGTCGTCATGTGTGGGAGTGGCATTGTTGTTTTGTGGCGCGGGAGGTGTCGATATGATATATGACAGATTGCCTGATGTGGAGCAGGCTGTCATTAAACGGGAAGAGTGGCAAGGTGAGGTAATTGATGTATCGGAGAATGACCGGGGGATTCATCTTGTTATACGTCCTGACAGTCTGCATATACGTATGGATGTGCTTGTGCATACCTTGCATGGGACTTTGCATGACCCCGTTCCGGGTGATATTGTCCGATTCCGGTGTGAGCTTCTGCCTCCAGTCAACGAGAATGTGCCTGGTGCAGTCGATTATGTGGCTGTTTTATCCCGGCGAGGCATTTCGGCAACCGGATTCTCCGACGATATTTCAGTAATCGGACACAGGAGTTCATGGCGTTATTATGCATGGCGCGCACGCACGGAAGCCTCTTCGCTGCTAATGCGTAGCGGACTGTCGAATGGCGCATGTTCGTTTCTTTTAGCTGTTCTTGTCGGTGATGACGACTGGCTGTCGCAGGATACACGCGACATGTTTTCGGCTGCTGGAGTAGCCCATGTGCTTGCGCTCAGCGGATTGCATGTCGGCATTATCATCATGGCGTTAGGACTGCTGCTTTTACCTTTGGGGCTGATATGGGACTGGCGTGTCCGCTGTGGCGTGATTATCATCGTGTTGTGGGGCTATGCTTTTTTTACAGGGCTGTCGGCGCCTGTTACGCGTGCGTCGCTTATGGCATCACTGATGTGTGGAGGTATAATACTTCAGCGGCCGTATGTGTCGTTAAATGGTATGCTTGTATCAGCATTGATAATTCTTATGGTGGCTCCAAGGCAGTTGTGGACTCCCGGTTTTCAGCTTTCGTATCTTGCTGTAGGTAGTATTTTGGTGCTGATGCCTGCCGTCATGCCATGGCTTGAGCGTGTGCCTCGGGTTATACGGTGGTTTGCTGTGACTGCCGCCCTCTCGTTGGCAGCCATGCTTGCCACTGCGATGCTTGCGATGTATTATTTTCAGATATTTCCGGTCTATTTTCTGCTGGCCAATATACCTGTAGCGCTTGTGCTTCCGGTACTGATGGTAGGAGGACTGGCACTTATGGTGTTGGAGGCTGTGGGATTTGATGCCGTATGGCTGTGTTCGGTCGTTGATTGGATATACATGGCGATGTTGTGGTGGGTCGAACTGATAACTGATATGCCGTCGTCAACAATCCGTTGTACCGCTATTCACGGAGGTGTGTTGTTATCTTATTATATTGCAGTATGTGTCGGTGTGGCAGCGTTATACAGGCGTACGGCAGGGTGGGGAGTCGCAGTTTCGGTATGTGTTCTTGCTGCCGCATTGTTCGCTGCCTATACGTTGCGACCTGGCGAGTCGGTACAGTGGTTCATTCCACGCAATGCATACTTTACGACAGTAATATGTCGTATGGATTCCGGTAGTCATGATGGTGGTTTACATCGGGCGGTTATGTACACAACTGCGCCTGGAGTTGCGGCGTCATCGCTTAATGGAGAGTATCGCGACCGTTACCGTACTTTTATAGAAAGGTTCGGGAGTTATGACTCGTTGGCAGTGGACGACAGTAGAGTTGTGACATATTCCTTGACGGGTGGAGGTACAGGTAAACTTGTGATTGTGAATCATGACAGTATACTCGGGAGGGTGTCCGCCCACGCTGTTGGCGTCGATTGTGCCTTGATATGTCGAGGATACCGCGGAAGCTGGAAATCAGTTGCCGATTCATTGAATCCGCATATGATACTTCTCTCTGCCGATATTCCAAAACGCCGGCATATCAGGCTGCTTGATTCAATCTCAACCTACTCGGAAATCCCGGTCATTTCCTTGAGGGAGGGAACGTTCAGTTCGTCAGATTTGCCTGATATCTCTGAAGAAATCGAATAATATCGTAAGGTAGCATGCTAATATACAGCGTATTAACACGCTGTTGCGGGAGCTTTTGCCGGGGGTGTATAATTTGCTTGAAAAAAATCACTAATTTTGCGTTTGTGAAGAAACATATGGCGGATTCGGATAACTATGATATTGAAGCCCGACTTATACGTCGCCTTAAGAGTGGCGATGTAGAGGCTTTTGCATCGGTATATAAGTTATACTTTCAGCGCCTGTATGTATATTGCAGGCAATTCACAAAATCGGCCTATGACGCAGAAGATATTGTTCAGGAAGTATTTACAAAGATATGGAGTAACCGGGATTCAATTATTGCCGAGAGCACTTTGCGAGGCCTCCTGTTTACAATCGCCAGAAACTATCTTATAAGCGCATATCGCCGCAATATCAATGCGCCGGTTTATGAGGACTACTTAGACTATTGCAATTCAATCGGGAGAGAGGATACATCAGCAATAGAGTATGCTGAATTTGCCTCTCGGGTAGAATATATAATCGACAGCTTGCCTCCGGCACAAGCCAGGGTGGTAAGAATGTCGAAACTCGAGCATCTATCGAATAAAGAGATTTCCATAAGCCTTGGAATTAATGAGCAGAGTGTAAAGAATCATCTGTCAAAAGGGATGAAATATGTACGCTCTCATCTAAGTCGACTGTTGATTGTGATTTTAGCCGTGATTATGTCAGGCCGATTGTAGTTTTCAGCCGACTATCTATAAACCAGTTCAAATTCATATGCAATAATGAAAGATTTAATCAGAAAATACCGTATGGATAAGCTCTCGAAATCCGAACTTGAGGAGACGAAAAATCGGCTCTACTCATTGTCGGACGATCAGCTTGGACAGGAAATATATGATGACTGGCAGGGGTTTGAGCCTACTCCCGGACAGGAAAATACTCAAGCCGAGGCTGAGGTTTACCGTCGGCTTAGTACTATGCTGGTAAAGCCGCGTAGATGGCGGCATCGTCTTATATTATGTGCCGAGGTGGCTGCGGTGGCTCTGATAGTTATTCTATTTGCCGGGTCGGCATATCTGTATAGCCGATATCATAACATTGGGTCATTATCTACTAATGTAGTTACTGCGGCTGCTGACCGGGCTACTGTAAATCTTCCCGACGGTTCGACTGTGGAACTCAATGGCAACTCATCATTGGGATATGCATTATCAGGATTCAATAGTGATACCCGTAGAATCGAATTCCAGGGTGAAGGCTACTTTGATATTGTAAAGAATAAGTCCTCGAGGTTTATAATTGAATCTTATGGCCTTGAAGTGACAGTGCATGGTACCTCTTTTAATCTATCGGCACGTGAAGGCGACGGATATGCATCGTTATATCTTGTTGACGGAGCGGTGAGCATGAAGTCGACAGTCACAGGAAAGAATGTAACTCTTGAGCCGGAGCAGAAGGCTACGCTGATATATGCCACCGGAGATATCGAGGTCTCCTCGATTGATTACAATGATAATCCTTTAGCATGGAAATCGCGACGGTTGATGTTTCGCAATGCTACGCTGGCTACCGTGGTATCGAGGATGGAAGAATACTATGGGTGTGAATTTGTCCTTGACAGCACTCTTGTCTCAGAAAGGTTTACCGGTATGATACCTCTTGATAATATTGAACTGGCTACGGCTGTGGTTGAAAAAACATTTAATACATCGCTCCCCAAGTCGAGCCGGTAATTTCGGCAGGGCTACCGGGTTGAATATGCGCCGGTTATGATGGACTGCCGTCTGTCGTAACCGGCGTATTCATTCGTGTTAAGTGAAAAATAAAATAAGAAATATAAAAAATATAGAGTACTTTTTTTCATTGTTGCGTCTTAAAAGGTAAGGAACCTTATCCAAACAATATTTAACCAATCATATGAACAAATTAAGACAAGCAACCCGTAGGCTGACTACAATGTCGGTGGCTGTGGCTTTGGGCGCCATGAGTGCCATGGCACAGGACAAACCGATTACGGTCGACTTTGAGAAGACACCGCTACGCGTGGCTTTGCAAGCCATTGAAAAGCAATCAGGCTACACATTCTCTTTCAGTGATAATGTTGTAGACAAGGCCGGAAGCGTATCAGTACACATGAAAGATGCATCTGTCAAGTCGGTACTTGACAAGATAAGTTCTGAGGTAGGACTTGAGTATGCCATTATGGGCGAGGACCTGATTATAATATCTCCCAAACGGGATAAGTCAGGCTCTAAGATCAAAGGTCAGCCAATTGCAGCCGGTCTGAAAGGACGAGTTATAGATGAGACGGGCGAGCCGATAATCGGAGCTTCCGTAATTGTAAAAGGCTCGACCAATGGTGTAAGCACCAATCTTGACGGCGAGTTCTCCCTCTCCAATGTACATGTAGGCGATGTGATTAATATATCATATATAGGCTATCATACACAGGCTGTTGACATAAAAGATGCATCGGGCATTAATGTTGTTTTGCAGCCATCTACAACCAATCTTGAGGAGGTCGTGGTTGTGGGCTATGGTGTGCAGCGCAAGCGTGACGTTACTACATCCATATCTTCTGTCAAAGGTGAAGACCTTGCGGATATGCCGGCCAACAGTATCGAGCAGGCGCTTGTAGGCCGCATGTCGGGTGTGCAGGTAACTCAGGGCACCGGCATGCCCGGCGGAGGTATGTCAATCAAGGTGCGCGGTACCGGTACGGTTACTGCCGGCAGTGATCCTCTTTATGTGATTGACGGCATACCGCAGTCGGATCTCGCCAGTGACGCAACCGGCACCAATATCAATCCTCTCGGAGGTATCGATATGAACGATGTCGAGAGTATCGAGGTGCTGAAGGATGCTTCTGCCGCCGCTATCTATGGTAGTCGTGGTGCCAACGGTGTAATCATTATTACTACTAAACAAGGTAAACAGGGACGTCCTAAAGTAAATTATAGCGGCTATTATGGATGGCAGCGCCGCACTAAGAAAATAAGCATGTTGAATGCCTATGAATTTGCGCGTCTGTGCTATGACGGTCATAACGAGGCATATCTTGACTTGCTTGAGTCGAAAGGCATAGCCGGTAGTATAGAAGATGACAATCAGACTCGTCTTGATAAATTGGGGGCAAAGCCAGGGACTACGGCTTTGACGTATCTTATACCGCCGGAAATCATGCCATATGTAAACGGTGAGCCCGGTCTTACCGATACCGACTGGCAGGACGAGATATTCCGCAATGGTATGACTACCAAGCATTCTCTGTCGGTCAGCGGTGGCCAGAACGGTGTAAATTACTTCATTTCGGGCAACTATGCCAAGGAAGAGGGTATTGTAATCGGCTCAGGCCAGGAGACATTCGGTGGACGTGCAAACATTAATGTCAAATACCAGAATGTAACCTTCGGCGCAAATACAAGCATAGCGCACATATTATATGATATCGTGCCCACTGAGGACCGATTCACTAAAGAAACCATACCGTCGCTCGCGTTGGCCATGGCGCCTATATTTCCTGTATATAATGAGGATGGCAGCTATAATTTCGACAATTACAACTGGAGTTATAAGCAGCAGGCTGTAATCAACCCTGTGGCTTTGGCCAATGAGCGAAAAGACCGCATGAAGCGCAATAAGGTCATGGGCAAGGCTTTCTTCAATTGGGAAATTATCAGTGGTCTTAATCTGAAGACCGAATTCAGCACGGCGTGGAACAGTTATCGCCGTGAGATTTATCGCCCGTCGACATTGCCTACATCGGTAAATAAAGTACCGCCGTCGAATCCCGAAGGCACACATCGCACAAAAGATTATCTGAGCTGGACATGGGAGAATACACTGTCGTATAACACCCGCATAAATAATATTCATGATATCTCAGCTGTGCTTGGCCAGTCAATGCAACGAGAATCAATCGAGGCCAGCCGAATTACGGCCAATGGCTTTCCAAATGACCTTGTCACGACTCTGAATGCGTCGACTGTGGCGACTAACTGGGATTCTTCCAGACAGGCATGGTCGTTGGCATCGGTATTTGCCCGAATACAGTATAATTACGACAGTCGATATCTGTTGTCGGCATCGTTGCGAGCTGACGGGTCGTCGCGTTTCGGCAGCAATAACCGTTGGGGATACTTTCCTTCGGTTTCGGCCGGATGGTATCTGTCGGAAGAAAGTTTCCTGAAAGATAATACCTGGCTTGATGCACTGAAACTTCGTGCGAGCTATGGTGTGTCGGGTAATTTCAGCATCGGCAATTACGACTACTATGCATCGCTGGCGGGCGACAATTCTGTTGTAGGTACCGTTGCTGGGG
>NZ_JAIDKI010000120.1 GCF_029051885.1 Muribaculum sp.
ATCTTTATCAGAAATGCAAATAAACAAATCAGCGTATCGGACGTTTTCATAATAAATTGAATCGATAGAAAAATTTTATATCGAAAGCTGTGGTTGGTCTATTTTACGGCCCGTAGAATATGTTTTCTGCAAGAAAATTGCCAACTTTGCAGTCGTATTAACGAAATTAACTTAAAATTTAGAGATATGAAGCTCGCTAAGATTACAGGTGCTGTTCTTCTGTCAGGTCTGTTGTTCGCATCCTCGGGATGTAGTTCGATGTCTACCACAGGTAAGGGTGCTCTTATTGGTGGCGGTGGCGGTGGCGCACTCGGCGCCGGCATCGGTGCGCTCATCGGCGGAGGCAAGGGTGCCGCTATAGGTACTGCCATCGGTGCTGCCGTAGGTGCAGGCGCAGGTGCTCTTATTGGCCAGAAGATGCAGAAGCAACAGGAAGAAATTGCCAAAACAATTCCCGATGCTCAGGTAGAGCAGACTACTGACCAGAACGGTCTCCAGGCTATAAAGGTTACATTTGATGGTGGAATTCTGTTCCCGACAGGCAAGTATACTCTCAACGCGTCGGCTCAGCAGGACCTCAGCAACTTTGCTGTATCGCTCAAGCAGAATCCTCTCACCAATGTTCAGATTCTCGGATTCACCGACAATACCGGCTCATATGCTGTAAACGAGAAGCTCTCTAACCAGCGTGCCGATGCCGTGATGACCTATCTGGTAAACTCAGGTGTATCTCCCACACGTCTTACCGCCAAGGGTATTCCTATGGCCGACTATGTCGCCTCTAACGATACTCCGGCCGGACGTGCCCAGAATCGTCGTGTGGAAATCTACATTACCGCATCGCCCGAGATGGTAAAGGCTGCTGAAAACGGTCAGCTCAACTAATCGACGGGATATTTGCTACAATATTGACGACGTTCGCACATACTATATGCGGACGTCGTTTTTATTAGAAACTGTTTAAATTTAGATGATACATATTTTGAGGGAGAATATCAGATGTATTTTTGTTGGCTCCTCAAAAACAAAGTGATATGAATTTAAACAGTTTCTTAGAGTTCCTTTATTATTAAACAAGCTCTAAAAGTATGGATTTAATTGTTGTGACCCATTATCATTCGCCGTGTGGTACTCTCGTGCTTGGTGATTGTAACGGGCGTCTGTGTATGTGCGACTGGCTGCATGGTCGTCTTCATGACCGCACGTTGCGGCGGATTCTGCGGCATACGCATGCACGTGCTTTTGCCGAGGGTGACAGCGTGATTCTGGACATGGCACGACGGCAGCTTGACGAATATTTTGCAGGCAAACGTCGTGATTTTGATATCCCGTTGATGTATGCCAGCACGGAGTTCCAGGCTCATGTATGGGATGCGCTCCGGCAGGTGCCGTATGGCTCGGATAAGAGCTATTCCGGGCTTGCCGCCGATATCGGACTGTTGTCGGGAGTACGTGCTGTGGCTAATGCCATCGGCGCCAATGCCATGTCAGTGATTATACCATGCCATAGAGTCATAGGTCGCGACGGTAGTCTTACCGGATATGCCGGCGGTCTGGAGGCCAAAAGATACCTTTTGGAGCTGGAGAGCCGGCAGTAGTAGCGGCTGTATGGTGCGAATGGATGAGAAAAACGACAGGCGCGACACTTTTTACGGTGTCGCGCCTGTCGTTTTTTAAGAGAATGTTTTGATTTGACTGATGTAAAGATTTAGAGAGGATTTGTGAAATAAATTTCACTCGTCGGATTCAGTCTCTTCGGCGTCATCGATTTCGATATCGTCATCGGCCTCTTCTGTTTCTTCGGGAGCGAATTCTATCTCTTCCTGTTCGGCCTCGTTTACGAGGATGTCATTGTCGACAGTCTCTTCGGGGTCGGAATCCACGCAGCATACAGAGGCTATGGTGTCGTTGCGCTTTTCGAGGTTGATGAGGCGCACACCTTGTGTGGCACGTCCCATGATACGGAGGTCGCTCATGTGGATGCGTATCGTTATGCCGCTCTGGTTGATGATGATGAGGTCGTTGTCGTCGTTCACGCTCAGGAAGCCTACGAGAGGACCGGTCTTGTCGGTGACATTGATGGTCTTCATGCCTTTTCCTCCACGGTTGTGGGGTGTGTAGGCATCAAGGGCGGTACGCTTGCCATATCCGTTTTCGGAGATTACCATTACCGTGTTGGTGCTGTCGGGCTCCATGGTAATCATGCCGATTACCTCGTTGGTGCCTTCGACTTTCATGCCGCGCACGCCGGTGGAAACTCGACCCATTGCACGGAGCGATGATGTGGCGAAGCGTATGGCCTTGCCTTCCTTGGCGGCGAGTAATATTGTCGAATCATTGTCAGTGAGTTCTACGCCGATAAGGCTGTCGTCCTCACGGATAATGATGGCTTTCTTGCCTTTCGACATTACGCGTGCATATTCTGTAAGCGAAGTTTTCTTCACTACGCCCTTGCGGGTTGCGAATACAAGGAAGTGTGAACCGGTGAATTCGGGGTCGTCAAGTTGCTTGCATGCGATGTATGCGCGCACTTTGTCGCCGGGTTCGATGTCGAGCAGGTTCTGAAGAGCACGTCCCTTGCTGTTCTTTGCGCCTTCGGGCAGCTCGTAGACTTTCATTTTGTATACGAGGCCGCGGTCGGTGAAGAATAGCATGGTGTTGTGCATGGACGCAGGGTAGATGTGCTCGATGAAATCCTCGTCGCGGGTGTTGGAACCACGAGAGCCTACGCCGCCACGGGCCTGGGCGCGGAATTCGCTAAGCGGTGTGCGCTTGATATATCCGAGATGAGATATGGTGATTATCATATCGTCGTCGGCATAGAAGTCTTCGGCGTTGAAGTCGCCTGCGGTGTAGTCGATGTCGGTCTTGCGTGCGTCGCCATATTTGTCGCGTATCTCAAGCAGTTCGCTCTTGATCAGCTCGCGGCATTCGTGCTCGTCGCTGAGGATGAGGTTGAGGTGCTCGATCAGTCGCTCGAGGTCGGCATATTGCTGACGCAGCTTGTCCTGCTCCAGTTTGGCGAGGCTTCGGAGTTTCATCTCGACGATGGCGAGAGTCTGAGGCTCGGTAAGGTCAAAGCGTGCCGACAGTTGTGCGCGGGCATCCTCTACAGAGTCGGCGTTCTTGATAATCTGGATTACTTCGTCGATATTCTGTTCGGCGATAATCAGACCTTGCAGTATATGGGCACGCTCTTCGGCTTTGCGAAGTTCGAAGCGTGTGCGGCGGGTGACTACTTCGTGGCGGTGGTCGATGAATGCCTGAAGCAGTTCTTTCAGATTGAGGGTGCGCGGACGTCCGTTTACAATAGCTACATTGTTGACCGAGAATGACGATTGCATCTGTGTCAGCTTGTAGAGCTTATTGAGGACAACGTTGGCGTTGGCATCGCTTTTAAGACGGATTACAATGCGCATGCCTTTGTAGTCGCTCTCGTCGTTGAGGTCGGCTATGCCGTCGATTTTTTTCTCGTTGACAAGGTCGGCGATATATTTGATAAGCTCGGCCTTGTTTACGTTGTAGGGAATCTCGGTTACGATTATGTCCTCGTGATTGGAGTGAGCTTCGATTTCGGCTTTTGCGCGTATTACTATGCGTCCGCGGCCGGTTTCAAATGCTTCCTTTACACCATTGTACCCGTAGATTGTGCCTCCGGTAGGGAAGTCGGGGGCTTTGATATATTTCATCAACTCCGCAATCGTGAGCTCGGGATTGTCGATAAGAGCCACGGTGGCGTTGATTGATTCGGTAAGGTTGTGGGGAGGCATATTGGTAGCCATACCTACGGCGATACCCGATGTTCCGTTGACAAGCAGGTTGGGTATGCGGGTAGGGAGCACTACGGGCTCCTGACGGGAGTTGTCGTAGTTTGGCTGGAAATCGACAGTGTCGGAGTCGATATCTGACAGCATCTCCTCGCCGATATGCTCAAGGCGCACCTCGGTGTAACGCATTGCAGCGGGTCCGTCGCCATCGACAGAGCCGAAGTTGCCGTGTCCGTCGACAAGTGTATAGCGCAATGCCCAGGGCTGGGCCATGCGTACTACGGTACCGTAAATGGATGAGTCGCCATGGGGGTGGTATTTACCCATGACCTCGCCTACGCAGTTGGCTGATTTCTTGTGGGGATGGTCGGATGTGTTGCCCATCTCGTTCATGCCGAACAGTACGCGCCTTTGTACCGGCTTGAGTCCGTCGCGGACATCAGGAAGCGCGCGTGATACGATTACCGACATCGAATAGTCGATGTAGGCCGACTTCATTTCATTCTCGATATCGATTTTAAGAATTCTATCTTCTTCCAGCATAAGTAAAGTATAGTTCAGTTTTGTTGATGCGTGTATGCCCTGATGCCTTCTGGCTATATTTGGATGTGGGCTTCATGCAGTAAAATTTCATACAAAGATACGAAAAAAATGGGAATAAACAGATAAAAACATCCCTTGCGATTGTTTAAATATTGTTGAACATGCTTAATAATTTGTGCCTGTCTGATTTTTGGCACAGTTATTGTTGCTATATTTGCATAACTAACGAGAAAGGACATTTATGGACACCATTTTTTCCAATGAACTGAAGCATGTGCTTGACCAGAGCCGTACGGAGGCTATTCGCCACAACAATAGCGTTGTGAGCCCTGAGCATATGCTTATGGCGATTATGTCGCAGTCCGGGAGTCATGCGTTCCAGGCCATTCAGCAGTTGCTTGACGCCGATACTATGTATCAATTGCGTGATACTCTTGACCGCAGTCTGTTTCAAGGGACAGGGGGGGTAAGCAATATTTCTGTCAGCGATCTGGCCAACCGCATTATCAAATTAAGCGTGCTTGAGGCCAAGATGCTGAAGAGCGAGATTGTCGACTCTGAGCATCTGTTGCTGGCCCTCTTCCATAATAAGGAGGTACAGGGAACCGAGGCGTTCCGTGCGTTTATCGACGCCGGAGTCACCTATGAGGCTATCTATAAGTTGCTGGCCAATGTGGCTGATGCTCCAAGCATGGGCACATCGTTTGGCGACGATGAGGATGAAGACGATGACGACATGCCCGGCGCATCGCAGGGTAGTGCGCCGTCGGGCTCTTCCAAGCAGAGTGCGCCATCTTCACAGCGCGCTCCCGGCCGCCGTGGCAATGACACTCCTGTGCTTGATAAATTCGGCAACGACATGACACGCGCCGCCGAGGAGGGCCGGCTTGACCCTGTGATAGGTCGCGATACGGAGATAGAGCGTCTGGCACAGATATTGAGCCGGCGCAAGAAAAACAATCCGGTGCTTATCGGAGAGCCCGGAGTGGGCAAGTCGGCTATCGTCGAGGGGCTGGCACTGCGTATCGTTCAGCGTAAAGTATCGCGCATACTTTTTGACAAGCGCGTGATATCGCTTGACATGGCTTCAATCGTGGCCGGTACGAAGTATCGCGGCCAATTTGAGGAGCGTATTAAAGGTATCCTCAACGAGTTGTCAAAAAACAAGGACGTGATTCTCTTTATCGACGAGTTGCATACTATTGTCGGTGCGGGCAATGCAGCCGGCTCTATGGACGCCGCAAATCTGCTTAAGCCGGCTCTTGCACGCGGTGAGATACAGTGTATCGGAGCTACCACTCTTGATGAGTACCGTAAGAATATCGAGAAGGATGGCGCGCTTGAGCGTCGTTTCCAGAAGGTGATGGTAGAACCGACATCCTCTGAGGAGACACTTGTGATTCTCAACAATATCAAGGACAAGTATGAGGAACATCATAATGTGACCTATACTCCTGATGCGCTGGAGGCCTGTGTAAAGCTGACCGAACGCTATGTGAGCGACCGCAATTTCCCCGACAAGGCTATTGATGCCATGGACGAGGCCGGTTCTCGTGTGCACGTTACGAATATCGTTGTGCCGCGTGAAATCGAGCAGCTTGAGGAACAGATTTCCGAAGCCAATGCTTCGAAACTTCAGGCTGCGCAGAATCAGAACTTTGAGTCGGCGGCTTCGTTCCGCGACAAGGAGCATCGCCTGAAGCAGGAACTTGACGAGGCTAAGCGCAAATGGGAAGCCTCGCTCAATGAGATACGCGAGGTGGTCGACGAGGAGAAGGTGGCCGAGGTTGTGGCAATGATGACCGGTGTGCCCGTGCAGCGCATAGCGCAGGCCGAGGGTATGCGTCTGCGTGAGCTTGGCCCGAAACTCAAGAACAACATCATCGGACAAGACCAGGCTATTGACAAAATTGTCAAGGCTATACAGCGAAATCGTGTCGGACTTAAGGACCCCAACAAACCGATAGGAACGTTCATGTTCCTCGGACCGACCGGTGTGGGAAAGACACATCTTGCAAAGAAACTCGCTGAATATCTTTTTGACAGCGCCGATACTCTGATACGCGTGGATATGAGTGAGTATATGGAGAAGTTCACCGTCAGCCGGCTTGTCGGAGCGCCTCCGGGATATGTCGGCTATGAGGAAGGCGGACAGCTTACCGAGAAAGTGCGTCAGCACCCTTACTCGATTGTGTTGCTCGACGAAATCGAGAAGGCTCATCCTGATGTATTCAACCTGTTGCTTCAGGTGCTTGACGAAGGTCGCCTGACCGACAGCCTCGGACGTCGTGTGGACTTCAAGAATACAATCATTATAATGACATCAAATATCGGAAGCCGCCAGCTTAAGGATTTCGGTACAGGTGTCGGATTCAATACCCGTGCCGCCGACAAGGAGTATAACCATGGCATTATCCAGAAGGCTCTCAACAAGGCGTTCTCGCCTGAGTTCCTCAACCGTGTGGATGATATCGTGATGTTCGACGAGCTTGACCGCGATGCTATATTCCGGATTATAGATATCGAGCTTGCCGGATTCTACAAGAGAGTTGAATCGCTCGGTTATACGCTTGATATTACTGCCGCCGCCAAGGACTTTATCGCCAAGAAGGGATATGACCCACAG
>NZ_JAIDKI010000121.1 GCF_029051885.1 Muribaculum sp.
TTGCAGTCGACGGATGTCCATTCTCCAGAATTGTTGAATTCTATCTTAGTGCCGTTTACCAGCTTTACGTCATAGTCGATCTTCTTAAGCAGATGCTTGTCGACCTTAATCATAGAGATTTTTGCCTTTGGGAAATAGGTGGTAATCATCTCCTGCGCCTTTACAGGAAGATTGTCACGGTCAAGGGTGTATTTATCGGCCCTGGCCATAGGTATGAATGCGATTAATGCAAAAATTAACAAAAGTTTCTTCATAATGTCAATCTTGAAATCTTATTGAGTATATATTAAGAGACAAATCCGGATGATTCTAAAAATCAGCTCCGGACATATCCTTAAAAAAAATCGGCCCACACCATCTTGCAATGCATGTGAGCCGATTCATATATGAATTAAAAATTTATCCGATTGATTCCGTACCGATTGCAGAATATCAATCCGGAGTCGGTCCTGCCTATTGCAGGTGTGACCAAATGAGGGTTACTTCACTTCCTCGAAGTCGACGTCGGTTACATGGTCGTCGCCTGAGGCCTGTGAGGCGCCCGGCTGAGGACCAGCCTGCTGACCGGCAGCCGACTGAGCCTGCTGCTGGGCGTTGAGGATATCCTGCTGTGCGGCACCGAATGCAGCCTCAATCTCCTTGATGGCGGCATCGCATGCAGCAACGTCCTGAGCCTTGTGGGCATCCTTGAGCTTGGCCACACCGGCCTCGATGGCCGATTTCTTGTCGGCGGGAATCTTGTCGCCGAGCTCTGCGAGCTGCTTCTCGGTCTGGAATATGAGGGCGTCGGCCTGGTTGAGCTTGTCGATCTTCTGCTTTTCGGCCTCGTCGGCTGCGGCGTTGGCTGCTGCCTCGTCCTTCATACGCTTGATTTCAGCGTCGGTCAGGCCCGATGAAGCCTCGATACGAATGCTCTGCTCCTTGCCGGTAGCCTTGTCCTTGGCCGATACGTTGAGAATACCGTTGGCGTCAATCTCGAAAGTAACCTCAATCTGAGGAATACCACGGGGTGCGGGAGCGATACCGTCAAGATGGAACTTGCCGAGAGTCTTGTCGTCTTTTGCAAGAGGACGTTCGCCCTGAAGTACGTGGATTTCTACTGAAGGCTGGTTGTCGGCAGCGGTAGAGAATGTCTCGCTCTTACGTGTAGGAATTGTAGTGTTGGCTTCGATAAGTTTGGTCATGACACCGCCGAGGGTCTCGATACCAACCGACAGAGGCACAACGTCGAGCAGAAGCACATCCTTGACATCACCTGAGAGCACACCACCCTGGATAGCGGCGCCCACGGCTACCACCTCGTCGGGGTTGACACCCTTTGAAGGAGCCTTGCCGAAGAATTTCTTCACAATTTCCTGGATAGCGGGGATACGTGTCGAGCCGCCTACGAGAATCACCTCGTCGATGTCGGAAGCCTTGAGGCCGGCGTCGTTGAGAGCCTGCTCACAGGGCTTGATTGTAGCCTGAATCAGCTTGTCGGCCAGACGCTCGAACTCAGCGCGGGTAAGAGTCTTTACCAAGTGGCGGGGAACACCGTCGACAGGCATGATGTAAGGAAGGTTGATTTCAGTGGTGGTAGAGCTTGAAAGCTCGATTTTGGCCTTCTCGGCAGCCTCTTTCAGACGCTGGAGAGCCATTGAGTCCTTGCGGAGGTCAACGCCGTATTCCTGCTGGAATCCGTCGGCGAGCCAGTCGATGATGACATGGTCGAAGTCGTCACCGCCAAGGTGTGTGTCGCCGTTGGTCGACTTAACCTCAAACACACCGTCGCCAAGCTCGAGGATAGAGATATCGAATGTACCGCCACCGAGGTCGAATACGGCAATCTTCTGGTCCTTGTCGCTCTTGTCGAGGCCGTAGGCAAGCGCAGCGGCTGTAGGCTCGTTGACGATACGGCGCACCTTGAGTCCGGCAATCTCACCGGCTTCCTTGGTAGCCTGACGCTGTGAATCGTTGAAGTAGGCGGGCACGGTGATTACGGCCTCGTCTACGGTCTGTCCCAGATAATCCTCGGCAGTCTTCTTCATCTTCTGAAGAATCATGGCCGAAATCTCCTGAGGTGTATATTCACGGCCGTCGACAAGCACACGTACGGTGCCGTTGTCGGCCTTAGCAACTTCGTAGGGCACACGCTTTACCTCTTCGGCAACCTCGTCGTAGCGCTCACCCATGAAGCGCTTGATTGAATATACGGTGCCTTCGGGATTGGTGATGGCCTGACGCTTGGCAGGATCGCCTACCTTACGCTCGCCACCGGCGATAAAAGCCACGATAGAAGGTGTGGTGTTGCGTCCTTCGCTGTTGGGGACAACCACAGGGTCGTTACCCTCAAGTACGGCTACACATGAGTTGGTAGTACCCAGGTCAATACCGATTATTTTTCCCATAATTGTAAGTTTTATATTTTTTGTTTCTTGAATTTTGATTTTATCTGGTCAATTGCCGAATCTCCATTGCGGACCTCCGACGCTCATAGACAAAACAAATCATGTGCCAAAAAGGTTGCATGTAATATTAATTTAATATATTTCAGCCCATTAGCCATTTTTGACCTACTGACACGCCCACTGACACAATTTCACCCGCCACTGACACATGACACGCCACCGATACATCTTTTTACAAACTTTCACATGCGGCCCCGATGCTTTTACTCAAAAATTGCTAAATTTGCCGGAAATTGCCGGTAGTGGGCAGAGACTACCCTCCCGCGACATTACGACAACAATTATCATAAACCATATATACCAAAAAATGAACATCTCCCACATTGAACATGTAGGCATAGCCGTCCCCTCGCTGGACGAGGCTATCCCCTTCTACGAAAACATCCTTGGCCTTAAGTGTTTTGCCATCGAAGAAGTAGCCGACCAGAAAGTGCGCACAGCATTCTTCCAGGTAGGACAGACCAAAATCGAGCTGCTCGAGGGCACATCCGACGACAGCGCCATCTCCAAGTTTATAGCCAACAACGGCGGCCGCGGAGGCATACAGCACATCGCATTCGCCATGGCCGACGGTGTGGCCAACGCACTGGCCGAAGCCGAGGAGAAAGGCTGCCGCCTTATCGACAAGGCTCCCCGCAAGGGCGCAGAGGGACTCAACATTGCGTTCCTTCACCCCAAATCGACATGCGGCGCACTCGTAGAACTCTGCGAGGACCCCAAGAAGATGTAATCAAGTTTTCAAGAATCATACTATACCCATATACATATATTTATATATGAGCAACCAACTCGAAAAAGTCAAGGAACTCATCGCGATGCGCGAGGAGGCTCGCCTTGGCGGTGGCGAGAAAGCCATCCAGAAACAACACGAGAGAGGCAAATATACAGCACGCGAACGTATCGCACAGCTCCTCGACGAAGGCTCGTTTGAAGAGCTCGACATGTTTGTACGCCATCGTTGCACCAACTTCGGTCAGGAAAAGAAATCATATCTCGGCGACGGCGTAGTGACCGGCTACGGCACTATCGACGGCCGACTCGTATACGTATTCGCCCAGGACTTCACCGTATTCGGCGGCTCGCTGTCGGAGACAATGGCTCTGAAGATCTGCAAAATCATGGATATGGCCATGAAGATGGGTGCTCCCGTCATCGGCCTCAACGACTCAGGAGGCGCACGTATCCAGGAAGGCATCAACGCTCTTGGCGGATATGCCGAGATATTCCAGCGCAACATCCTCGCTTCGGGTGTAGTGCCCCAGATTTCATGTATCCTCGGCCCGTGTGCCGGCGGCGCGGTATATTCACCTGCCCTCACCGACTTCACCATCATGGCCAAGGGTATCTCCTACATGTTCCTTACCGGCCCGAAGGTAGTAAAGACCGTGACAGGCGAGGATGTGACCCAGGAAGCCCTCGGCGGCGCGCAGGTACACTCCACCAAGAGCGGTGTATGCCACTTCGCAGCCGAAGATGGCGAGGACGCTCTGAAAATCACTCGCAAGCTCTTCAGCTTCATACCCCAGAACAACCTCGAGGAGCCGCCACTGATTGAATGTACCGACCCCATCGACCGTCTGGAAGACTCGCTCAACGAAATCATCCCAGACAGCGCCAACAAGCCTTACGACATGTATGAGGTAATCGGTGCAATCATCGACCACGGCGAATTCCTTGAAGTACAGCGCGACTACGCCAAGAACCTCATAGTAGGTTTCGCCCGCATGAACGGCCAGAGCGTAGGTATCGTGGCCAACCAGCCCAAATACCTTGCCGGCGTGCTCGACAGCAACGCATCACGCAAGGGCGCCCGCTTCGTGCGCTTCTGCGACGCCTTCAACATTCCTCTGGTGACACTTGTCGACGTGCCCGGATTCCTCCCCGGCACAGGCCAGGAATACAACGGCGTTATCCTCCACGGCGCAAAGCTGCTCTATGCATTCGGCGAGGCTACAGTGCCCAAGGTTACTGTAACACTGCGCAAGAGCTACGGCGGCTCACACATCGTGATGAGCTGCAAGCAGCTCCGCGGCGACATGAACTACGCATGGCCTACTGCCGAAATCGCCGTAATGGGCGGTGCAGGTGCCGTAGAGGTGCTCTACGCCAAGGAAGCCAAGGCTGCCGAAGACCCCGCAAAGGTGCTCGCCGAGAAGGAACTGGAGTACAACAAGCTCTTCTGCAACCCCTACAACGCTGCAAAGTACGGCTATATCGACGACGTAATCGAGCCGCGCAACACACGCTTCCGCGTAATCCGCGCACTCCAGCAGCTTGCCACCAAGAAAGTCACAAACCCCGCCAAGAAACACGGCAACATACCTCTCTAATCCATCTGCAATGAGAAAGAGTATCATCCTGTTTCTTGCCCTCACACTCGTATGCGGCGCATCGGCCTTTGCTCAAGGACGCAAAGGCCTGCGCATCAACGAGGTGATGGTACAGAACGACTCAAATTATGTCGACGACTACGGACAGCATCAGGCCTGGATCGAGCTTTTCAACTCGACCTATGCCCCGATGGAGATTTCCAGCGTCTACATCACCAACGATCCCGCCGACCCCAAGAAATATCCCGTGCCCCTGGGCGATGTCAACACTGAAATCCCCACACGTCAGCACGTTGTATTCTGGGCCGACGGAGAACCTAACAAAGGTACATTCCACCTCAGCTTCCGCCTTACCCCGGGCCAGGACAACTGGATCGGTGTATACGACGCCAACGGCCGCACACTCATCGACTCCGTGACAGTGCCCGCGTCGCTCCTGCCCAACACCACATACGCAAGAGCAATCGACGGCGACGGCCTGTGGGAGGTGCGCGACGGCGGCGACAAATACATCACCCCCTCGAGCGCCAACCAGATTGTCGACACCAACGGAAAAGTCGAAATGTTTGCAGAGACCGACGGCCACGGATTCGGCCTGTCGCTCATGGCAATGCTCATCGTATTCTTCGCCCTCGCCCTTCTGTGTGTATGCTTCTACATCATCAGCAGAGTGGGTGCCTCGGTATCGCGCAAAAACAAGGCAGTATCGCAGGGTATCGACACCCGTCAGCTGCCCAAGGAAGAGAAGCCCCAGCACGACTCAGGCGAGGAAATCGCCGCCATCGTAATGGCTCTCAACGAACACCTCAACGCCCACGACCGCGAGAATACAATCCTCACCATCAACAAGGTACGTCGCGCCTACTCGCCCTGGAGCTCTAAGATATACAATCTCCGCGAGCTTCCACGCCGTTAATCCGACATCTTACCAACAAAGATCAAACTACAATGAAAGAATATAAATATAAAATCAACGGCAACAACTATAATGTTGCCATCGGCGACATTGTCGACGGCAAAGCCGAAGTGCTTGTCAACGGCACTCCTTACAAAGTGGAGCTCGACCAGAAGAAAGCTCCCGTAACCGTAGTAAGCCAGACCCCGCGCGCTGCGGCCGCTCCCCGCACTGCAGCCGGCGATAAAGTGATAGCAAAACCCAGCGTAGCCGCAGCCGGCACTCAGATCAAAGCACCCCTGCCCGGCACCGTGATGTCAGTCAACTGCAAAGTAGGCGATGTAGTGAAAGCTGCCGACACCGTGGTAGTGCTTGAGGCTATGAAGATGGAAAACGCTATCCACGCCGGATACGACGGCAAGGTGGCATCCATCACATGCAACCCCGGCGACGCCGTACTCGAAGGTGCTGTACTTATCACCCTTGAATAATCCATATTCCGTAACAACTTCTAACCTTCATTCCCCCGGAATATGATATCATTAATGAGTTTCAGCGAATTCATATCCGTAAACTTCCACCAGTTCTGGGTGCTCACCGGCTTTGCCAATGTCACCTGGCAGCATGGAGTGATGCTCCTCGTGGGTCTGTTCTTCATATGGCTCGCCATAAAGAAGAACTTCGAGCCCATGCTTCTGGTGCCGATCGGTTTCGGTATACTCCTCGGCAATATCCCCTTCAACGCCACAGCCGGCCTCGAAATCGGCATCTATGAAGAAGGGTCAGTGCTTAATATCCTCTACAACGGTGTGTCGGCCGGATGGTATCCTCCGCTGATATTCCTCGGCATCGGTGCCATGACCGACTTCAGCGCGCTTATCGCCAATCCCAAGCTCATGCTTATCGGCGCGGCCGCCCAGTTCGGTATCTTCGGAGCCTACATGGTGGCCCTCGCCCTTGGATTCTCACCCGACCAGGCCGGCGCGATAGCCATCATCGGCGGCGCCGACGGTCCTACAGCAATCTTCCTCTCGTCGAAACTTGCGCCAAATCTCATGGGAGCCATCGCCGTATCGGCCTACTCCTACATGGCTCTCGTGCCGCTGATTCAGCCGCCAATCATGCGCCTGCTCACCACAAAGAAAGAGCGCGTGATACGCATGAAGCCCGCACGCGCCGTAAGCCAGAACGAGAAAATCATCTTCCCGATTATCGGCCTTCTGCTCACCTGCTTCGTGGTTCCCTCAGGCATACCCCTGCTCGGCATGCTCTTCTTCGGCAACCTGCTCCGTGAGTGCGGTGTCACCACTCGCCTGGCCAAGACCGCAAGCAACGCTCTCACCGATATCGTGACAATGCTCCTCGGCCTCACTGTGGGTGCGTCGACCCAGGCAACATCGTTCCTTACCGTCGACACCATTTTCATCTTCGCTCTCGGTTTCATGGCCTTCATCATCGCCTCGGCTTCCGGTGTGATATTCGTGAAGATCTTCAACCTCTTCCTCCCCCAGAGCAAGAAACTCAACCCCCTTATCGGCAACGCCGGAGTATCCGCAGTGCCGATGTCGGCCCGCATCTCCAACAACCTCGGCCTCGAATACGACCCGACCAACTACCTGCTCATGCATGCCATGGGCCCCAACGTTTCGGGTGTGATCGGCTCGGCCGTCGCAGCAGGTGTCCTTCTGGGATTCCTCGCCTGATAACCTAAATATTCAACGGCGTCATCGGATATTTCGAAATATCCATGGCGCCGTTGATATTACAATCGCTCCTTTTACATACAACCGGCCATACGGCATATGAGTGTCCTGAAGCTGTCGATAAAAAATAGTGGATGTTAAAATACAGTTACAATCAATACCGGTCAGCAAACTTTCTCCCCCTATAAAACGTATTAAGGTCAAAGCACGCTGCAAGACTATCACACAGTGCCACGCATCCAGCACAGCTCACGCAGACGTTGTCACACTCTCTCAATATATCACATCACAGAAACCCCAGCATCACTCTACACACCTCATGATTACAAAAAAAGTCATCGACGAACTTTACCGCAAATACCGCCGCCGTCCCGACAGCATCGACTCCCTCGACATACCTCTGCTCTTCGAGCACGCATCCGACCACCACGACCTGCAGATTGACGCTGACGGCAACCTGATAATCGGAAGCATAGACGAGCGCTCACCTTTCCGTGAAATAGCACTGAGAAATGTAAACGGCATCACACATTTCGACGATACACTCGCTATCGTTCTCCACAGCTCCATACTATTCCTCAACAAGCACGACGAAGGCGTCAACGTACATATCCGTACCGAGCAGCCATCCATATGGGAGCGCCTCCGCTGGAAGTTATGCAATGCCTGACACGACAGCCTTACACCGTCTCACGCGGCACCACCAAGCCAGCCTCTTCCACCTCACCATATCAACATCTGTCTCCTCCATATTCAACCTCCCGGCCGGGTCACCATTGATTCCCCGTCGGGATTAATTATATCCCGGCCTATGAAATTCTCATAAGTGCAGAGCAGCAATAAAATCACTACCATTCACAGCTCATACAAAAAAATGACGCCGCGTCTGGACACATCTGCTGTGTCGACGCGGCGCTTCTGGTATTAATAGGGTTAGTTGTGTTATCGCACAATAAATTTCTTTACAGTCTTATCGCCCTGCTTCACGATATAGAGACCGCTGCCGGGATTGGTCACGCGCACACCAAGCATGTTGTAATACTCTACAGGTGCATTCTCGTCAATACCAATCTCATCGATTGAAGATGTGTCCTCCGAATATACTTTGATATTGTCGATAAACCAGCGGCACACCTTAGATGTATTCTGATCGTCGAGATAAGGCCACTGAGAATCAATCTGGCGTATGGTAATCTTTGTATTCTCGTTGACAGTCTGACCGTCAAGGCTGATGTCGGCATGCATCCAGGCATAGTCATCACCGGTGGCGAGAGTATGGGCCGGTACGGCAACCTGCTTCTCATCGTCTCCGTTGGCAATCACTACCACCAGTTCCGACGGGTCGTACTTACGGTTTTCAGCACCGGGGTCTCCCTGGCGCATAGGAGCCCAGTCAAACGAAATCTTAAGCTGCTTATCAGCAGGTATCTCCGTGAGAGCCGGAAGCACGATACCTGCATGGTATCCGGTAAGACCCATCTTCAGGTAATTCTTCTGCAAATACATGATTTTGTCAAGAGTACGGGCAGCATATTTGCTGTCGTTGTGATGCTTTGCCTGCACAAAGGTATATCCCTTGCTCAAAAGAGCATCATAGGCAGAGACTTCGTCAACTGCGGTTGTCAGATTCTTCGATTCCGCTTTAACTTCGTCGCTTGCATTGATAAAGTCGTGGACTCCGGCCACTTCACACCATGGCTCAAGCCATTCGAAATCTTCCTGGAAATAGACGGTTTCGGCCTGTGCGGCGGATACTGACATGGCTGCAATGCTTAATGAAAGTAGAAGTTTTCTCATATCTTATTGTTTTTAAGGTTAATAAAGTTCAGACTAATATTTTATTATGTCATGTTCGATTCCAGCTTTCCCGATGAAAACTCTCATACAGCGCAAATTTAATACATTAATGCGGTTACATACCAAAAAAAATCACTTTTTTATCGAAATATTTCAGTCAGGCTCTCCCTTTTGATGAAATCATCCGACATTTCATACAGTAATCCAGGCCTGCATTGCCCGAGATTTGGACCATGCCGTTATTTTGTATTTTGCGTTTCCTCTACTTTTCACTAACTTTACGCCAAAATTTTACAGCCAATTATGTATCGTACCAAGACCTGTGGCGAGCTGCGGCTCGCCGATGCCGGTCAGACCGTAACCATATCCGGATGGGTGCAGCGCATCCGCAAGATGGGCGGTATGACATTTGTCGATATCCGCGACCGCTACGGCATAACCCAAGTCGTTTTCAACAACGAGGTTGACGCAGCTCTCTGCGAAGAAGCCAATCATCTCGGACGCGAGTTCGTAGTGCAGATTACCGGAAAAGTAGCTGAACGCTACGCCAAGAATCCCGAAATGCCTACCGGCGACATTGAGATAGAGGCTCAGACTCTTACAGTACTCAACCGTTCGGAGGTGCCCCCGTTCACAATCGAGGACGAGAGCGACGGAGGCGATGACATACGCATGAAGTACCGCTACCTCGACCTGCGCCGTCCGTGCGTGCGCGCCAACATAGAGCTGCGCCACCGCATGACCATGGAGGTACGCCGCTATCTCGACAGCAAGGGCTTCCTCGAAATCGAGACCCCGATGCTCGTAGGCTCCACCCCCGAAGGCGCACGCGACTTCGTTGTGCCTTCGCGCATGAACCCGGGCCAGTTCTACGCCCTGCCCCAGTCGCCCCAGACCCTCAAGCAGCTGCTTATGGTGTCGGGCATGGACCGCTACTT
>NZ_JAIDKI010000122.1 GCF_029051885.1 Muribaculum sp.
AGACTATACCGAGCGTATGGAGAACTTGGCTTTCCTCATGCCGAGCGGGTGTATTTCGACTGGCTTGCACACGAATTTGGTGACATATCCAATCATCAGAAATTGCTTGACATCGGCTATCTCCTCATGCAGGGCTACGACATCCGCGCTGACATACACAGCACATATCTGAATCATCCGTCTGTTTCAAAGGACGATGTTCGACATTCTATCTATATTCTACTTGCTGAATTATGGGGCAGCCATACGGAGTTTGTAGCGCAGATGTTCTGGAATAAATCTCTAGATGACTTAATTGATGAGCTATTTACAAGTGTAGCCATATATTATCACAAACCGACTTGTAACTATCACCCCCATTATCTTAAAGATCCACTCAATATGACCGAAGAAGATATTCGTAAAACAAATCCATGGAAAGCAGTAGCCAACCAATATGTTGGTAGCGATTTCCTATACAACGAAACAGAAGAATATGTTTGCGAGAATGACAAAGAAATGATTGATGCATTCAATCTCACGGCTAAACAGGAGCATAAATATCGTCTAAATGTCCCGGCATATCCTTGGTACGGCAATCCGCTGGAGGCAAAAGTCATTGTGCTTAGCCTCAATCCCGGCTATGTAGAACGGGAATCAGTAATCGGCAAAATCATGATGAGTTTACCGGTAGGTTTAGTGGAGGGCTACGCCATTCATTTGCGTTCTATGCTTACCTTTGATTGTCATAGTTTTTTGCCGGATGACATAGGGAGTCCTAATGTAACATATCGAGACCTTGCCAATCTGCATCAAAGCTGGTATTGGATAGATAGACTTGAAAAGGCATTTGTCAGCGATAAGATTGGCTTAACAATAGATAATGTGCTGGACCGTTTCGCTGTAATAGAATATCTGGGATATTCGTCCGAAAAATATAAGGCATTTAAAGGCGGGACACTTTTGCCATCGCAGAAATATACCAAGCAGCTCATTCAGTATATTCTGCATAACAACCATGATACGATATTCATCGTTCCTCGCAATGTGAAGACTTGGCAGAACTTTCTCGGTACAATGTGGAATGATGACCGATTCATCGTGTCGAAAGATTATTTAGGTCAGAGATTTACAAAAGACATATTAGGTGATGACTACGAGAAAGTAATCGCCGCTTTCAAAAGCTAATATGTGGGTCTAAACGGTATCGTCGACTTCATTCCTGCTTTCGGCTATAGCGAAGGCGATTATAAGCCTAAAATCAATTCTGAGAATGTAAAGCTCAGTGTAGGTTATAACTTTTAATCAGGCGCGCAGGCTAAGCCAGGTATAAATATATATGGATACACCTCTGCTTTCATATGACAACAGTGGTGTCGCACTTCGGTGTTGAATTGCCTCAGAATATAGTTGAGTCACAAAAAAATAAGCATATTTTGAGGTTTTGTAGTTAATAGGTTGGAATTAATATAACATTTTAATGCATTTATGGGCACGTTTATATTTAAATGTGCTGTATACCAATTATTCCACTTGTATAAAATGTACTTATGAGAAAGACAATATTGACTTTTATAGTCGCGGCAATGGGAACATGTATGGCGCATTCTGAGGATTACGACCGTGTGTCGGCCTCGTATGAATGCTCATTCCTTACTCCTAACCGGGACTTTCCCGCTACAGACGATGCCATACAATTGCATGGTGGATATTTTAATTTTGTTCATGGCTTTCAGTTTCAGGAGCGCACATTTATCGAGACTGGAATTGGTGTCAGCGCTTCGATGGGTAATGCTGAGTCGATAAGGGATACAGAGGGTAATGTCCTGAATCAGAATTTACTAATTGTTACCTTAAAGTACCTTTAAATCTGGTGTATCGTCTGCCGTTGGATGATAAACTGTCACTGTCGGTGTTTGCCGGAGTTGCAGGCAAATGTAATCTGTACTATAAGTCAAAAGTCTCCGCCAGTAATTCTTCTCTACCGGGTTTGGATGTCAGCCATACATATAATTTGCTGTCGGTGTCCGATATGGGCGAAAATGGTGTATGGCATCGTTGGCAAGTCGCTTGGCAGATAGGCGCCGGATTAAATATCAAGTCTGTTTACCTTGGTATAAGCGGAGGTTCCGATATTATCCCTCCTTACAGTCATAGGGGTACAAAAGCGCGTATGAATGCTGCAAGCCTTAATGTCACCATAGGTTATACATTTCATATTAATTATAAAAAGCTGTTTGAGGATTTTTAGCACCGTTAGCTTTTCAACAAAAGACTCCTGCTCAATGTCAATGTCACAGAATTGGAGGGCTGAAAAAAATTAACTAAATTTACATGCTGAATAATATGGCAGTCAACAATAAGATTGCCATATTCGTTATATATGAGAGTTTTAGACGTTAGGTATACTATTTAGTGCATTAGTGTCCTGTCTGAAATAGTCGGATATAACAGCATCGAATTTAGAATATGAAAACATTTAGCGAATATCTCCAGCACTCTGTGCGCACATATTGGGAAGACCTTGCTCTGACCGATTTCAACGGTGTCTCGTACCAGTATCGCGATATTGCCCGCAAAGTTGAAAAACTGCATCTTCTCTATGAACATGCCGGTATAAAGAGCGGTGATAAGGTAGCCCTGTGCGGACGCAATTCATCCCAATGGGCTGTGGCCTTTATCGCTACAGTCACATATGGTGCAATCGCGGTGCCCATTCTGCATGAGTTCAAGGCCGACAATATCCACCATCTTGTAAATCATTGTGAGGCAAAACTCCTGTATACCGACGATTCGATATGGGAGAATCTTGACCCTGCCATGATAAAAAATCTCGTCGGGGTATTGCGTCTGCAAGACTTCTCACTGCTGCTTTCACGCAGTGAAAAGCTGACCAATGCCAGGAAGCGGCTCAACGAGCTGTTTGGCAAGAAATATCCCGAGCGTTTTACTCCGGAGGATGTGGTATATCCTGCTCATATAGCGGATGACCTGGCTCTGATTAACTACACATCCGGCTCAATGGGCTTTTCTAAGGGGGTGATGATTACCTACGGAAACCTGTGGAGCAATCTGCAATTCTGTGTCGACGGCATCCCGTTTATCAAACCTGGCGACGGTATGGTATGCATGTTGCCGCTTGCCCATATGTACGGGCTTATGGTAGAACTCCTGTTGCCGCTTGCCAAAGGTGCTCATGTGTATTTCCTTACACGTGTACCATCGCCGAGAGTGATTCTTGAGGCATTTGCTACGGTAAAACCAAAACTGATTATTACCGTACCTCTCATTATTGAGAAGATAGTCAAGACCAAGGTATTTCCGATGCTTGACAAGCCTATTATGAAGGTGCTTATGAAAGTGCCGTTTGTCGACGAGCGTCTGGAAGCGCGTATCCGTAAGGGGTTGCTCGATGCTTTTGGTGGAAATCTGCTCCAGATTATTATCGGTGGAGCAGGATTGAATAAGGATGTCGAGACATTCCTGCGTAAAATCAGTTTCCCGTTTACTGTAGGATACGGCATGACTGAGTGTGCACCGCTGGTGACATATGCACCATGGCAGGAACAACGCCCGGCCTCATGCGGCCGTATAGTTGACAGAATGGAGGGGCGTATCGATTCGCCTGATCCGGCCAATGTGCCCGGCGAATTGTGGGTGCGCGGACAGAATGTAATGAAGGGATATTACAAGAATAAGGAAGCTACCGAGGCTGTAATGAAGGATGGCTGGATGAATACCGGCGACTTGTGTACGATGGATTCCGACGGATTTCTCTATATCCGCGGGCGTAACAAGAACATGATTCTCGGTCCGTCGGGTCAGAATATCTATCCTGAGGAAATCGAGCAGAAGATTAATAATCTTCCCCTGGTAAGCGAGTCGATTGTCATCGAGGATAATGGTAAACTCGAGGCTTTGATTTATCCCGATCTCGACCTTGCCACCAAGGAGGGTATTGCGGTTTCGGATCTTGAGAAACTGATGAATGACAATATCAATCAGCTCAATAAGGAACTCCCGGCATACTCCCAGATTGCCAAGGTCAGAATGCGCTATCAGGAGTTTGAAAAAACGCCCAAACGTTCCAGCAAGCACTATCTTTATCACAAAGGCAAATAAACAAATCAGCTGAGAGGACGGTT
>NZ_JAIDKI010000123.1 GCF_029051885.1 Muribaculum sp.
AAGGAGCCGAATCGGCAGTAATGGAAGTAAGCGCCAGCTCATGTATCGAGTCTGTAGTGGGCAGTGAATCGCCTGTAGTGTCAGTAATCTACACCGACCTTACAGGCCGCCGCGTCATCGAGCCCGCCCCCGGCAGCATCGTAATCCGCACAGCCGTGCATGCCGACGGCTCACGCACCGTCGCCAAGCAGCTCGTGCGCTGACCCGAAGAACTTGTTTAATAAATTACGACCACGGTCATTTGGCTCGATGCCAAGTGACCGTTTTTTTTAGCAGACATTTTGCCGTGATAGTGCATTATCTTATAGCTTGTTTAATATTAGGGCAATCTTTCGATTACGGCCAACAATTATCGCGGTTTCAAAAATTCATAAATGTCGGGATATTTTATTAAATTCGCAGACATAGCAATGCAATAACAGCAGGCATTGATGCTATGCTACTTACGGTCAATCATTAACTCATCTCCTCAATGGAAAAATTCATTCCACAAAAAGGTTATTACCGCCGACTCCGAGTGTTTAGAGTCGCAGAAATAATCTATGACATAACGTACATATTCACACGGCGTTTTCTATCGAAAGGGGACCGTACAATCGACCAGATGGTACAGGCCGCCCGAAGCGGCAAACAGAACATCGCAGAAGGGAGCGCTGCCGGAACTACCTCCAAGGAGACCGAGATAAAGCTGACCAATGTTGCAAAAGCCAGTTTGCAGGAGCTTTTGGTGGATTACGAAGATTATTTACGTGTACGCGAGCTGGAACAGTGGCATAAAGACAGCCGGAAAGCTCTCCAGACGCGCAGATATTGTGCAACACATGCCGACTCGGCGGATTATCGCGAGGCCGTGAAAGTAAGGAGTGACGAGACTGTGGCCAATATCGCTATAATTCTCATACATCAGGCAGATGTGTTGCTGCATAGGCTCATCGAACGACAGAAACGCGATTTCCTCATCAATGGAGGCATCCGCGAGCAGATGACCCGCGGACGCATTGACTATCGCAATTCTCAGAAGAGATAGCTCGGAGTTATCGGAGTGCTCAGAGTGCTCGGAGAACTCAGAGGACTCAGAGCACTCCGAGAACTCCGAGAACTCCGAGGTTTCGCAAAAAAATGAAAAAATTTGGCAAAATATTTGGAGGAATGAAAAAGAGTGCGTACCTTTGCACCGTTCAAAACAGCAAGACTAAGCGTAGACTTGACGAACAAAACAGATGGTGAGATTAGCTCAGTTGGTTAGAGCGTCGGATTGTGGTTCCGAAGGTCGTGGGTTCGACCCCCACACCTCACCCCATCAAAAATGGAAGCCTTTTTGGGCTTCCATTTCTTTTTTTATAGGCTTGCCAAGCCTTGGGATTCCTCTGAAAAAGAGATTAGGGGGGCAATGCAGAGATTACAGGACCTGGATTGCCATGGATGAAGGGGACGCTTGGACCTGGCCCCCATGGACAAAGGGGGCGCTTAGACCGGGATTGCCATGGATGAAGGGGGACGCTTGGACCGGGCCCCCATGGACAAAGGGGGCGCTTAGACCGGGATTGCCATGGACGAGGGGGCGGTAACAGGGTCTTTACTCAGGAGGATAAGGGAGAAGTGGGGTAAAGACTATACATATTCATCACTCATACGGAAGGCAAAGGAGTTGCGGCGCACGAGAACCACTATGCCGAAGATGATGGTGAACACAAAGTTAAGAATGAAGGGGAAATGATTGCTCGTGGTACCGAACATCTGGCGGAACATATCGACGATGAAGGGAGTTACCGTAATGGCGATATAGTTGACGGACAGTACGATGGCAAGGGCCAGGGTGGATTTGTGTCCGTCGGTAACGGTGTAGGTAGCCTTATCGTAGATGATGGGCTGGAACACTCCGTAGCCGAATCCCATCAACAGGGCCGAGAGATATAGCAGACCGTGCTGCCGTGCTATAGCCATGAGCAACAGTCCTGCGGCAATGGATATGGTGGCGGCAATCGACGTACGCTGCTTGAAGAGCTTAATGATATAAGGGAGGCAGAATCCGGGGAGGAACACCGCAAGATAGAAGAGCGCAGTTACCGTGCCGGTGATGTCACTGCTCAGATTATCGGCCTGAATAAGGAAAGGCAGGTAATAGGATATGACAGTCACGGCATAGGTAGTGAAAGCATATACTCCCACGAGCCCTGCTATACGCCCTACGATGAAACCTCCGCGAATCTTTTCGCCGGGCATCGGAGCTTGCGCAACAGAGGTAGCCGGAGTCGAGGCCGCTCCCGGAGGGGGTGTGTTGAGCTTGACCGAGGCCTCCGGATTCTTGTTCCTGACAAAAATCATCAGAGCCAACGGAATAGCCGGGATGAGATAGACCAGGAACGGAGTATGCCAGTTGCCGCGATTGAGCCATCCTACCACAAACGTGGCGAGCACGAGGGCCACATTAGATATACCGCTCTTGATGCCGAGCTGCTGCATACGGTACTTGCCTACGAAAGTATCGGCAATGAGCCCTGCGGCAAGTGGTATCACCAGGCCGCATCCGCATCCCAGCATACAGCTGATGGCGATAAGGGCAATCATCGAGTCGGCCACAAAATAGAGCAGACCGGCCGCCAGATATATGGCCAACCCGATAACTACAATCCTTACCTTGTCTTTCGACTCCGACAGCTTTCCGGAAAACAGTACAAACGGTATAATCAACAGGTTTGGAAGCACTGTAAGCAACTGAATCTCGAGGTCGGAAGCCTTGGGGAATATCCTGTCGAGATTACCGAGCATAGGGCTTACGGCCAGCCCGGGGAGGTTGACCACCAAGGAGATTGACCATATGGCCAGCAACGCCGGCAATGTGATGTATCCCTTCCCTGTGGGTATTCTCTTCATAGCGCTGAATTTTATTTATCGTCGTTTTCCTTGTTGACGGCAGCCTGCACCTGAGCCTCAGTAGGCTGATATCCGGCCGGCCATTTCGACACCTGGTCGGGTGTACGCCCCTCAATCTGCCAGTCGAAGGGGTAGAACGAGGCATTGGCATCACGCCAGGATTTCTTACGTCGGGCATATACAATAAGCGGCACTGCGATAAATACAGCCACTCCTACGATAAGCACGCCAACGTACACAGCCGGGTTGCCGGTCTTAATCTGCGACGGCGGAACGAAGCTGAGCACACCTGCCAAAACGGCTCCTGCAATCCCGACAACCGTCACGAGCCACATACCGAACTTTCCGCCCGGGACGCGGAATCCGCGGCTCTTGTTGGGAGCAGTGTGGCGCAACCTTACGAATGCGGTGTAGATTATCACTACCATGATAAGATAGATGATGGTCGACATCTGACTCAGAATCTGATATGCGGACTCTACCGAGGGGAGAAGTACCAGCACAAGCGACAGCAGAGATACGATGGCAGCCTGCACGTAGAGGATAGTTGTCTGGATACCGTTCTTGTTGGTATGCTGAAGCGAGCGCGGCAGGAATCCGGCCTTGCCCACGGCGAGAAGACCGGTCGACGGGCCGGCAATGACCACACTTACCTGTCCGAGCACGCCGAAGGTGATGAGCACGGCCATTACATTGCCGAGCCATGGAGCACCAATCGACGCCCAAAGATCATTGTAGGCCACCAGAAGGCTCTGGAGCAGATTAATCTTGCTTTCGGGAATCACGACGCCAATGGCGAGGGTGCCGAGAATAAAGATGGCGAGGATAATCAATGTAGCCACAAGCACCGACTTCGGGAAGTCTCTCGAGGGGTTCTTCATGCCCGGAACCTGCACAGCCTGAATTTCCATACCCGCGAAGAACAGGAATATGCTCGCGGCCAATACAATTGTGCTGAAATGAGAGAAATCGGGCCAGAAAGGTTTGTCGACCGGAAGATATACTGTCTTGCCGAGCAAAAGATACACCACACCCATTATTATCAGCACGGCGGCAGGGATGATAGTGCCGCACAAACCACCGAGGGTACTGAGTTTATTGGCATATTTCATTCCTCGGAAGGTATTGAAGGTACATACCCAATACACACCGAGCACAATAATCAGAGTATAGACACGGTTGCCTGCCAGACGGGCATCAAACGCTTCGGGCCAGAAAATATAAGCCAGCGAGACGGCACCGAACATCAGCACCGCCGGAAACCATATCACCACCATCTGCCAGTCGAGATACATGCTCAGCCAGCCCATGCGGGTACCGAACGCTTCGGACACCCAGCGAAACACACCGCCGGAGCGAGTATAGGTGGAAGCAAGCTCGGCACATACCAGCGCGTAGGGGACAAGGAATACCAGTGCGGCGAGCACATAGTAGAAAATCGAGGTGAAACCGAATTCGGCCTGAGAGGCGAGTCCACGCATACTTACTATGGTGGTCACAATCATGATGGCCATCGCCATCATTGAAATCTGCCTGGCTCCGCCTTTTGGATGATTCATGGGAGTGGTCTCATGCGTTCCTGTAGAAGGTGTCGCAGTCCGTGAAACGGATTTATTATTATCGGAAGCCATAACGGTAAAAAAATAAACGATTACGTAAGAGCTTGTTTAATAATATGACTTACTATAAAAGAAAAGGGGGCCGACACCGGTTAAAGCGGTTTCGGCCCCCGGGAATTCAAATTTCATTACAGGGAAAAAGTTCCTTGCCGATACTTCTTATCAACGTGCGGGATATACCACAGGATATGCCTCGGCGAGTTTGGTGCCGACTTTGTAGTGGATACCGGGCTGAGCGGTGAAACTTACGTTGCTTGATGCCTCGAACACCATCACGATATCCGATCCGCCAAACTGGAAGTAAGAAATTTCCTCACCCTTGTGAAGCACCCTGCCCACCTCGGCAGTCATCACAACCGACGATACCTGTGCCATGCCCATAGGCAGAACGGCCACAAGTCCGATAGGGCTGTCGATGACAATAAGGCCACGGCACTGCATGAACTCGTAACCCGGGCTATCGGGAGCGTCGAGGTGACGAATCATCTTTACGTGGTTGCGTCCGTCGGGTACAGCTTCATCCTGATCGGCAACGACCTGGAGATATACAGTGCCCTGGATGAAACGCGACTCAAGCACACGTCCGGCCACAGGGGCATGCTGACGGTGATAGTCGGTAGTATTCAGGAACGCGTGCATCCAGTGGCCGCCTTTGAAGCGGTCCTTGTAGGGACTGTCGGCAAGAAGCTCGTCGAGTTTCCAGCGTATGCCCTTGATGTCGACCTCGGAATTCTCGCTTACCTCCCATTGTCCTCCGAAGGTGGAGTCGGCCGGAGAGGTGATTATACGGCTGTCGTCGATAGCTGCGATGGGGTGTGTGCCCGGTTTGAAATGACGGGCAAAGAACTCGTTGAATGTCTTCCATCCACCGTGAGGCTGGATATAGGAATCCATGTTGTAGGCAGGCGAGTTGTAGTACGACTGCAGGGCCTCGGGAGTAAGCGATTCGGGCTGATCCATCCACTTGCCGAACTCCTGGATGTATCTGCGCATCCAGAGCGACAGAGGAGTAAGCGGTTCGGCCGGGTCGTGCGGCATAACCGCATTCTGGAGGCTCTTCACAGGCTCCTGATCGAGGATGAAGTAGAAGAGACACACATGTTTGTAGACTATCTTGCCCGGCTGGTTTTCAACGGGCACCCATGTCAGCTGGGCGTCGAGCCAGTTGTAGTAGTCTTCCAACGAGTTAAGCTCGTCCATCTCAACAGCATTATAGGACTTGGCTTTGTCAAAAGCCTGCTGGAATTTGTCTTGCCAACCGTTGGCCGCTATCATATCGAGAAGCTCCTGAACGATGGGCTGATGTTTGGTCGTTGCCATTTGCGTTATAATTTATAAGTTTGATAATATAGAATGTCACAGGGTTATATTTCCGTAATCCCGGTTGTCATAATATCTAACATTCTCTATAAATTATAGTTTAAGAGAATGGTTGAATTTAACTTTATGAAATCATTAGAGGTCTTTCCGGCCTGTTTCGAGATTTCATTCAGTCATTATGGAACCCCATAACTCCCTCATCACAAGCGAAAATCTGCTCGACGATTAACCGCCCTGACGGTAACATTTATTATTAAACAAGCTCCAAATCTTAACATAAGTCAAATCCAAACATTCTCTTTAATTTTTATGATTTTAACAGTTTTAAATCAAACAATAACCAAGCATATAAAAATGATTATTGCCAAGCCTCCGCCGTGCATAGCGGGGGCTTGGCAATAATATGCTGTTTAGAAACTTACTCGAAGTCCTGTCAAACCGTCAGGCATCAGGCCTGGTGTACGGGACGGAGAAGATCGTTGACGGTCTTGACGGGGTTGAATGTGGCTACGGGCACCTCGACAAATATAGTGTTCCAGTCACTCATAGCGCCGTTCCAGAGTCCGGGCAGCTCAAGGGCGCGGAGCTCGCGTCCGTTGCGCGACTTGGAGGAGATGAATCCGGTGTCGGGATCGACGTAATCGGGGAGATTGTACTTGGCGTCCTTAACATCCTTTATATAGCATACGAGGTCGACGGGATTGAAGTGTGTGGCCTTGGCTACCATCTCCTTGTATTCGGCGCATGCGGGGTCAATCTGTGTGCTCTCGAGAATCTGAGGCGATGTCGAGCCGTCGGGATTGTAGGTGATGTAGGGGCCGCCGCCGGGCTCACCCTCGTTGCGTACCATGCCGCACACACGCAGAGGACGGTCGAGCTTGGCGCGGATGTAGAGCACGAGGTCGGCGTCTTCGAGATGCTTGAGCTTTTCGTCGCGGATGTTGAGAGTGTCGTGCATGAAGGCAATCATCTCGCGCACGTCGTCGATAGTGTAGGCGCCGCGGTCAATCATGTCGATGTAGCGTACAATGCGGTCGTGAGTCTCGATAAGGCATCCGGCTATCACCTTCTTATACTGGAGGGTGGCTTCGCGCTGCGAGTCGGGCACCACGTTGTCGATATTCTTGATGAACACTACGGCCGAATCAATATCGTTGAGATTCTGGATGAGCGCACCGTGGCCACCGGGACGGAACAGGAGCTTTCCGTCCTCGCGGAACGGGGTGTTGTCGGGATTGGCGGCAACAGTGTCGGTCGATTTCTTCTGCTCGGAGAGCGAAATGTGATACTTTACGCCGAGAGCCTTTTCAAATCCGGGCACGGCGGCAGCAATCTTCTGCTCGAAGAGAGCGCGGTGTTCGGGCGACACGGTGAAGTGGAGGTTGACATTGCCGGCATTGTCGGTGGCTGTCTGTGCGCCTTCCACGAGGTGTTCCTCCAGAGGTGTACGAGCGCCCTGTGCATAAGAGTGGAATTTGAGCAGACCCTTGGGGAGCTGTCCGTAGTTGAGACCCTCCTTGTTGAGCAGAGCGGCTACAATCTCTTTTGTGCGGCCTTCGGCCTTGAGAGCCGCGATGTCCTTGCCATAGAGGCGGGTGCATGCTTCGTCGAGCTCGGGGAAGAAAGCGAAGTCGGCGATGCGGTCGATGAGCTGCTCAACATCGCTGCCGGGCTTGGGTGCGTCGGCCTCTCCGTCGAGATAGGAGAAGAGCGACTTGAACATGCGCGATGCGGCTCCGGAAGCGGGAACGAATTTATATACCTGTCCGCCGTCGGCGAGATACTGCTGCCAGCGGTCTACAGCCTGCTGCTGTGCTGCGTCGTCAAGAGCGAGTATGCCGTTGCCTACGCGGGCCGAGTCGACGATACGGAGATAAGGGAAACCTGTCTCAAAGCGTTTGAGCTGACTTTCGAAGAGTTCAGGAGCGATTCCTTTCTCCTCAAGGGTAGTTTTGTCCTGGGGTGTCATGTTTTGGTAAATAAATTATATATGATGTTAAGGTATTCGGACAAATGTCGGCGGAAGTGTATTCACATCCTGCAACATCAAAGCTACAATTTTTTTTCGACACCTCAATAAATATCGAGATATATTTTGTTTACTTTTGTATAAAAGGTGGTTGACAACCCTAACAGACTGTCAGGAATGAGAAAAAAAAGCAAAATATCAAATCTGATAAACCGCGCAAGCGCCTTCATGCGTCTTGCCTCGATACGCACAAAGGCATTTGTGGCTTACTGCACCACGGGGGTGTGGAGCGACACTCGCCGCAGCTGGCGCATCAACACCATCAAGACTATCAATCTTACGGTAAGGTCGTTTCTCAACACCGACCTGCAGAACCGTGCGTCGGCCCTTACCTACAATACCCTGCTCGCCATAGTGCCCGCACTGGCACTTCTGTTTGCGATAGGACGCGGATTCGGCTTCGAGAATCTGCTTCAGACCCAGCTGTTCCAGGCCCTGCCATCGCAGAAGCATGCCCTTGAGGCCGGTATCGAATTTGTCAGCGGATATATGCAGCAGGCCTCGCAGGGGGTATTCGTCGGTGTGGGCATCGTGGTGTTGCTGTGGACCATGATATCACTGATGAGCAACATCGAGGATACGTTCAACACGGTATGGGGAGTGACCCACGCGCGCTCGTTCGGCCGCAAGGTAATCGACTATACGGCTATAATGTTTCTGCTGCCGATACTCATGATATGCTCGAGCGGAATATCCGTGATGGCAAGCTACGCTCTTGTCGACAATCCGAGGCTCCACTTTATCACTCCTGCGGTGAAAGTAGCGCTCGACGTGGCTCCGTTCGTGCTTACGTGGATGTCGTTCACGGGCATGTATCTTGCATTTCCCAACACCAAGGTGAGGTTTAAGAACGCTTTTCTAAGCGGTATATTCGCGGGCACGGCTTTCCAGATACTCCAGTACCTGTTTCTGTCGGGACAGATATATGTGTCGAAGTACAATGCCATCTACGGTTCGTTCGCATTCCTGCCGTTGCTGCTGATATGGCTCCAGCTGGTATGGACAATCACCCTGGCCGGAGCAGTGCTCTGCTACTCGTCGCAAAACATATTCCAGTTTAACTTCTCCAACGACATATCGACCATCTCGCTCGACTACAAGCGCCAGATTGCAGTGGTGATAATGGCCATAATCGTAAAGCGGTTCGACCTTGGGCTACGACCATTTACGGTGACAGACTTCGCGGCAAACTACCATATGCCTTCGCGCCTGGTGACACAGCTGATTGATGAAATGGTAGCCGCAGATCTGCTGTCGGCTGTGGTGGCGGGTGAGGATATATATGCCTATCAGCCGGCCACCGACCCGAGCAAAGTGACGCTCGGCATGGTGCTCGACAAGCTGAACAGCCAGGGCGCAAACGACTTTATCCCCAACTTCCAGAAAGATTTCTCCGATATAATCCGCGAGATTTCCGACAACACGCGCCAGACCATAGCCATATGCGACAAAATATTGCTCCGCGACATGCCAATCAACGGCCTGGAAACCAAATAATGAGAGATTATTTCCCGGCTGCCTTCACCCAGCGGCCGAGAACCGTGTCGTATCTTTTTACGATGACGGCGGGAGCGCCTGCTACCACGCAATAATCAGGGACATCCCTGTTTACCACCGAATTGGCACCAACTACACTGTTGCGTCCGATACGTACATTGCCGACGATAACAGCATTCTTGCCAATCCAGCATCCGCGCCCTATCTCTACCCTGTCGCCCTTACGGCACCGCACACCCTGGGTATAGATATGTGAATCGATATCCTCATATTGATGATTATGGTCGGCGATATATACATTAGGAGCGGTCAGCACGCCGTCGCCGATTTCCACACGGTTTACGGCCGATATCACCGAATGGTTGCCAATCTCACAATCGGAGCCAAGCACTACCTCGGCTCCCTCCGACAGATAAACATGGGTGGAAGGACGCAAACATGTATGGTCGCCACACTGTATTTTCCCCCGGTTTATAATTTTACAGTCTTTTCCGACATACAGCCCACGACCGGCATGTATGTTGTAGCGTCTCGAATAATAGAAGCCCAGAAGCTGCTTTATAATCTGCTTTATACCCATACGAAAGGCATTTAGTCAAACACGCCCTCGATTGACTCGCCGGTCTCCTCCTGCTCGTCGGCAAACTCTCCGTAATACTCCTTCTCACAGAGGTTGATATTGGCCGGGAAAGTAAACCTGGCATCCTGCTTGTAGGGGAGAGTCGGGTCGGCATATACTTTCTGCATGAACTTTCCGTAGATGGGCAACGCCATTGAGGCACCCTGCCCCATGGCCATGCCGTTGAAGTGGATGTAGCGCTCCTCGCCCCCTACCCATGTGCCCGACACGAGCTGCGGTGTGAATCCCATGAACCAGCCGTCGCTGTTGGAGTTGGTGGTACCGGTCTTGCCACCCATCTGTGCGGTAAGGTTGTAGGGGGGACGGCGCAGGCGGTTGCCTGTACCACCGTCGACAACGTTGAGCAATATGGAGAGTATCTTGTAATACGCCTCGGTCGATATGACTTCGGTATGGCGCGGTGTAAACTCGCTTATGATATTGCCGTTGTTGTCGGCTATAGCGGTGACAAACACGGGGTCGACACGCATACCCTTGTTGGCGAATGCGGAATATGCGGTGACCATCTCCTTGACAGAGACGTCACACGGGCCGAGACACAGTGCGATTACCGGGTCGAGCTTGTTGGTGATGCCGAAGTTGTGCATGTTGCGCGCGAGCGTGGCCGGCGACAGCTGTGCCATCAGTCGGGCTGAAATCCAGTTGTTGGAGTTGGTGAGAGCCCATCGGAGATCGACCATCTCGCCTACGCGTGCGCTGCCGGCATTGCGCGGCGACCACGGACGTCCTACCTCATCGTAAATCGTGGGCTGCTCGTTGAGCAGCTGGTCGCAGGGGGTGAATCCTTCCTCCATGGCATAGGTGTAGAGGAACGGCTTGATGGTAGAGCCGATCTGGCGACGTCCGGTCGACACCATATCATACTGGAAAGCCGAGAAGTTGGGGCCGCCCACATAGGCCTTGACATGTCCGGTCACCGGCTCCATCGACATGAATCCGGCTCGGAGGAAATGCTTTGTGTAGAACAGCGAGTCGATGGGCGACATCAGGGTGTCAATCATGCCATTGTAGCTGAACACCTTCATATCCTGCTTGGTGGCGAACGCCTCCTTGATTTCGGCCTCCGATGCTCCGGCCTTCTTCATCTGGTAGTAGCGGTCGGTCTGCTTTACGGCCTTGTCGATAAGGGCGGCGAGCTGTGCCGACGACAGTTCCTCGCGGTTGGTGGTATAGGGCGCACCCTTCACACCCTTTTTCTCGCGGAAGAAACTGGGCTGGAGTGTCTTGCCGAGATGCTCGGTTACGGCCTCCTCGGCATAGCGCTGCATGCGAGAGTCGATGGTGGTGTAAATCTTCAGGCCATCGGTGTAGATGTCGTATCTTGTGCCGTCGGGCTTGGGATTCTTCTCAATCCATCCGTAGAGGGGGTTGGTTTCCCAGGCGATGGAGTCGTCGATAAACTTCTGCTTCTCCCAGCCTCGGTAGTCGGAGCGTACGGGATGCTTGGCGCGCAACATACGGCGCAGTTCCTCGCGGAAATATGGCGCCGGGCCCTCCTTGTGGTCGACACGGTGGAAGTTGAGCACAAGCGGGAGGGCCTTCAGCGAATCAAGCTCGGCCTTGGAAATCATATCCTCCTTATACATCTGCTCAAGCACCACGTTGCGGCGGTCGCGTGTGCGCTCCGGCTTGCGCACCGGATTGTAGTAGGAGGGGTTCTTTACCATTCCTACCAAAGTCGCCGCCTCCTGGATATTGAGGTCCTTGGGGTCTTTGCCGAAATATACGAATGCAGCCGACTTGATGCCCACGGCGTTGTAAAGGAAGTCGAACTGATTGAGATACATCTTTATAATCTCATCCTTGGAATAGAAACGCTCGAGCTTTACGGCAATCATCCACTCGATAGGCTTCTGAAGGGCGCGCTGCATCAGCCCGTCGCTCGAAGGGGAATAGAGCAGTTTGGCAAGCTGCTGGGTGATGGTAGAGCCGCCGCCGGCATTTTTCTGCCCCATGATTACGGTCTTGACGGCCACACGTCCGAGCGCGCGCACGTCGATGCCCGAATGGTCCTCAAACCTCGAATCCTCGGTGGCGATAAGAGCGTCGATTACGTTCTGGGATATATCGTCGATGTCGACATACACGCGGTTGCCCGTGCCGTTGAAGTAGCGCCCCAGCTCCTCTCCGTCGGCTGAATATACAATAGAGGCGAAACGGTCCTTGGGGTTTTTCAACTCCTCGACCGGAGGCATATATCCGATTACTCCGTTATATACAAGATACAGGAAGATAGTGACTCCGGCCAGACACAGGCCGAACAGAATCCACATAGCCGTAATAATCCTGCGGGAGTTCTCCTTTATGAATTTCATTGCTTGATAGTTCGTTGGGTTAGAATCGCCGACCCGGCGGGCGGTTGTGATTCGCAAAGTTAATAAATTTCCACCTCCCGAGCGTAGGCATGGCGGTTAAAATTCTTCAAAGGGGGGCGGCATGGCTATTATCGGCTTGTCAGTGACGCATGATTTGCTATATTTGCAGAAAATAGAAAAATTTAAACAAGAGATGAGATTTAACGGTTTTACTTATGCAACAGCTTTGGCGTTGCTGATTACAAGTATGAGCGCATGTGGCAATTCTACAGCAAATAGCGGCCCGACTCCGTCGGCAACATACGAAGCCGTCAATCCGGCAATCGAAAACATAATGACACGGACAAGCATCCGCCAGTATCAGCCCGACCGCAGCATCAGCCGCGACACGGTCGATATCCTGCTGCGCGCAGCCATGTCGGCTCCGACCGCAGTCAACAAGCAGCCCTGGGCATTCGTGGTAATTGACAGCCGCGAGTCGCTCGACTCCCTGGCAGATGTGCTCCCCTATGCCAAGATGCTGCGTCAGGCTCCGCTTGCCATAGTCACCTGCGGCGACCTGGGCAAAGCGCTCGAAGGGGAAGCCCGCGAATTCTGGATACAGGACGTGTCGGCCGCTACTGAAAATCTGCTCCTGGCCGCCCATGCTCTCGGACTGGGAGCCGTATGGACAGGCGTATATCCGTCGGCCGAGCGCACAAAGGCTGTGCAGGAGCGTCTCGGCATGCCGGCCAATATCATCCCGCTGGCAGTGGTGCCTGTCGGTTATCCGGCCCACGAGGGGGAACCCAAAGACAAGTACAAAGCCGACAACATACACTTCGGCCGCTGGTAACGACTCTATATAGTATATATATTATACGTGTACATCCCCACTGACGCGATTCGCGTCAGTGGAGATGTACACGCTATTTTATCGGCAATTGCAAAAATAGAGCACACGAAAGTTTTCGCCGAATAAGTGGGTAATTACGTGGATAATGAGTAATTTTGTAACTCAAAATCACAACAAAACAAATTTAAATCGATGAATTTCGTAGAAGAACTGAGATGGCGCGGCATGCTCCACGACATGATGCCGGGCACCGAAGAACTGCTAAATAAAGAACAGGTCACAGCCTACATCGGCTTTGACCCCACTGCCGACTCGCTGCATATCGGCCACCTGTGCAGTGTGATGATACTCCGCCACTTCCAGCGCTGCGGCCACAAGCCTATGGCCCTTATCGGTGGCGCCACCGGCATGATTGGCGACCCCTCGGGCAAATCGGCCGAACGCAACCTCCTTACCGAAGATACACTCAACCACAATATCGAAGGCATGAAGGCCCAGCTGTCGAAATTCCTCGACTTCGACAGCGACGCTCCCAACGCCGCAGAGCTTGTCAACAACTACGACTGGATGAAGAACTGGACATTCCTCGACTTCGCCCGCGAAATCGGCAAGCACATCACCGTCAACTACATGATGGCCAAGGACTCGGTGAAGAAGCGTCTCAACGGCGAGGCTCGCGACGGACTGTCGTTTACCGAATTCACCTATCAGCTGCTTCAGGGCTACGACTTCCTCTACCTCAACCAGAACAAGAACTGCAAGCTGCAGATGGGCGGTTCCGACCAGTGGGGCAACATCACCACCGGCACCGAGCTCATACGCCGCACCAACGGCGGAGAGGCATACGCCCTGACATGTCCGCTCATCACCAAGGCCGACGGCGGCAAATTCGGAAAGACCGAGAGCGGCAACGTATGGCTCGACCCGCGCTACACATCACCCTACAAGTTCTACCAGTTCTGGCTCAATGTAAGCGACGCCGACGCCGAGCGCTACATAAAGATATTCACCGAACTCACCCGCGAAGAGGTAGAGCAACTCGTCAAGGAGCAGGCTGCCGACCCCGGACTTCGCCCCATCCAGAAGCGCCTTGCCAAAGAAATCACAACTATGGTACACAGCGCCGAAGCCTATGAGGCCGCCGTGGAGGCATCGTCGATACTCTTCAGCAAGGATGCCGCCGAAAAGCTCCACCGCATCGACGAGGCCACTCTGCTCGATGTATTCGAGGGCGTCGACACATTCAAGGTAGCCAAGAGCGACATCGAGAGCGGTGAGACAAAACTCATCGACCTCCTTACCGAGAAAGCCGCCGTGTTCCCCAGCAAGGGAGAACTGCGCAAACTTGCCCAGGGCAACGGTCTATCAATCAACAAGGAGAAAGTAACCGACATCAACCTCCCCGCCACCGCCGACATGCTCCTCGCCGGCAAGTACATCCTCGTACAGAAAGGCAAAAAGCAGTATTTCCTCCTTATAGCCGAGTAACAGGAATATCACGACATATCATCCCCCCAAAAAAGCAATCCGGAATGCCATTTTACAGGCATCCCGGATTGCTTTTTGCAGTTTTCTTAAATCTAAAAAATCATTTATTATTGAACTTATTTCTTAGAGAAATCGGGGTTTCTAAGATTAGTAGCTACAACGTTTCCTGATCTATCAATTTTGCTGTACTCACGATGGTAACCCCAATTGTTACGGTTGCGCTTTGAGATTCCTCCGACGATAGCAAAACCTTCTTCATCAAATGGCCGGGCATACACATATTGCTGGGGAATTACCACCTCACCCATTTCATTAATATACCCTTGTTTGAATCGGTTGCTTTCACAGTTGCCGAATATACCGAACTCGTTGCCAAGCTCATACCACTTGACATATACAGCATTGCGCGGTTGGTGCATACAGTTGGTTCTTGAAAGAGGTATTCCGTAACCATTGGTCGAGTATGTGGCCAGTCCATTGTGGAAATCGCCAATGAAAGTGAATTTACCCAAAGGCACAAGTTCATTGCCATTGGCATCAATCATCGCATAGCCGTCGGCCAATACACGAAAGTTTCTCTGTTTCATATACTTTAGTACAACCGACCCGTTAGCAAGCACCTGGTCTATTTCGCAGCCGGGATATGCCTTACCCAGTTGATTGCCGGTTGTCAAATCGACAAGCACCAGACTTTTGGCCGAATCTTCAGCCCATATTGTGCGTGGAGAAACAGTCTTGTAGATTTCAGGCGACTGAAATGCAAACGGGATAACGTCAAGTTTCCTGTCAATGCCGACATATTTATTATCTACGGTTTTGGCAATCCAAAACTCGTCGGAGTAATAATCTATTTCTTTCATTTCGGCGGTTACAGGCTCGTATTCCTGATTGACGATAACATAGCGCAGAAGGTTGTTGGTGCCGTTATAGCTTGCGATTGCATAACCGTCTTTGAATTCACCCACTGAATTATACTCCTCCATGCGTGATTTTCCTTTGCCACCACAAGATGTGAATATTATCCCCAAAAGGGTGAGCATAAAGAGAAAAACATAAGAGTTCCTCATGGTCATCAGCCTATAAACTTATTCTCCCGTCTTCTGATCTCCTGGCTGCAAGGCCTATCGGTTGTAGCCAGATTTCAGAGGCCTGTTTATAAATATCTCTGTAATGCCTACTATCTGTCCGGAAATACCATTCAGCATTTACTATATCGATAATAGTTCCCGCCTTCGCAATAATTACGCCATTCTCAACACTGACGGGGATAACGCTCACAAATGCCAGGGGGCTGTATGTAAATGAGTCATGAACGTTTTCTTCCTCTACTTTCGGAGATGCGAGGTCAACCCTGGCCAAAGCTCCGTTTTTCAGCTTTTCGGCATGATATTCACCACTAACATCCAGTTCAATATCCTTTTCGATTTTAAATTTGCCATTCAACCGAAATCTTGGCTGCGTGCCATTCTCAACCAATGTAAGCCTCAGCGGTTCGATTTCAGAGATTTCGTCATTTGCAACAGATATTGTAGTGCCATCAAGTTTAGAAGCCTCGGCTTCGATTGCAGCTTTCAAATCTTCCTTAGTCGTAGAACTATTGGATAGAAACTTACGTTTTTCCGACACCGACTTTTTATCCAATTCTTCCCAATCGACATCTCCTGTCGAAAAAGACACATAGTCGTCGATGGCATCCGCAATACCGGAGATAGGCGACCGATTGTGACTGCATGATGCAAGTATCATCACCGCAAGCACTGAGTAGATAACTGACAATTTCTTCATAATTAATTGATTGTGCCTCGGTCATCCCCTCGTTGGCGTGTGCTGTTGTACGAAAAAAGCGTAGGAATCTGTATCTGTTGCCGTCCTACGTTTCGAGGCTTCTCGCATTGCCTTACCTATGTCGGACGGCAACGCAGAAGCCCACGCCTGTATATGCAACCTATGCGTCCGGCTATATTTCTTCCCGAAATATCATGCCGAAAGCAAGATAAATTACATATCCACGGGCATCTACCGTTGCTCAACCCTTGACATAGGTGGGAAATTTTGCGAGAATTTCGAAACGTCAAGAATCAGCGCGGATAAACGCTTTCTTATGTATGTGTTATATACATCCCGCTCCGCTTAACCCCCTGACAGGGGAGTGGTTCGGAGAACCTCACCCTAACGGCGTGGTCAGCGAGGCGATCTGCACTCACAAAGTTAGCACTAATTCTTGAAATTATAAACCGAATCTGCTGAAAAACATTAAGAGATTGCCTAATGCATTCACCCTACCACCACGCGAAGAGAATATCACGACATATCACCCACAAAAAATCAATCCGGAATGCCTGTAAAATGGCATCCCGGATTGCGTTTTAGATATTTTTACATATCTTTGCGGTGTTATAATACTATTTCTCTTCAAAAGCAACACAGTTTAACATATTTATTATAATCGTATGAAAGTATTCTACTCATTACTTGCCGCGGCCATGACAGCCGCATGCGCACAGTGCGCGATGGCACAGACTGTGACATCGGTAAAAATCGGCATTAAATCCAACAGCGGAGCCATAGGCAATCCTGTGACCGAAGGAAAGCTCGCCGTAGGTGGCACACGCACATACGCCGCTATTGTCGAGCCGGCGGAAGCCGCAAGTCTGCCTGTGACATGGAGCGTCTCCCACCCCGAATATGCCGTGTTTGACGCATCTACAGCAGGCAAAATACGCGGAATCGGCGCCGGAACCACCATCCTCACAGCCGAAGTAGGTGGTGTAAAAGCCGACTACACACTCACCGTGGCCCAGAAAGCGGCCAAGGTAGGCGACTATTATTTCTCCAACGACAGCTGGGAAGCAAGCGGTATCGTCGACGGAAAGACATGTATCGGCGTGGTTTTCTATGTCGACCCGTCGGATGAAAGCGGCATGACCGGCAAGATTGTGTCGCTCGACGAAGCCAAGCAGCTTCAGTGGTCGCTCGCGTCGGCCGATCAGCCGGGAGCCGTATCCGAAACCGACGGCATGGCCAATCTCGCCGCCATACGCAGCGTGAGCGGATGGGAAAACACGTTTGCTGCCGAGGCATGGTGTGCGTCGAAGACCGACGGCAATCTACAGTGGTACCTCCCCGCCATCGGCGAGTTGCGCCAGCTCTTCGCCGCTTCGTGCGGCCTGACATGGGTTGCCTCGGGAGCAGCCGAGGGCACCACACAGATTAACGACTGGACGGAAGTGAATGTCACCATGCGTCCTGCCGACCCTGCCGACAACACTGCCGACAAGACCAACCCCTACCCCGACAAGCGAGAGGCTTTCAACAAGAAGTTCACCAACATCGGCGCTACTCCGCTCAATGAGTCGGGCACATTGCGCTACTGGTCGTCGACACAATATGCCGAGGACTTTGCAATGCAGCTGTCGTTTGAAGGCGGATACCCCATGTCGTATCCCCGCCAGTACGTTTTCGACCAGACACGTGCGATAGCCCGCTTCCCCCTCGACAACGAAGGAACAACAGGCATCGACACTCCGGCCGCAGCCGATGACACCGCGGCACGTGTGGCCATATATCCCAATCCCGCCGTGAGCACCGCCACAGTTGAGGCCCGCACGGAAATCACCTCCGTACAGGTGTATTCGTTCATCGGCTCGCTGACAGCCGCCAGAGCTGCCACCTACGGCAACACAGCCACCATCGACGTCGAGCCTCTTGCCCCGGGCACATATATCGTGGCCGTGACTACTGCCGACGGAAGCCGCAGCTCGGCCAAGCTAATCAAGCGCTGAGCCATCCAAAAAAATGCGGGACGTCCCACAACACACAAGGAGACTGTGCCTCGGGCACAGCCTCCTTGTCATTTTTTTTGAATGCAGCAGGAATATCAGCTACGCATCCAGTTGGAGCCACAGTCGCCGGAGCAACCGCACTCATCCTCGCAGATGATAAATTCAACATCAGCAGTAACGGCTGAATTGTATTTTTCTGCAAGAGCCTCAAGATTAGAAAGTTTAAGAGCTTGTTTAATAATAAATGTTGCCGCCAGGGTCGTATAGCTTGAGACGATTTTCGACATGTGACGAAGG
>NZ_JAIDKI010000124.1 GCF_029051885.1 Muribaculum sp.
TCCTATGCAGCTTCAGTTGTGTATTAGAGACTGATGTTACGGCGGTCGACAGCGTGAAGATACCTTTATATATGCGGTTCATTGTGTAATGATTTGGGTTGGGTGGAGGGATGTTTCCGCCGTCCGGCGGCAGAGTGATTTGAAAGGGGGAGGCATGATGAGATGCCTCCCCTCTTTATAATGATGGTTGCAAGTGAAATCGTGTGATTAGAGGTTGACGTTGCCGTCTGTCCATTCGCTGCCGGCATCTTTCCAGGATTCAACGGTGACTGTGAACTGGATAGGAGCATCAAGAACAGGCTCACCGACAGCCTTGACATCACCACGGGGAATGATATCTAATGTTGCTTCTTCGCCAAAGAGTGTATTATACTTATGGTTTTCAGGAACGAGAGTCTTAAATTTATCAGCCAAATCAAGGGGGTAAGATCCCGCACCGGTAGCGGCACCGCAGATGTCGAGATTATATACATATCTTTTACCCATAGCCCAGTCGGTGGCAACCGGAACGCATACAAACCCGTATTCACCGGCCTTGAATTTATTTTCGGAATTTACCGGGAACTGCTGGTGATAGTGCTTGCCGTTATATATTTCTACGTCATCGAGAGTTGTGTTATCGGGGTCTGAATCTGTGCCGGTGTGGGCTGTACCCTGATGTTCGAGTTCGACACGGCATAGAAGAAGGATATATGTACCTTCAGTGTCGGCAGTCGTCTTATTCCATGCTGTAGTAGTCTGAGGGATAATCATAAGGGTTGAGCCGAGAAGGTTCTTTACCGTGTTTTTGGTGTCTAGAAGAATAGGGGTTGTGTAGAATGAGCCATATGCCGAGAAGTCATTGGCAGCAATCGAGGCAGACCACTTCGGATCTATCGTAGCTTCCTTATTAGCGTCATCCCAATTATAGCCGGCAGAAATGTTTCCGGTGTTGTTGGTGTTTACAATCCATGCGCCCTTTATTTTCACGATTCGGTCATCGTTATCCTGTTTGTTTGCCGATTGGGCTTTGATATCAACCTGACAGAGTGCATGATTGAAATTGAGATTTACTGATGTACCGTCTGTCCTTTTCTGCTGTGTAAATGCAATCAGGAAATCAGACTGATTGTCGCCGTCGTTCCAGTAGCCGGCATTGGATGCTGCTTTAAGGTCGGCTTTGACCGGCTTGAAATTGTTGATTGATGGGGTGGTACCTTCGGTATTGAATGCGAGAGTAACACCGGTAGGCATGACAGCAGTCTTTGTGTTATCATCCTGGAGCTGAGAGAATGTGTATGCCCAGAAAAGAGCGCTGGTAGTGGCTGTGGGCCAGGATACATTGTGGTCGAGTTTCCAGATGCCGCTCCACTTGCCGTCTTTGTCGTCTTGGTTGAGCGAACTTCTTGTAGCAGTCTCTCCATCTGTTGCTGAACCAATCATATAGTTGTTGTAGATGCCGCCGTGGGGGTGGATGCCCTTGGCTACAACTTTGAAGTCACCGAGGTTTTTGACTGTGGTTTCAACAGCGCGGGAGTGGCCTACGCCTGCGGTGAATGTGATAGCCTTGCCATCGGGGTCATAGTTGATTTCCATCACTTCCTCCTTGGAGCAAGAAGTGGCCATGAGAGCGGCCATTGCTGCAAACGGGACTAATTTCAGATTCATAATGACTTGATTAGTTGGTTTTTCGATTAATATTATGTTATTGTTGTATTATTGGATTGTCAGTATATTGTGTTACATGGGAATTTCTTCTTCCTCTGCGTCTTCCCAGTCGCTTACTCCCGGCGCCATGCCGGAGCCTCCGGCCGGATTGTCGGGTAGCTTTATGCCTGCCACCTTTACGTCGATATTGTAGGGGTCGGGGGCATCGTGTATCTGGTCGGTAATATCGAAGTCGTAGTAGTATTTATATGAAGTGTACACCCTTAGCTTGTGGTAGAAGTCGGCGGGCGGCTCGTTGTAGCCAAATAGTATCACTGTGCCTGTGAGGCAGTCGGAGCCGCAGTGGGCGAGCGGGAAGGGGACCGTTACGAGCGCACCGCCGGGCTCCTGGGTCTCTGCGTGCCAGCACTCGGCGGCTCCTGTGATGATGGCGCTTGCCTCGAGTCCGGGCTGAAGGTTCTCGACTCCGGTGATGCGCACGTTGCATCGGTAGGTCACTTCGCGTGGAGTGAAGCACACATAGTAGGGCTTTGGAGCGTTGGCCACGATGGCGATTGTCTGCTCGTGGGTGTGGGCGTAGAGTGTGCTTGCCTGTGCGCGTACTGGCTGCGACTCGGTGTCGTCGGGACGCGGGGCATTGTCGGCGCGGTTGCTCAGGCCCGACAGCACGTTGTCCTCATATGTGGTGATTTCGTAGTCGGAGAGGGTGAGTCCGCGCTCGATGTTGTTGTCGGTGTTGCCGTTGTGGCATACCATACGGTATGTGCCTTCGGGCACATTGAGCGATGTGTTGAATCCGGCTCTTGACGAGCGCCCGTCGCCGATGATTTCATAGCGGTGGCCGGCGGAGCCGTCGACGGGGAAGAACCATACCACCATCGTGCTTGGCTCGGCCTCGGGAGCGAGCGACCAGTCAAACTCGATGTTTACAGGCGACTTGTGGGAGTGGTCGTAGCACAGCGGGCGCTCTTCGCAGCCGCATGTGGCAGTCATGAGGGCGACAATCAGCGCGATGCGCGCAATAAGCATCAGGGGAATGGAGCGGCGTATCATCTGCTGCCTCCTTTCCTGATATTATATATATCCTTGCCGAATACCCATACGAGCGATATGCCGGCGCGTGTTGGGCCGAGCCATGAGCGGCGCTCGGTCGAGAGCCACACGTCGTGGTCGTCGATAGGGGTGTGGCGCTTGATTTTGCCCCACATGTAGCCAAGGCCTATAGAGAAGTCGATGTTGAAGTGGCGCGCTACGGGGAGTGAGTAGGTGTAGGATATGCCGGCGGCGTAGTTGTATTTGGCCGACATCACGCCTTTGTAGTCTATTCCCCGCTGCAGGTCGAAATATGTGAGCGATGCGTAAAGGCCGATGTGATGTCCGGCAAATGGATCGTTGGGGCGAAGCGCGCCTATGCGCCATTTTACGTCGAAGTCGCCTCCATAGATGCGGTAATAATGATGACGGCTGTCGTTCCACCATGCATACATCCAGTCGGCTCCTACTGTCAGGCGGTCGGCGATAGCGAATTTGATGCCGATATTGGGTACCAACAGTGCGTCGTAGAGCATGTTGGTGTATATGGCTGTTGTCGGGAGGTTATTTATAAGGTTCTCACAATCACATGGTTGCGATTGATTTCGGGTGAATAAATTCACCCCCCCTATTATATACGTATGAATTCTAGGGCTATCCGGAGAAGTCTGATAATGCACGAAGACAGTGTCTCCCCGTACTTCAGGGACACCGGAGGCAAGCGCGCAATGCGACACAGAGGTCACGCATGCATAGAGAAAAAGAAATATTAGCCTATATATATCGACACGATGTTTCATCACAAAAACATCCATAGATTAAACTAATTTCAACACTCTTAAGTAAATTTGCGGCAAAATTATATAAACTTTGTTTATAATATGAATGTATTAACATTTTTAACACTTAAAATTGTTTAAATTCAGGCATGAACCGGGATTTTTTATTATAAGGTAGTGTATCTGCGGTATGTGAGTGTTAATGGGAATATTATTTAGCTATACGCTAAGACCCCGTTCCCCAGCGTTAACAAATATTGGTGAACGGGGTCTAAATCTCTGGAATTAAGGTAGTTTTGTTGGGAATGATGAATTATTTGTAAAAATAAGAGGCGGAAAATTTGCATATTACGTAAATAGGGTGTAACTTTGCACTCGTTAAACGAAACAACCCCGATGGTTCCATGGCCGAGTGGTTAGGCAACGGTCTGCAAAACCGTGTACAGCAGTTCGAATCTGCTTGGGACCTCAAAAAACAGGAATGAGAGTATCCGTCGACCGACGCACACTCTCATTTTTTGTTATATATACTATATATTATAATATTTGTCTTATGGGAAAGAGCGAAAAGGGTCCTGCAAAGACCAATGCAGCACGTCTTCTCGACAAGGCCGGGATAGAGTACAGTCTTGTGCCCTACGAGGTAGACGAAAGCAATCTTGCCGCCGATCATGTGGCCGAGGAGCTTGGCGAGGATATCAACTGTGTGTTCAAGACCCTTGTGCTCAACGGTGAGCGCAGCGGTCATTTCGTGTGTGTGATTCCCGGAAATATGGAAGTCGACCTCAAGGCTGCTGCCCGTGTGGCCGGAGCGAAGAAGGCCGACCTTATACCGATGAAGGAGTTACTGCCGCTCACGGGATATATACGCGGAGGGTGCTCCCCGATAGGCATGAAGAAGCCTTTCCCGACATTTTTCCACAGTACAATCAATAATTTCGACCGGGTATATGTAAGCGCCGGAGTGAGAGGGCTGCAGTTTTGCATATCTCCCGCCGACCTTATCGCCTATACCGGCGGCACAGTAGCCGACATAGCAACTTACTTAGTAAACTCATGAACACATTTGGCACACTTTATCGCGTGACGACCTTCGGGGAATCGCATGGGGCGGCAATCGGCGGAGTAATCGACGGGATGCCCGCCGGAGTAAAGCTCGACCTTGAGGCGCTACAGCATCAGCTCGACCGCCGTAGACCAGGGCAGTCGGCAATAACAACGGCACGCTCCGAGGCCGACCGTGTGGAACTGCTGAGCGGAGTGATGGACGGAGTCACTACCGGCACTCCGATAGGATTTATAGTGCGCAACTCCGACCAGCACTCGCGTGACTACGACAACATGCGCCATGTGTTCCGTCCGTCGCACGCCGACTATACCTATGCGGGCAAGTATGGTGTGCGCGACCACCGCGGAGGCGGGCGCTCGTCGGCGCGCGAGACGATAGCGCGAGTGGTAGGAGGTGCATTGGCCATGCAGGCTCTGCGCGTTCTTTATCCCGATGTATGCATCTCGGCCTACACATCGCGAGTGGGCGACATACACATGCGCGGCGATGGAATCTGGTATGCGCCATCGCTGATTGACTCCAACGATGTGCGTTGTCCCGACCGTGCCGCCGCCGATGCGATGCGTAGCCTGATACTCGATGTGAAGGGGGCCGGCGACACGATAGGCGGAGTGGTAACCGCTGTAGTGCGCGGTATACCTGCCGGCCTTGGCGAGCCCGTTGCCGGCAAGCTCCACGCCATGCTCGGCGCGGCGATGCTGAGCATCAATGCCGCCAAGGGGTTTGAGTATGGAATGGGTTTTGACGGATGTTGCCGCCGTGGCTCGGAGATGATCGATGTGATGGAGAGCCGAGGGGTAGGGGAGACTCCTAATTTCCTCAGCAACCACTCCGGCGGGATACAGGGCGGTATATCCAACGGCGAGGATATAGTGATGCGTGTGGCCTTCAAGCCGGTGGCCACGCTGCTCAGGGAGGTGGCTACTGTCGACGACAGCGGCGCCGACACTACGCTACATGCCCGCGGTCGCCACGATCCGTGTGTGTTGCCGCGCGCGGTGCCTATAGTCGAGGCTATGGCTGCGATGACTCTGCTCGATGCCGCTCTGCTCAACCGTGGAGCACGTATAAACTGAAACGGTCGGACGTAGGATTATGGCTGACAAGCGTTACCGCGACTATGCCGACTTTCTCGGCGCCCACTTCGATACGAAGATGCAGAAACTTTCGGTGAATACCGGCAGAAGCTGTCCCAACCGCGACGGCACGATAGGGCGCGGAGGGTGCACGTACTGCAACAATATGGCGTTTACGCCTGGCTATTGCCTGGCGAGTGACAGTGTGGCCGTGCAGCTTGAGAAGGGGAGGCTGTTTTTCGGGCACAAGTATCCGCAGATGCGGTATCTTGCCTACTTTCAGTCGTATACATCGACTCACGGAGGATTTGACAGTTTCAGGAGCGCCTGTCTGGAGGCTATGGGTGTGGATGGCATAGGCGGAATGGTAGTAGGCACGCGTCCCGACTGCTTTGACCGCAGGGTGGCGCGCTTCCTTGGCGGAATACGTGATGCCGGCAAGTTTGTGATGATGGAGTTTGGCGCAGAGAGCGCCCACGATGCCACATTGCGGCGCGTGAACCGCTGTCATCGTTGGGCCGATACGGTAGAGGCTGTGGAGATGGCCCGCGTGCATGGGTTGTGTACGGGGCTTCATCTTATAATGGGTTTGCCGGGTGAGACGCATGGCATGATGCTACAGACTGTCGATGCGGTAAATCTGTTGCGGCCTGATACCGTGAAGCTGCATCAGCTCCAGATTGTGGCCGATACTCCGCTTGCCCGTGCTGTGGCCGCAGGCGAGGAGAGCGTGGAGCAATGGACTGTCGAAGGGTATCTCGATTTCTGCTGCGAGGCGGTAGGCCGGTTGCATCCGTCGATTGCAATCGAACGTTTTACAAGCCAGTCGCCGGGAGAGATGCTTATAAGTCCGCGCTGGGGACTGAAAAATTATGAATTCGTGCATAGACTTGAGCGTCGTCTCGCCGAGACCGGGATACGCCAGGGGATGTTGCTGCGTAAAGCATGGTAAACTAAAATGGTGTATTTGTGCGTTATTAGTACGGAGGGAACTGTTAAGACATGTTCTTATGCGGCGAAGGCCGTGTGTCAGTTACTGACTATTTGTTTTTGAGAAAATATACGCGAAATGAGATTTACGTATTGTCCCGATTGCGGGAGCAGGCTCGGCGAGAGGGAGCTTGGCGACGAGGGTATGGTGCCCTGGTGCGATAAATGCGGCAAGCCATGGTTTGACATGTTTTCGACATGTGTGATAGCGCTTGTGGCCAATGAGCGCGATGAAGTGCTGTTGCAGCGCCAGGCGTATATCAGCACGCAGTACTGCAATCTCGTGTCGGGCTACATGGCTCCCGGCGAGACTGCCGAAGAGGCCGCGCGCCGTGAGATTAAGGAGGAGACCGGACTGGATATCGAGGCTTTGGAACTTGCCGGCACCTGGTGGTTTGCGCGCAAGGGTCTGCTTATGATAGGATTTCTGGCGCGTGCGTCGGCCGGTCAGGATCTGAAACTGTCGGTAGAGGTTGACTCGGCCGAGTGGCAGCCTGCTGAAAAGGCGCTGACGATGGTGCATCCGGCCGGCAATGGCAGTACGAGCAATGCGCTGACTACTATATTCTGCGAGCGTCTGCGTCGTGGGGTTCCTGGTGTAAGGGTAAAATGGGAGGACAGCGTATGATCAGGCTTCTTGTACGCGGGCTTCCGGCATGGACGCTCAGCATAGTGTGCTGTATGGCGATACTTTATCTGACTCTTTCGCCCGATCCTCTGAACGGCAACCACGTATCGCTTTTCGAGGGTGCCGACAAGGTGGTCCACGCTATAATGATGATGGGGATGATGCTCTGCATGGCTACCGACGCGCTTAGAAAAAAAGCGGCGCACCGATTTGATGATTCGGTGCGCGCGCCTAAGGGATTGCTTACTGTGTATATGATAATAGTGGTGCTCTTCGGAGGTGCCATCGAGCTTTTGCAGGGGGCCATGGACATGGGACGCGGCGAGGACTGGGCCGATTTTATGGCTGATGCCGCCGGCGCTGTCATAGGCTGGATTATAAGCCTGTCGGCCTGGGGCGTTACTGTTCGGTGGCTGTTTCAGGAGCAGCAGGAGTGAACGCATCGGCTATGGCCTTGCGGAGTTCGTCACCTTCGATGCCGCGTGCGGCGATAGTGCCGTCGGGAGCGATGAGCATCAGATGGGGTATACCGTATATGCCGTAGAGGTCGGTAGGTATTTTCTGTGCGTTGATAATCTGAGGCCAGGGGAGCTGCATCTGTCGGGCCGCACGTTCGGAGTCGGCGGGTTCGTCCCATACGGCTACACCAAGCACTTCAAGGCCCTTATCCTTATACTGGCTGTACAGCTCTTTGAGCAGAGGCATTGCGCGGCGGCATGGTCCGCACCAGCTTGCCCAGAAGTCGACGAGCAGCCATTTGCCTTTTCCGGCATAATCGCTTAGCTTCTGGTCGGTACCGTTGTAGCTGACGGTGAAGTCGGTAAATTTCTTTCCGGGAGCAGTAGCCTCGGCGTTGTGGAGGCTTGTGGCCAGGTCAGTAATGCTCTTAAGAGTGCGGAACTGTGGATATTTCTTCAGCAATTCTTCGAGAGCTGATGTCGAACGGCATTCAGAGGCTTTGTCAAGGAATATTATGCGGCCGAGTGGGTCGGAGAGATGGGCCTGCATGGTGCTGTCGGCAGTTGCGTTGAATCGGTCGACGGCAGCCTGCTTCAGTGAGTCGGAAGGGAGTGAGTCGAGCGAGCGTGCCACAGCGATGTAGCGCTCGGTAAAGGCTTCCATCTCTTTGTTGAGCGATGTGGAGATGCATTTTCCGTCGGGGCCGATGGTGATTTCACCAGGCTCGACGATGAATGACGGTCCTCTTTTGTCGCCTATGAGTATGCGCGCATAGTAGGGGTCGGTCACTGCGCCTGAGAACTTCAGTTCATTGCCTGTAATAAGCACGCTGTCGACTTTGTCTCCGGTCTCGCGGTTGACAAGATATGCCATCTTGTTTTTGCTTTCGGCGGGTACAGGAGTTGTAATGGTGAAGTTGGGAGTCGATGCGTGGGATGTAGAACATGCCGCAGAGAGCGCGAGGGCTATGACGGCGGCAGTGGAAATGGAGGATTTCATTATGTGATTAGCTTCAAAAAATATTAGCGGTACAATGCAGGCAACCTGGAGAGACTTGCCCAGGGTAATTACAGTCTGTCGGCTATGTGTCGGAGTGTGGTCCGTAGGACGAGAGAGGGTGTGTATGGATGTGTGGACTTAATGGAAGTCGCTGTTCAGCTTTCCGGATTTAGCAAGCTCGACCAATGTCTCGGTGGGGACTATGAAAATCTCGATACGCCGGTTGGCGGCACGATTGGACTGAGAATCGTTGGGATGGAGTGGCTCTGAGGCACCGAGGGCATACGGCACAAGCACTATATCTGTCGGGATATTGCGCGAGAGCCATGCGTCAACGGCATTTACGCGCGCTTCGCTCAGACGGTCGGTGTATGGCACTGAGCCGGTGTCGTCGGTGTGGCATGTAAGTATGAATTTGTACATGCCTCTGCTCAAGAGCGAACGGTAGGGGGAAAGAATCTCCTGTGCGGTAGAGCGGAGCACTGTATCGTTGGGGGCGAAGAGCAGGTCGGTATTAATTGTTGCCACGATTACTTCGCCCGAGCGCATAGTCTCTATACGTGCCACTTTGCGCTGTGCCAGCTTTTTGGCTACCTCATTCATGTAGCCGACAATTACCGGCTTGAGCTTATCGTTGACTGGAGGCACGACAAGGTTCTCGTCGAGCGACAGTTCAAACGGGTCGGTGGCAACGTCGTCTTTATTTTTTTTATGTTTCTTCGCTTTTTTCCCTGACTCATTGTCTGCACTGATGCTGTCGGTTGCCGGCTTTACCGTACCGGCACCTATGCGTGCGATTTTCTGGAAGATATTCTCAGCATGTAGCGTTGGTACACCTCCTGCAAGCAGCAGCGTGATAGATAATATGATTTTTGTAATGTGGAACATCAGGCGTCGACATCAAGCGATTTTTCATAAGCGAGTTCACCCTCGACGATGTAATGAACGTCGGCGGTATCGACAACGGCAAGTTTGTCTTTGGCAAGCATCTTGCTGACATAGGCCATTATCTGGGGGAGTTCGGGCTCGGCATCGGCTGAGTCGTCGGCGGGAATTTCAAGAAATCCGTTGTCCTCGTAAAAGTCCCATATCATGTCGATTATGTTAAGAATCTCATCGTCGCTGTATTTGCCGGCGATATCCTGGGGCATGTAGGCCCGGATAAATTTTATGGCGTCGTTTTCGTCAAACATGTTGTTATCAGACATTTTTTATTGGCTTTGAGGGTTTACATCTCCGCTAAGTTAATGAAAAGTGATGAAATGGAGAGCCGCAGTTACATTATTTCACAAGAATTATAGGAAATTTAGGTGTGACGTTATGATTGGGCGCGAGATTATGTGTCGGGTAAAACAGCAGCGGCGCCACATATGGTGACGCCGCTGCCGGATATTATATTCAGGCGAGATGCATTATCCGCCGAAGTTGTCGTACATGAGATTTTCGGAGGGAACGCCGAGGTCCCAAAGCATTTTCTCTACAGCTTTGCTCATGGGGCCGGGGCCGCACATGTAGTATTCGATATCCTCCGGAGCCGGATGGTTCTTGAGATATGTCTCGTAGATGACCTGGTGTACGAATCCCGGAGTATACTTCACTCCTGCAGCGTCGGCCGCAGGGTCGGGACGGTCGAGGGCGAGGTGGAACTTGAAGTTGGGGAAGTCCTTCTCGAGCTGGAGGAAGTCCTGGAGGTAGAACACCTCGTTGAGCGCGCGTGCTCCGTAGAAGTAGTTCATGACGCGGTCGGTAGTGTTGAGTGTGCGTGTCAGGTACATAATCTGAGCACGCAGAGGAGCCATACCGGCGCCGCCGCCTACCCACATCATCTCGTTCTTGGAGTCGAAGATGGGGTGGAAGTCGCCGTAGGGGCCGCTCATCACTACCTTGTCGCCCGGTTTGAGGGTGAATATGTAGCTCGATGCGATACCCGGCATCACGTCCTGGAATCCTACTTCGGGTTTTGGCTTGAAGGGAGGTGTCGCGATACGGACGGTGAGCATTATGCGGTCGCCTTCTTCGGGGTAGTTGGCCATGGAGTAGGCGCGTACTGTGGCCGAAGTGTTGCGGCATTTCAGACCGAACAGGCCGAACTTTTCCCATGCGGGGAGGTATTCCTCGCCAATGAGCGACTTGTCGATGTCTTTATCGTAGTCCATCTCATATGTAGGAATCTTAATCTGTGCGTAGGAGCCGGGGAGGAAGTTCATATGCTCGCCGGGAGGGAGAGCCACGATGAATTCCTTGATGAAGGTGGCGACATTTTTGTTGGAGATGACTTCGCATTCCCACTCTTTGACGTCGAGCACAGATGCCGGCACGCCGATTTTCATGTCGTCCTTTACCTTTACCTGACAGCCGAGGCGCCAGTTGTCTTTCATCTCTTTGCGTGAGAAGTGTACGGTCTCGGTGGGGAGTATATTGCCTCCGCCTTCGAATACCTGTACCTTGCACTGTCCGCAGCTTCCCTTTCCGCCGCATGCCGAAGAGAGGAATACATTCTGGTCGGCAAGAGTCGACAGCAGGGTCTTGCCTGACTGTGCAAACACGTCTTTATCGTTGTTGATATTGATACGCACCTGTCCGGTCTTTACCAGGAATTTCTTGGCTACGAGAAGCATCGCTACCAGGAGCAGGGTGATTATCAGGAATATTGCCACTCCGGCTATCACAGTGAGCGAACCGGTTGAGGCAAGGATGGTCAGTGATAGTGTATTCATTGATTCATCAAAGTTTAATGCCGAGGAAGCTCATGAACGCAATGCCCATAAGGCCGGTGATTATAAATGTGATACCCACACCCCTGAGAGGACGGGGGATGTTGCTGTACTCCTCCAGGCGTTCGCGTATCGCGGCAATAGCCACGATTGCGAGGAGCCATCCGAGACCCCATCCGGCACCGGCACATGTAGCTGTCCATACGTTGGGGAAGTCGCGCTGCTGCATGAACAGCGAGCCTCCGAGGATGGCGCAGTTGACGGCGATGAGCGGGAGGAATATACCGAGCGAAGCGTAGAGGGAGGGGCTGAACTTCTCGACAGCCATTTCGACGAGCTGTGTCAGCGACGCGATTACGGCTATGAACATAATCAGCGAGAGGAAGCTGAGGTCGACATCGGCGAATTCGGCTCCGAGCCAGCTGAGGGCTCCGGCACGCAATACATAGTTTTCGAGCAGATAGTTGATCGGGAGCGACACCACGAGCATGAATGTCACGGCAGCTCCGAGTCCGAGAGCAGTTTTTACCTTCTTTGATACGGCCAGAAACGAGCACATACCGAGGAAGTAGGCAAAAATCATGTTGTCGACAAAAATCGACCGTATGAAAATGTTGAAATTTTCCATTTGATACTACTTTTTAGATATGTGGTTGGTTTATTCCTGAAGGTCTTTGTTGACAGAACGGTGTACCCAGATGATACAGCCTGTGACGATAAGTGCCATCGGGGGGAGAATCATCAGTCCGTTGTTGGCGTATCCGAGTTCATACCAGCTCTGAGGTATCACCTGTATGCCCCAGAGTGTGCCACTGCCGAGAAGCTCGCGGAAGAATGCCACGATAATCAGTATTATGGCATAGCCTGCGCCATTGCCGATACCGTCGAGAAACGATGGCCATGGCTTGTTGCCCATGGCGAAGGCTTCAAGGCGTCCCATGAGGATACAGTTGGTAACTATAAGGCTTACGAATACCGACAGCTGCTTGCTGACATCGTACTGGTAGGCGATAAGGAGCTGGTTGACTATTACCACAAGACCTGCTACCACCACGAGCTGAACGATAATGCGGATATTGGTGGGAATAGTGTTGCGTATCAGAGATATGATAACGTTGGCAAATGCGAGCACGGCAATCACGGAAATACCCATGACACATGCGGGCTCGAGCTTTGCGGTGACAGCCAGACATGAGCATATACCCAGAATCTGGACAATCACGGGATTGTCTTTCGACAGCGGATTGAGCAGTGCGCTCAGATTTTTGTTTTCTGTGGCCATGACTTACCGTGTTGGGTTTTCTTTAATGTTTTCAAGAAACTTGGAGTAGGCGCCGATACAGTTGTCAATCATCGAGCCCACACCCTTTGAGGTGATTGTACCTCCGGATATTCCGTCGACATAGTCTTCTCCGTTGGCAGGAGCCTGTCCGGCCTTTACCACAGCGACAGGCAAGAACTGTCCGTTCTTGAACATGTGTTTACCTTCAAACTGGCTGGAGAAGGCGGGCTTTTCGATTTCAGCGCCGAGTCCGGGGGTCTCGCCCTGGTGGGCGAAGTATGCGCCATATACTGTCGACCCGTCAGCATCGATTGATACATAGCCCCATATCGGTCCCCACAGTCCGGCGCCGTTTACCGGGACGATGTATTTCACTTCGCCAGGAGCTACAGTACATTCATATACCGGTAGCTGGCGTTCGTCAACAGGCTTTTTGGCTTCTTCGGCAGTGTTTACGTCGAATGCATTGCCGGAAAGTTCTTCGCCGAGTGAGTTGACGATAAACGAGCGGGTGATGTATTTGTCAAAATCGGCTGTGACTGAGTCTTTCTCGGGGACTATGTGTACCGATGCGAGAATCTGCTTCATTTTATCGGCATTGATATTCTCCTGCTGGCGGGATTTTAGTCCCAGGGCGGTGAATGCGAGAGCCGCACCCACTACTACCACCATCACTATTATATAAATAATGGTGTATACGTTGCTTTGCTTGTTCATACCATTCACGCTTTAGAGTTAAGACGACGCATACGACGGCGTATATTGCCCTCTACTACGCAGTAGTCGATAAGCGGAGCGAGCGCGTTCATCAGGAGCACGGCCAACATGGCGCCTTCGGGGTAGCCGTTGTTGTATGTGCGGATAATCACCGCAATTACTCCCACAAGAAATCCGTAGATATATTTGCCTGTGTTGGTGCGTGCCGCAGTCACGGGGTCGGTTGCCATGAACACTGCTGCGAACGCAAATCCGCCGAGAGTAATCTGCTCGAGCGGAGAGAGCATCGAGGCAGGATAGAGCTCTGTCGGGAAACAGTTGGCAATCAGTCCCATCAGGAAGCCTCCGGCAAATACCGACAGGATGATTCGCCAGCTTGCGATACCGGTTGCGAGCAGTATGGCTGCTCCGATGAGTATGCACAATGTGGATGTTTCGCCGACCGATCCGGGTATGAGTCCGAGGAACATGTCCCAGTAGCTCAATGCTGCGCCGGTAACGTCGGTAATCATGATTTTGTCACCTACATTTGTGGCAACCTGTCCAAGCGGTGTTGCGCCGGTGAATCCGTCGACCACAGTGCCCTGTCCAAGTCCGCAGATGCTGCCGGTGGATACAAACACGCCATCGCCGCTCATCTTCGAGGGGTAGGCGAAGAAGAGGAATGCGCGTGTTACGAGGGCGACATTGAAGATGTTGTAACCAGTACCGCCGAATATCTCCTTTACGAAGATTACTGAGAATGCGGTAGCTACGGCCATCATCCACAGCGGAGTGTCAATAGGACATATGAGAGGAATCAGTATGCCTGATACGAGAAATCCTTCCTGGATTTCTTCTTTGCGCCATTGTGCTACGGCAAATTCGATGCCGAGTCCTACGCCATAAGACACAACCAGCTTAGGGAGCAGGGCGAGAAATCCATAGGCAAACATTTCCCAGAAGGGGAAGCTCATGTCGCCTATTGCGAGCCAGTGCTGGTAGCCTATGTTGAACATGCCGAATAGCATACATGGCATAAGCGCGAGCACCACGATAATCATCACTCGCTTCGAATCGAGACTGTCGTGGATATTGCAGCCTGAGCGCGAGGTGGTGGTGGGTGTGAACAGGAACGTCTCGAAGCCGTCGAATACCGACTCGAAGGCGTGCAGACGGCCTCCGGGCTGGAATTGGGGCTTGATACGGTCGAGATATTTTCTAAGTGCTTTCACGATTGTAATCAATTGAGTTCCTTAAACATATATTCGAGCGCGTCAGATAGTATCTTCTGTAGCTCAAGTTTCGAGGGGTCGACATATTCGCACAGGGCTATATCCTCAGGTACAATCTCGTAGATACCGAGTTGCTCCATTCGGTCGAGGTCGCGCGCGATGCAGGCCTTTATCAGATATTCCGGCATTATGTCCATCGGGAGTACCTTGTCGTACACACCCGACATTATCATTGCGCGGCGTCCGCCAAGAATGCGGGCGTCGGGGCAGAATGCTTTCTTGAGGAAATGGCCCGGGAACGAACGGCTTACGCTCATTTTCCGAGGAGATAGCGAGGCCCAGCCGAGGAAGTCGGCCACATCGTCGCCCTCAGCAATCACAGTCACCTGTGTGTATGGGTAGCGCAGGAATCCGTCGGACGCCGATACCGGCATTCCGGTGAGTACATTGCCGGATATTACGCGATGGTGGATTGTGTCGTGGTTGATCTCACCTTCCATCAGTGTAGCCATGTCGGCACCGATTTTAGTGAGTACGTATTTGGGTTCGGTCACTTCGCATCCTGTAAGTGCCACCACTATATCCGAACATAGCTTGCCGTGGCTCACGAGCATACCGATGCGCAACAGGGTGGGGAGGTCGAGTGTCCACACGATATCACCCTTGTTGACGGGCTTCACGTTGGCAATCTGTATGCCTGCGTTTCCTGCTGGGTGAGGACCGTTTACAGTCACTATTTTCGCTCCCTCGATTGCTGCGAAGGGGCTTCCCGGACGCACGCCTACATAGACGTCGCCATCGGTCAGGTGTCTTAAAAGCGACACGGCAGCATTGAGTTCGGCAATCTTGTCGGCTGCGAATGCGCTCCAGTCGGGAGCGAGCGGTGCCGAGTCGAATGTTGTGACAAAGATGTCGCGCGGATTGATGCCCGGACGTGGCACAATACCGTAGGGACGTTGACGCATCTGAGCCCATAGGCCTGAGTCGAGTAGCAGACGTTGCGCAGTAGTGCGGTCGGTCGGTGCTGACGGTAGTGCGGCGGTCTCTTCGGGATTTTTCGTGTCGGGCACGATTACGATACGCTCGAGTTTGCGGCGTTCGCCGCGCACAACAGCCTCGACGGTTCCGGCTACCGGCGAAACAATTCGGATGTCGGGGAATTGCTTGTCGTGAATCAATGGGGTGCCTGCGAGTACATGGTCGCCTTCTTTGACATCGACTTTCGGCGTGATGCCGGGATAGTCGTCGGGAATGACAGCGCATCTGGCAGGCATACGGGTCAGGGGCTGCGACACTGTGGCTGCACCACGTATGTTTATGTCGAGTCCTTTCCTTAAGTTGATAGATATTGCCATAACCATAATTATGTTGACGGAAAATTTTGTGCAAAGGTAGTTAATTTATTGCGACTTCCCTTAAAATATCGTAAATTTTTATCCATTCTTCCACACTGACACCGGTGTAGGAAATATTGTCCTTGCCGACGGCTATGTCGGGATGATAATGCGTGTGTAATTGGGGTGTATGCCGATATTTGATTAACTTTGCGGTATGATAGAGATTACAAGCAGCAATATAATGCTCGTGGTAGCCGCGATGCTGATGATGAGTGTGTTTGTTGGAAAGGCCGGCAGCCGTTTCGGTATGCCTGCCCTGTTGCTGTTTCTCGGCGTGGGGATGGTTGCCGGGGTGGATGGCTTCGGATTGCATTTCGACTCGGCGGCATCGGCTCAGTTCATAGGTATGATTGCCTTGTCGATTATACTTTTTACCGGTGGACTTGAGACTCGTTTTTCTGATATACGGCCTGTATTGCTCCCCGGCATTACACTGGCCACGGTGGGCGTGCTGCTTACGACCGGCATTACGGGAGCATTTATATATTATGTGTTTCATTGGCTTGTTCCGGAATATTCGTTCGGTTGGGCTGAGTCGATGCTTATAGCTGCGATTATGTCGTCGACAGACTCGGCCTCGGTGTTTTCTATATTTGATTCCGCAAAACTTGGGCTGAAGCAGAAGCTGCGTCCCACGCTTGAGCTTGAGAGTGGCTCCAACGACCCTATGGCCTATCTGCTTGTCATTATTCTTATCAGTATAATAGAGGGCAACGGACACCACGATACGGAGACCCAACTGCTGCTCAGTTCGTCGGCGACGCTGGTTGTGCAGCTGTTGTTTGGTGCGGCAGGTGGGCTTTGCCTGGGTTATGCCACGGTATGGATTGTCAACCGACTACGTGTGGATAATGAGTTTCTTTATCCGGTGATGGTGATATCGTGTGTGTTTTTTACGTTTACCCTTACTGAGATTGTCGGAGGGAACAGTTATCTGGCAGTGTATATCGCCGGTCTGGTGGTAGGCAACAGGCGTCTGGCGGTAAAGCGTACGATTGCTACATTCTTCGGCGGATTTACCTGGCTTGTGCAGATTATCATGTTCCTCACTCTTGGCTTGCTTGTCAATCCTCACGAGTTGCTCCATGTTGTAGTCCCTGGCATAGCTCTTGGCATTTTTATAATGCTCTTGGCACGTCCGGCCGCAGTATTCCTGTCATTGCTCCCTTTCCGGCAATATACATTCAAGGGACGTGTCTATATATCATGGGTCGGGTTGCGCGGAGCTGTGCCGATTATCTTTGCCACTTACGCCGTGGTGTCTCCTGGAGTGGAGGAGTCATCGTTCATATTTAATATAGTGTTTTTTATAACTATTCTGTCGCTTCTATTGCAGGGCACGACGGTCAATTCCATGGCCCGTTGGCTCGGGCTCAGTGAGCCTGTCAGGGAGAGGGCATTCCAGGGAATTGATATCTCTGAAGATATAGCCGCCACCACGCGGGAACTTGAGATTACATCGGATATGCTTGCCGACGGCAGCACCTTGAAGGAAATAGGTCTCCCGTCCGATGCTCTTGCCGTAATGGTTCGCCGCGACGACAGGTATATAGTGCCGAAAGGTGATACTCGTCTTTATATGGGTGATGTATTGCTTTTGGTGAGCAATGATAAATGTATATAAACAAATGAACGGAAGTATTTATTATATTTGTTTCCTAAAAATATGCTATGAAACATATATTAATGCTAAGAATGGCTCAAAAGGCTTTTTGGATTAAAAAATAGACAAATAAAATTTGCGGGATAAGAAAACTAATGATAAATTTGCATATCCTAATCCGGTTGCACCCATTCGGGAATGGTGCCGGAAGTGATATTTGAAGAGTCTATACCGGAGGAACGTTGACAGTGTAAGCTGTGTTTCTGACCATCTCGACCTTGGCTAAACCGTGAGTGTAGTACAGGCCTGTGTGTCGCCAATGTTTCAAAGTTGCCCCTCTTGATGAAGATGTTTCTGCGGCTTTAGCCGCGATTACTAACCAAAATAAATAACCAACAATAACCTATAATAGTTTAACTAATCACAAAAAACTTTCTTACAAAAAATTATGGAAGCTCAAAAGCCTAATGCAGGTGCAGCCCCTGCCAAAACTCAGAATCTCCACGACAGCGGTTCTAACGTTCGCGGTATCAAGAACGCTTTCCTCGTGATTGTTGCCTGCTTTATCGTGGCAATCTGCCTCTTTATCTTCTGGTTCGGCCATGCCAGCCACTTTGACGAAGCCGGTCATCCTCAGGACCTTTGGGGTACAGTATACAAAGGCGGTTTCATCGTGCCTATCCTTCAGACCCTCTTCCTTACCGTTATCGTTCTCTCTGTAGAGCGTTGGATCGCCCTCTCTTCTGCAAAGGGTAAAGGTTCTATCACCAAGTTCGTTGCCGGCGTTAAGGCTTGCCTCAAGAAGGGTGACATCGCAGGTGCTCAGAAACTTTGCGCCAACCAGAAGGGTTCTGTAGCCGCTGTAGTAAGCGCCGCTCTCGTACGTTACGAAGAAATGGACAAGAACACTGTTCTTACCAAGGAGCAGAAGATTGCCAACCTCCAGAAGGAAGTTGAGGAAGCTACAGCTCTCGAGATGCCTGCTCTCCAGCAGAACCTCCCCATCGTGGCTACTCTTACTACTCTCGGTACTCTCGTAGGTCTTCTCGGTACTGTAATGGGTATGATCAAGTCGTTCCAGGCTCTTGCCGCATCTGGTGCTCCTGACTCTACCGAACTTTCGACCGGTATTTCTGAGGCTCTTATCAACACCGCCTTCGGTATCGCCACCGGTGCATTCGCTGTAATCTCTTACAACTTCTACACCAACAAGATCGACAACCTCACCTACGCTATCGACGAAATCGGTTTCTCAATCGTATCCACTTTCGCCGCTACTCACTAATTCCATTGTCTTTCCTACATTATAATACAGTAAACGAAGTACAATGGGAAAAGTAAAAATTAAAAGAAAGAGCACCCTCATCGACATGACCGCGATGAGTGACGTGACTGTTCTTTTGCTTACTTTCTTCATGTTGACCTCGACCTTCCTTCAGAAGGAACCTGTTACGGTTATTACCCCGGCCTCAGTGTCGGAACTGAAGGTGCCCATCAATAATGTGACTACCGTACTGGTGTCACCCAAGGGTGAAATATTCCTTGGAGTGTTGGGCGACGCCGACTCGACCTACTCTTCAGAGAAGGTTAGAGCAGATATCCTCCAGAACGCCGTAGCCGAGTACAACAAGACCCATAGCAAAAAGGTACAGCTCACGCAGGAGCAAGTCAGCAAGTTCGCTAAAATGAACATGTTTGGCATGCCCATCGCCCAGCTCCCGGCATTCCTCGACGAGTCGCAGGTACATCAGGATGAAATCATGCAGGGCAAACGCCCCGAATGGAAAATCGGTATTCCTGTCGACGGTAATCAGGATCTCGCTAACCCCAATGAGTTCCAGATATGGATGCGCGCCATCTATAACTCGAACGATAACATGGAGAAGACCATCAAGAGCGGTGAAGGTATCGCTGTAAAGGCCGACTCGGACACTCCCTACGATATCGTCCACACCGTCCTTGACAACCTCCAGACCCTCAAGATGAACAAGTTCAGCCTCCTGACTGCATTAAAAACTGAGAACGACTAAACATCATGGCACAAATAGAACAATCCGATAAGGGCGGCAAAAAGAAAAAAGGCGCCCAAAAGAAGATGTCGATTCACGTGGACTTTACGCCCATGGTGGATATGAACATGCTTCTGATCACGTTCTTCATGCTTTGTACTACGATGATTAAGTCGCAGACTCTGAATATCTCGCTCCCCTCCAACGAAAAGGTTGAGCAGGAACAGCAGAACAAAGCAAAGGAGTCCCAGGCCGTAACGCTCATTCTCGATACCGAGCGCGACGCTGACGGAAACGTGAAAACTGACCCCGAAACCGGCAAACCCGCCCATATCATTTACTACTACTTCGGCAAGCCCGATATCGCCGATGAGAACAAGGATGGTCTTCTTGACAATTCTATCCTCAAGGCTGAGAAATTTGTAGGCAACGTAAATGGTCAGGAGCAGGGTATCCGCAAAATCCTTCACGACAAGAACAAGACTGTACTTGAGAAAATCGCTGTCCTCAAAAAGGACTGGAAGGATAAGAAAATCAACGATGACGAGTATCAGGCCCGTGCAAAGGAGATTCGTAACGACTCTCTGATTCAGGATCGCCCGGTAGTCATCATCAAGGCCGGTCCCAACGCCTCTTGGGAGAGCCTCATCGGCGCTCTCGACGAGATGCAGATCAACCAGATTTCCCGCTACCAGATCGACAACATCAATGGTGTCGACTCTGCGATGATCTTCGACTATATCGCCAAGAATCCGAAGAAATGATGACGGTCTATATGTTTAACTATTAAATCAGCAAGAACAATGGCAAAAGATGTAGATCTTTCATCAAAAGAATGGCGCGACATAGTCTTTGAAGGCAAGAACCAGCAGTTTGGCGCATATGAGATGCGTAAGAACTCTGATGCCCGCCACAATAAGGCGATGATTGTAGTTGTAATCGTAATTGCAATCGCCTTTATACTTCCTCTGTTAGTCAACACAGTGCTTCCCAAGGCCGAGGAGAAACCCGAGGACCTTACCGAACAGGCACTCGTGAATCTTGACAATACTGTGGATGAAGAGCAGGATCAGCCTGAAGAAGATCAGCAGCGTGTAGAGGTAGAAATCCCCGAAGCGCTTCCCGAAGAAATCCTCAATACTGTGAAGGTGACAGAGCTCGCCATCGTTGAGGACGAGAAGGTAAACGCTGAGGACGAAATCAAGACTCAGGATGAACTTAAGGAAACTACTACCGCTTTCGGTCAGAGCGACTTTGACAAAGGTACTGACGACCGCAATGTAGTACGTGAGCACAAAGACGAGATTATCGTCGAGGAGAAGAAGCCCGTTGAAGAGAACAAGGTGTTTACTGCCGTAGAGCAGATGCCCCAGTTCCCCGGTGGCGAGGCTGAGCTCATGAAGTACATCCAGAAGAACCTCAAGTATCCTCCCGTGGCTATGGAGAACAACATCCAGGGCCGTGTGGTAGTACAGTTCGTCGTTACCAAGACCGGTAAGATTGGCGAAGTAAAGGTGGCCCGTGGCAAGGACCCCGATCTCGACAAAGAAGCCGTGCGCGTGGTTAAGTCGCTTCCCGACTTTATCCCCGGCAAGATGAACGGCCAGTCGGTGAACGTGTGGTATACACTGCCTATCACCTTCAAGCTCCAGGGAGTATAAAAACTGTATCTTACTACAGTATATATAGAAAGACGCTGCCGAATCCGGCAGCGTCTTTCTGTATATACTGTTCTGACCGGTGTTCTCCATTTTTTTTGTAGAATGGAGTCTTATTAGCGCTTTATATCATGTGCTTATGCGTTATTATATATGTAATTTCTTATCTTTGTTGTCTGATAAAGGACTTTTATTGTTTTAAATATGGATAACGTATTGAATATCAGCATTGATAAATTGCTTTCACTCGGATATGAGTTGGAGGGACTTCTACTTTCGGCACGGAAACGTGGCGACGCCACACCTGTCGCTATGTGGAATATGATTTTGGAAAAAGCCGCTGAAATCCATTCTACAGCAGGCGACTTGTCGGATATGGCACGACAGGATACTGTCGGAATGTCGTCGGACACAGCTGATATGTCGAGCGCTGCCGGTATGTCTGAGCTGCAAGATGAAAATTCGGTCAATATCTCCGATAATCATGTGGCTGATGTCTATGAGGTAGACTGCGATATCGTATGCTCGAATCCACTTACAGTCGAGTCGGTCGATTCTGCCGACGAGATAGCTTCTGATGATGTCGCCCCCGATGCGGCAGATGGCGATGATGTTCTCTCCGAGTCAATTGCTGACAATGAAGTGGTGGCGGACGAGGCTGAATATTCTTGTCAAGAGGATGAAGCTGTTGCTGAGGAGCCTTTGCGTCTCGACGAGAAACTGGCTCGCGAAGGGTCAAGAAATCTTCGCAAGGCTTTTTCGCTTAACGACCGTTTCCGTTTCCGTCGTGAGCTATTCGGCAATTCTGACATAGAAATGAGCGATACGCTCAATCTTGTCGAGGCCATGTCGAGCTATTCCGAGGCTGTAGACTACTTTATGACCGACCTCCAGTGGGATGCCGACAATCAGGAGGTAAAGGATTTCATGGAAATTATTGAAAAGCATTTTGCCACACGATGAGCGGTAGACTCTTTATTGTGCCTACTCCCGTAGGCAATCTCGGTGATATGACTCCACGGGCAGTAGAAACGTTGCGCGGCGTGGACTTGATACTGTGTGAGGACACCCGTACAAGTGGTGTGTTGTTGAAGCATTTCGGCATATCCACCCCTACTGCGAGCCACCATAAATATAATGAGCATGATACTACGGCACGTGTTGTGGACCGTCTGTGTGGTGGAGAAAACATCGCCCTTGTGAGCGATGCCGGTACACCCGGCATATCCGACCCCGGCTTTATGCTTGTCAGGGAGGCCCGTGCGGCAGGCATCGATGTCGAAACCCTACCGGGACCTACGGCGTTGATTCCGGCTCTTGTAAATTCCGGGCTGCCATGCGACAGGTTTACTTTCGAGGGATTTCTGCCACCGAAGAAAGGGCGTCGCACACGCCTTGAAGAACTTGCGGTCGAACCACGCACATTCGTGATATATGAGTCTCCTCTCCGTCTTTGTACTACTCTGAAGGAACTTGCTGATGCTTGTGGCCCCACACGTCGAGCCGCTGTGTGCCGTGAGATATCAAAGATGCATGATTCTACACATACAGGCACACTTTGTGAACTTGTCGAATACTTTTCCGCGAACCAACCACGCGGAGAAATCGTTATAGTCATTGAAGGAATGGCAGGAAGTGCACCCAAAAGGGTTCACCGCAATAAGTACCGTGATTCCTCCGAAGCATCGTCTGACAATCTATAAGAGCTTGTTTAATAATAAATGTTGCCGCCAGGGTCGTATAGCTTGAGACGATTTTCGACATGTGACGAAGGAGTGTACTTTATGTACACGACTGAGGAACAGGGCGAAAAGCGGCCAAGATATACGAAACAACCGGTAATTTTATAATTCCTCACTCTCTTGCTGATTTTGAAATAAATGCAAAAATATATCAACGATATTAAAC
>NZ_JAIDKI010000125.1 GCF_029051885.1 Muribaculum sp.
TCCTTCGTCACATGTCGAAAATCGTCTCAAGCTATACGACCCTGGCGGCAACATTTATTATTAAACAAGCTCTAAGTAAGTATGTATATGAGATTTTTCAGACTTTTCGAGATGAAAATTTCAGAATGCCCAATCATGATGCAACATATCGGGTAGTGACGTATCTCTCTTGTAGATAACTGATTGCGTGGCGGTATGATGATGCTCGTCGGAAATGCTTAACTTTGTGGCATGAAAACAGTTGTTTTAGGTCTATGCCTGATTGGCGCAATCGGGGATGCTATTGCTGAGGAGTCTGGCGACAGCATAGCGGCTGAGCAGCTCAAAGAGGTTGTTGTCACCGGTACCTCAGCACGTCAGCGTATTGACAACCCCCGACTCGGTTCCGAGCGAATCGAAATGTCAAAGATGCTGCAAGTTCCTGCCTTTGGCGGTGAAGCCGACATTATCAGGTCAATCACCCTGCTTCCCGGTGTCCGCAGCGAGGGTGAGGGTGGCGGTGGATTCGAGGTCAGAGGCGGCAATGCCTACCAGAACCTTGTATTGCTCGACGGCATATCTCTCTACAACCCTGCCCACGTGATGGGCATCTTCTCCACGTTCAACGAAAATGCTCTCGGCAGTGCAACTCTCTACAAGGGCGCTCTTCCGGCAATGTATGGCAACGCCACTTCCTCAGTGCTTGAGACCACCCTCGCTCCCGGGGATATGGAGGAATACCACTGTTCGGCATCCATAGGCATACTTTCCGCCAAGATTATGGCCGAGGGACCGATTGTAAAGGACAGACTCTCTTTTGCCGTCAATGCGCGGCGCTCGTACGTGGATGCATTTTTAAAAATGATTCCACAATACAGGAGCACCGTGATGAATTTCTATGATATCTCGGCAAAACTGCGTTATCGCATCTCGCCGGGTCATCTGCTCGACGGCTCGTTTTTTATCAGTCACGACAATATGGCCGTTGCCGACCTGATGGGGATGTACTGGGGCAATCTCGGGGCTTCGCTAAACTGGACAGCCCAGTCGGATGATAATCTTTCGTTCAAGACCGTTGTCGCGATGACGCATTTCAGCCCGAAAATGAGTGCGGATATAATGGACATGAATGAGACGATGTGGACATATGTCCATAATTATTCGTTAGACGAGAAGATGCGATGGCTGATTGCCGACGGTCATGGTCTGGAATTCGGA